>CAZSBQ010000428.1:0-1508 GCA_964604795.1 uncultured Victivallales bacterium | reverse complement strand
GATGCCCGAGGTCGAATTTCATCACGGATCGGTCCAAGAGTATTTGGACGCGCTGAAGCAGGAACTTGACCAGACGCAGCTCCAAACTTGGCAGGGACAGTTGCGCGGACGATTAAACATCGATGAACTTCACGGCACCTTGTCGAGCCGCATGGACAACAAAATCAACAATGAGCGGGCGCGCATGCATCTGCAGAATCTGGCCGAGCCGCTCGACGCCGCGGCGGGCCGGGCAGGCAAGCCCGCTGCCACCCCATTTCTGGGGCGCGCGTGGGAGAAACTGCTGCAGAATCACGCGCACGACTCCATCTGCGGCTGCAGCCAGGACCGGGTGCATGACGATGTCAATACCCGGTTTCGCGAGGTCATCGAAACCGGCATTGACATTGCTGACGGCGCACTGGACTATCTGAACAACAACGCCCTCCGCGACGGCATCCCGACAGTTGTGGTCTACGCCGGCTTGAACGGCGGCAATCCAGTCGTCGATTTTGTTATTCGGCTGGCCGAAAAACCCGGCCCGAAGGCATGTCTCCGAGATTCGGACGGACGCGATCATCCAGTGCAGTTCGATGATGTGCTGCGCATGAAGACATACACCACCGACGCCGAACCGGTGATATGCTGGGAGTGTCGCGGGTGCGTGTTCATCGCCGACTTGCAGCCCTGCGAAGTCCGCAGATTGCGCTATTGCCCGGAGGGTACCCCCGAACTGCCGCCCAACCCGGTCACCGCCGACCAACGCTCGCTGAACAACGGGCACGTTGGCTTGAGCGTGAATACCAACGGTACGATCACTTTGAAGCGCACCAGCGACGAACAGGAGATCCCAGGGCTGCATTTTTTCGCGCACGACACCGATGTGGGCGGCGGCTATCACTACGAGCCTCTGCCGCGAAGCAAACGGCGAACCACGCTGAACGGCACGGCGGAGGTGGCGCAAATCTCCTCCGGCCCGCTCCGAGCGGTGCTGCAGGTAACCTGTGCCCTCCGTGTTCCGGCCGAGTACGACCGGGAAAAGGCGCGGCTGCGCGGCAGACGCACACTTCGGCTGGTCAGCCAGTTCACTTTGGAGACCGGCTCGAATTTAATCAAGGTCAAGACAAGTCTGAACAACAACGCATCGAATCAGCGCGTGCGATTGGTGCTGCCGGGCAACAGCCGGACAGCCCGAGTTCGCGCCGACGCCGCTTTCGCCGTGCACGAAAACCACATTGACAAATGGACCGCGGATACGGCGCAGAACTTCCACCCCATGCGCGGATTTGCCGACCTGGCCGACACCGACGGCGGCTTCGCCGTGATCACGAAAGGATTGCACGAGTATGAAATCATGGCCGACGAAGGGGGCCAACCGGGGCTTGAAGTGACCCTGCTGCGCAGCGTGGACTCGACCCTGCAATGCAGCACCTGGATGACTCCGGGCGCTCAACTGCACGGCGAGCATCACTTCGAGTACGCGCTCGCTCCGCACGCGGGCGATTGGCGAGCGGCTGCTCTGCCCCGTT
>CAZSBQ010000427.1:0-1521 GCA_964604795.1 uncultured Victivallales bacterium | reverse complement strand
TCGAGGACGGTGATGTGCGGGGCGTAGGAGAGGAGCCATCGGAGCAGCAGCGGTTCGGGTGCGCTGGGGAAGCGGAATGTCAGGGTTCCGTCGCGGTGCTCGTCGAGGGTTTGTCCGGGGAACCACACGCGTTCGCGGAGCACGGAGGCCTTGTCGGCATCGGTGCGGAGGACGATATTGCGGACTTCGCTGTAGTCGAAGGGGTTGCCGTGATTGAGTCCGGCGAGGATGGCGGGGCTGCGCTGGAAGCGTTCGGAGAGGATGCGGGTTTCGCGGCAGCGGTGGATGGCGAAGTTGCGGACTTCGCGGCGCAGGCGGCAGTGTCCGCGGATGTACCAGGCGCCGGCGGCGAGGAAGAGGGCATGCGGTTCGACTTGACGCGTGCTGGTGGCGTTCTCCTCGTTGCGGTAGCCGATCTCGAGCAGCCGGTGGTCGCGCCAGGCGTCCAGGACATTTTCGAAGATGTGCTTGTCGGGCAGGATGTTTCCGGAGGTGGCCAGGATGACGGAGCGGAGCAGCTCCTCGCCAATGTCGTCGGCGTCGCCTGCGGCCAGAAGCACGCGCTCGGCTTCGGTCAGGGGTTCCTGGAGCGTGGGGGGCAGCAGCGGGGCGGACAGATGGTGGGCGACCAGGCTGGCGAACAGGGAGTCGTCCTCGAGCTGACCGGTGGGGAAGGTCCACTTCGGGTTGGTCAGGCGGTAGCCGTGGGTGGCGGGATCGTAGTCGATGGGCGCATCCAAATCCAACTGCATGGCCTGGATGTCGCGCTGCACGGTTTTGGGGCAGGCTTGGATGTTCTGCCGGGCCAGGAGCTTGACCAGGGCGGACGAGGAAAGGGAGGGGTGCGTCTTCAGGTGTCCGACGACGGCGATTCTCCGGCGCAGCGGATTGTCCTGTCGGTCGGTCATCGTGTCCTCCTTGTATCAAACCTGAACCCGTGAAAAATCCGCCGCCACTCGTGTCGAATGCATGCGCTCCGAAAGGTTGCGCGGGCATCAGGTGGGGCGACGGGGCGCTTGGCGTTCACTGTGGCGGGGAATCTACATCGCAGGTCGGGAACATGCAATGTTCCCGGCTTGGAATCCAGGGCGCTTCTTTTCTGAATGGTACAGTTGAGTCCACTCTAAAAACCTTTTTCTTCGTGGATCATTGATGAGCGCGGACACCTTACTTTTCTTCATGCGCCCTCATTTTATACTTCGTGTCCCTTCGTGCTCTTCGTAGTTGAAATCGGTCTTGCTATTCTCCCGTGCGAACGCATCGTCATCGGGAAATCGGCACGGGGCGCGGAGGCCGCGCCCTCTGCTTGGCGGGGGGCCGGGCCTCGACGGCACGGGGCGCGGAGGCCGCGCCCTCTACTTGGTGGGGGGCCGGGCCTCGACGGCACGGGGCGCGGAGGCCGCGCCCTCTACTTGGCGGGGGCGTTTGCAATCATCGTCCAGGCTGTTACAGTCGTAGCTTCGGAATCGAAATGAGTGGCTTTGTTTCGGTTTGTCGATTTTTCTTTCGGAATCCGGCGAC
>CAZSBQ010000426.1:0-1583 GCA_964604795.1 uncultured Victivallales bacterium | reverse complement strand
GGAGGGCGAGACTCCGTCGAGCCTGGGCTGCCGACACCGAAACCTCGGGTGTCCCGCCAAGGCGGGCCCTCCCGCAGACCGTCGAGGCTCCGGCCCCCTACCAAGTATAGGGCGCGGCCTCCGCGCCCCGTGTCGGTCTCCCGATGACGATGCGTTCGCATGGGAGAATAGCAAGACCGATATCAGTCACGAAGAGCTCGAAGGGACACGAAGTTCAATACTTCTGAACGAATTGACCGTGGTCCAGAAGACGCGCCAAAGGCATAAGAGTGCCCCCTTTTCGGAGAGGGTCTGGCAAACGTCCCCATCCGACATTATGTTCCTTTCCGTGCAATGTGAGCAACCCACGTCCAACGGAAACGCCCCATGGATCAAACTTCCCCGAACCAATCGCTCGAATCACTGGACCGCCAATTGATTGACCTGCTCGGCCGGCGCCGGTGCGTCGTCAAGGACCTGGCGCAGTCCGGTCAGGAACCTGAGGTGTCGGTCGACACCGCCAGGAAACGCATCCATGCCCTCATCGAAGAGGCATCGGGCACTGTGCCGGACGTGCTTCTCCGAGCGGTGTTCCGCGAAATCCTGTCCGACCAGCGCGCCTGGCTCCGTCCCCTCCAGATCGCGTTCTTCGGCAGTCCCGCCACCTTCACCCACCAGGCCGCCCTGCAGCAATTCGGGCACAGCGCCGAATACATCCCGCGCCGAACCATCGGCGACGTCTTCGAGGCGGTCACGCGCGGCGAGGCCACCCACGGCGTCGTGCCCGTGGAAAACTCCACCGAGGGCGCGGTAACCCACACCCTGGACATGTTTGTCGACGCCAACGCGCGAATCAGCGCCGAGATCAACATGCGCATCCATCACAATCTGTTGGCGCAATGCGAAACCGAGCGCATCCAGCGCATCTACAGCCATCCCCAGGTGTTCGGACAATGCCGTCGCTGGCTTCGCGACAACCTGACCGGAGTGCCCCTGGTCGAAGTCTCCAGCACCACAGAGGCCGTTGTCCGCAGCCGCGAGGAACCAAACGCCGCGGCCTTGGCCAGCGAACTCGCCGCCGAAGAATACAACGTCCCTCTCAGGGCACGCCAAATCGAGGATTTCCAGGACAACACGACCCGCTTCCTCGTGCTCGGCGCCGAGGAATCCGAAGGCGCCCCGGAGGACGACAAAATCTCACTGATGTTCGTCGTCCGCGACCGGCCAGGCGCGCTCTACGACTGCCTGCAGCCGCTGCATCAGCACAACGTCAACATGACCATGATCGAAAGCCGCCCATCCAAACGGCGAAGCTGGGAGTACTACTTCTTCGTCGACCTCATCGGCAACGTCAAGGACCCCACCGTGCGTCAGGCCCTGGATGAACTCGACGCGCATTGCGAATTCGTGAAAGTCCTGGGAAATTACCCCCGAGCGGCAAGCTGACCCACATTTGGAACTCCCAATCTCGCGCAAATTGAACGCCCGAATCCGGTATCCGCCACAGGCAGGGATGCCTGTAGTACTTCAAGGCCCTTCAAAGCCTGAAATCACCACGAAAACTCCTTTGGAGCCCCTTTTTTATGCGTGGAATTTCCTGTTGC
>CAZSBQ010000425.1:0-1605 GCA_964604795.1 uncultured Victivallales bacterium | reverse complement strand
CGTCCGGACTTGTGCGTGAACCCGGAGGATTTCGACGGTGCCTGAATCAAGCGCTACAACCACCATCGCTCCGGGCATGCGGGTACTGTGCCGCGACGCGGAGTGGCTGGTCACCCGCACCGAGTCTTCGGACAAGTCGGGCCGGTTTCAGGCTGTCTACTGCGTGGGGGCGGACGACCTGGTTCGCGGCCAGCAGCGCGTCTTCCTGGAACAGCGCGATTCTCTGGTCCCCGTCGATCCCCGCGCCACCGAACTGGTCCCCGACGAATCCAGCGGATATCTGCTCTCCCGCCTTTTCCTCGAAGCCCAACTCCGTCAGATGCCGGCCACAGGCATCGAACCGGACTTCTCGAACATGGGAACCTTCGTGCCCATGGAGTACCAGCGCGAAGCCGTCCACCGCGCCCTCCTGCAACTCCGTCCCCGCCTCCTGCTCGCCGACGCGGTGGGGCTCGGCAAGACCATCGAGGTCGGCATGATTCTCGCCGAACTCATGCGCCGCGGGCGCGCGGACCGCATCCTCGTGCTGGCGAAGAAATCGATGCTCACCCAGTTCCAGTCGGAGCTGTGGAATCGCTTCGGCATTCCTCTCGTGCGGCTGGACTCCGACGGCATCGCCAAGCTGCGCCTGCGCATCCCCGCCAACAAGAACCCATTCGAGGTCTACCAGCGCATCATCGTCAGCATCGACACCCTGAAGGACGCGGGCCGGTACCGCCACTTTCTGGAGGATACGCGCTGGGACGTCGTCATCATCGACGAGGCGCACAACGTCGCCGGCGCCAGCGTCCCGGAGCGCCACTTGAGTCACCGGCTCGCCCGGCTCCTGTCCCGGCGCACGGACAGCATGCTGCTCACCACGGCCACGCCCCACAACGGCAAACGCGAAACGTTAGGTCGACTGATCAGCCTCCTCGACCCCTCGGCGATCCCCGACCCCCTGTTCCGGGAATACGAAGCCGAGGACATCCGCAGCTTCTTCCTCATGCGGTTCAAGGAGGATGTCCGCAAGGAAGCCGGCGAGAACTTCCGCGAGCGCGAGGTCGTCCCCCGCACCCGCACCTCGGACGCCGCCTCCGAGGCCGAGAATGCCGTCCTCCGCATCCTGGCCGAAATGCGGTCGCGCAGCGGCGGCGACATCCCGCGCGGCGAACGCCTCGACTCCCTCATGCAGTACGGACTCTACAAGCTCTTCCTCTCCAGCCCCGAAGCCTGCCGAACGACCACCGTCAAACGGCTGCACAAACTGAACAAGGAGGCCCCCGGCCATCCCTCCCTGTCGTATCTGCAGCGCATCGACGAGGCCCTGGAGGAGCAGTCTCTCGCGGAATCCACCCGCTATGCCCTCCTGAAGCGCCAGCTCGAGGACCTGTCCTGGAACGGGGGCAGGAAATCCCCGCGCGTTCTCATCTTCACCGAGTACCGCGAGACGCAGAAGGCGCTCGTGCAGGCGCTGGTGCGCGACTTCGGACTCCGCCACTCGGACGACTTCGCCAAGCAGGCCGATGAATCCATCGCGGCCATCCACGGCGGCGTTCCCGACGTTCACCTGATGAAGATCGTCGAGTCCTTCGCCACCGGTTCCTCGCCGATGCGCATGCTGAT
>CAZSBQ010000424.1:0-1614 GCA_964604795.1 uncultured Victivallales bacterium | reverse complement strand
TCATACTCGAAAACCCGTGCAGGCGCGAACGAAGGTGTTGCGCCGAAAGAGGGCGCGGGGCGGCTACCCCGCACCCAATGGATGGAAGGCCTCACCCTGCCGGCGTAGCCAGCGGGGTTTCAGCCGACTGCTTCTGGGTCTGGAACCGGAACAGGCGCTTGTAGCGGTAGCCGTGGCGGTACCACCTGCTGGTCGGGTTGTTTATGATCTGTTCCCAAATCGGGTCGACGAGTTCCCTGTATCGCTCAGCGTAGCGATTCACCCATTCTACAGTTTCGGGGTCCTTGATCAAGTCCTCGGAGTGCTCGTGCCCGTGGGGTACGAGGTACTCGTTGACGGCCTCTCGCAGGACATCCGGATTGTCGATGATCATGCAGGGGCGCCGCAGGTTCGCGTTCTCGTTGTAGGGGAATTTGCCGCGGATGTGCTTGAAGAAGGGTGAGTTCAGCGCATCGAAGAGCGATTTGTCGCGAATGTTGTCCACGCCGAAATGGGCGAAGACGCAGGGCTCGACGTTGCCGTTACTGAGGATGTGTGCGTAGCCCTTGGCGCCGGCCATGCAGCCGTCGACCGAGTCACCGTCGTTCCAGAAGTCCGCAAGGAACACGGGGTACTGTGCCCGCAACTCGCGCACGCGCTGCGCCGAGTGCACGCGCTGCTCGGGAGTAGGCACGAGATCGAGCATCGGATCCTTGCCCACCGGCATGAACATGAAATACCAGCCGAAAATGGCACCCTGGTCGAGGAAATGCCGGACAAATGCGTCGTCGAGAATCGCTCCGAGGTTGTACTTCGTCTGGGTCACGCTGATCCCGAACATCACGCCGTGGTTCCGAAGGTTCTCCATTGCGGTGTGGACCCTGGCCCACACACCTGGCCCGCGACGGGCATCGGTCTCTTCCCGCCACCCCTCCACGCTGATCGCCGGAGCAACGTTCCCGAGCTTCCCGAGCTTCTTCGCAAGTTTTTTGTCGAAGAACAGGCCGTTTGTGTAGGTCAGGAAGAACATGTCGTTGTACTTCTCGAAGAGCTCCACGAGTGTGTCGCCCATAACGTAGGGCTCGCCGCCGGAGATGACGATGAAGTAGATGCCCAGATCACGGGCCTGGTCGATGATGCTCTCGAGGTCTTCCTTTTGCAGCTCCCCCTGCTTCTCGTAGAGTCCGGAGTAGCAGCCGGTGCAGTTGAGGTTGCAGCGCATGGTCGGACTTATGACGAGGACACTGGGCACCACATTGCCGTCGGTTGTCAGCTCGTCACGGCGCTTTCGGCCCTTGATGAAGGAGTTGTAGATGAGATTGCTGACAAGCGACTGCTTGTAGCGCCGGCTCATCTCGTTTCCGATGCGCAGAAATATGCGTGAGAAGGGCGTGTCGTTGTCGAGAGAGTACTCGAGGTTGTCCACGAAGTTCTGCACGTCGATATCGAGGTCCATCTTTCGGGTGGAATCGACGAGTTTGCGCAGCTTCTTCGGGTTCCCGTTTATGCTGTGCCGCAGTTTACGAAGTGCAAGTTGTTCAACCGAGTTGTTGGCCTTCATAGTCATCTCCTTGACGGAAAAAGAGGGCGTGTTCCGGTCCACCGCCTACTTACAGCCTACGAAGCTGAGTGGCG
>CAZSBQ010000423.1:0-1614 GCA_964604795.1 uncultured Victivallales bacterium | reverse complement strand
CCCAACTGTACCCCGAAACAGGCGACAATGCAACCGCCAAAGGCGGACAAGCCTGGGCACTTCTTTTCTAGGGTAACGAACGTACGAAAACGTTAAGCTGGTCTCTTCGCAGATCATTGATGCCTGCAGGCACCTTCCCCTTCTTCCTGTGCTTTCTTTATCCGTGGGTCGGCTTTGCCATCCGTGGTATTCCCTCTTCATCCGTAAGAGGGAGCCTTCGACGGGACACCCGGAGTTCCAGTGCCCATCACCTCGGCTCGACGGTGTCTCGCCCTCTCAACAGGGGACCAGGTAACGCCTGTACTCCCCGGAAAAGGGGTGCCCTGGTTGGCAAGATTCGCAATTGCTGCCTGTGCGCCACAAACCATTCACACTCGGGTTTTTTCCTGCATAGATTAAGGAAGGGGAGTATAGCGCGCGCCCGACGACTTCCCTATAGTTATCGAAGACAGTGCAGGAATCCACCTGCAGCCTGCAAAAACTGCGGTGTCGGCCACGGCATTGCGCTCGAACAACCACATCAAAAAAGGAAACACAAATGGCTATTCGACACAACCAAGATGGCAAAGTCACGTTCGTATGCACTCCGGAAGAGGATGCAAAGAGCGTCTATCTCGCGGGAGACTTCAACCAATGGAACCCGCAAGCACGGAGAATGGTGCGCCGTCCCGACGGCAGCTTCCGCGCCCGGATGCAGCTGCCTCCAGGCGAACATGAATACAAATTCGTCGTGGACGGAAAATGGTGCTGTGATCCCGACTGCCGGAAACTGCGCGAAAACGCCCTGGGCTCCACCAACAGCGTGGTGAAATTATAACTCCGCAACCGCAAATGGCGGCCCCGAACCGAGACACGCCGACAACGGAGGCTATCCTCCGTGCGGATCAGACAAACGATGTGACTACACTAAACCTGCGAGAAACAACCTGATGATCACCTATTTTCGAACTCCCGGCTGTGAAGACTGCGACAAGATATGCGAGTTACTTGAAAAGCTGCCCCTTTCCCATCACGTGGTGCCGATCCTTCCGTACTCCTACAGAGCACTTGGATGGCCGCTTAAACCGTCCCCGCCGGCGCTCCTGACCGACGGACGGATCGTTGAAGGGCATGAAGCCATCCGGACGCACATTCGCGAACTCAAGCAGTTCGCCCCCCACCAGCGACAGCAACAGTTTCCCCGCAAGACTGCCCCTGACACCAACCCCCTTCCGGTCGCCGGGTGAAGAGGGCGAGACTCCGTCGAAAAGATCCCCCTCTCAAGTAGAGGGCGCGGCCTCCGCGCCCGTCCCCCCCGCGCGGGCCGTCGGGGCGCCGGCCCCTACCAAGTACCGGGCGCGGCCTCCGCGCCCGTCCCCCCCGCGCAGGCCGTCGGGGCGCCGGCCTCCACCAAGTACCGGGCGCGGCCTCCGCGCCCAGGACCGGTCTCCGGAAGGCGACGCGGCCATCGGTGCAGGCAGCCTGCCCCGCCATGCGGCAAACGGCGGGGTTCGAGGGGACTCTCACCCTCCTCTGCGGGTTGCGCGGGTCTTTTGTCGGGGTGTTCCCGTTGAATCGGGCGGCACGAGCGCAAACACGATGCCGCCCGCCAAGCCGCCGAGAACCAGCACTGCG
>CAZSBQ010000422.1:0-1647 GCA_964604795.1 uncultured Victivallales bacterium | reverse complement strand
TGCTCAGATTGCTCGGACTGTTCGGGGTGTCCCCCCAGCCGCCATCGGCGTTGCGGTGCTCGCAAAGCCACGCGATGCCGCGCTGTGCCGCGGCGGGATTGCCGGCGCCCGGCGCGTCTCGGAGCGCGATGCAGGCCAGGGCATTGGCCAGCGCACTCGAGGCCAGCTGCCCGCGCCAGCAGCCCTCCGTATGCCGGCATGCGAGGAGTCGGCGCTCCAAGTCTTCCCGCAATGCGTCCAATGAGTCCGTGTCCGACATGACTTGCTCCCAAGGGGATTCGGGCGAAACACTGAGTCCATCCGAAAAGGTCGAATTGTCCGACTCCAAAAAAAATTTCCGGAATACCATGAACAATAACCGTACATCCAACATGACGATCATCAATCTGGATGTACGGTTTTTCAGGACACTTCTTTTCTAAACGTGTAAAATGTTTTCTGCAATAGATTGTTTGGGAATGTAAAACTCGCGCGGGACGCGTGGGCGAGACTCCCGTCGAGCCGGGGTGCGTGGTACCGGCACCCCGGGTTTCCTCCGAAGGCGAGAGGGGGCTCCGGTGCAGGCGACCCGCGCCGCCATTCGCCAACGGCGGGGCTCGACGGAGTCTCGCCCTCCGTCGGCGGGGGCGGGATCACGCCGCTCTATTCCCTCAGAAAGGAATTGCCCTGTCGGTTTTTTCAATGTGGAAGATTCCAGTTCGTAGGCCTGAGAGCTATGTCCACAGAATTTGGTTGGATTGCTCACGTACTGCGGCCATCCTGGGTGCAGAGAACTTCACAACAGGCAGGGATGCCCGTTGATACTAAAGCCATTGCGAACTCAACTGACCGGATCCAACCAAATTCTGTGGACATAGCCTGAGAGACAGGAAATTGCTTCTGCACTGCTTGATCAGCCGGGGGTGTCTGTTGTTTGCTTTGGCATGAAGATGAGTGGAAAAGAGGATGAAACCGGGCGAATTCGGGCGCACCGGTCCCGAACCGCCCTTTGGGCGGCGAATTTGTCTGTTGGGCACCCTCCTGTTTCGGCAAACACTTATTCCAAGGGCTGTCTTGTTCTACCTGCACGAGAAAGCAATAAAAGGGGACTTGCATAACGCGCCGGACTAAGTGAATTATCTTTGTCAGCATGGCCGGCTGCAAAAGGAGGCTTTCGTACCCATGGAACGCATCACCGGAACCTGCAGGACCACGGACGTCGGCGGAGAGAAGGTAAGGGCCTTCGTTCCCCATCCGCTGCCGCCATGTGATCCTCCGTGATCGGCCAACATCGAAGAGCACTGACCGCCCATGGAGAGACGACGATGAACGCCGTTCGCCTGTTCGAAAGCCTGCCCGATCACCCCATGATCACTCTGCCGTCGGCAACCAGGCTCATTGACGCCAGCTCGCCCACCGCAGGCAAAGCCATCGAACTGCTGTGCCGCATGAACATCCTGCGGGAGGTCACCGGTAAGCAGCGCGACCGGGTCTACGCCTATCAGGACTATCTTAATGTGCTGGCTGAGGACACCAGTATTTCCCGCCATTGAGGATCGCCCGCAGCTCGCGGTTCGCCATGCGGAATGCGTTAAAGGGTACTGGGCTGTGAGGAGGAATTACGTTGGGATTCGGATCACTGACCCTGAAACCTGCCATACAAGCCAG
>CAZSBQ010000421.1:0-1651 GCA_964604795.1 uncultured Victivallales bacterium | reverse complement strand
GGGCAAGGAGAAGCGCTCCGACTCCGCCGTCGAGGGTGTCCCGCGGCACCTCCCCGCCCTTCACCGCGCCCGCAAAATCCAGCACAAAGCCGCCAAAGTCGGATTCGACTGGCCCGAGATCGACGGTGTCCTTGCCAAGATCGAGGAGGAACTTCTCGAAACTCGCGAGGCATTGCGCGACGGTGAGCGCGACGCCATCGCCGAGGAGATCGGCGACCTGTTGTTCTCCGTGGTCAACCTGAGCCGATTCTGCGACGAGTGCCCCGAGGAACTGCTGCATGCCACCATCCGCAAATTCGACCGCCGATTCCGGTCCATGGAGGAGATGCTGAAGCAACGAGGCAAGGAAGCCGCCGGCTGCGAAATCGACGAGCTGGAACAACTCTGGCAAGAAGCAAAAAACAGCGAGAAAACACCATGAACGACACTGCCAACGACAATCAGTCGGAAAAACGCATGCCGGTGGGCATCCCCATCATCCTTTCCGGCTTCATCTGTCCCGGCCTCGGCCAGTTCGTGCAGCGCCGTCACACCGCCGGCGCCGTCTACTTTGCCCTCAGCGCCGCAGCCCTCGCCTGGTTCCTGCTCGAAACGGTTCCCGTGATTCGCACCTTCTACTCCCTGGCGTATGCCGAAACCGCTGTCGAGGACCCACAGTACTCCGTCCCCCGCATGGTTGCCTCCTTCATCACAATCGGCGTCGTCTGGCTCGTAAACCTGTTCGATGTCTTCTACGCCGTCATCCGCCAACGAACAACCGAAGCCGAACTCCCACCGCTCCCTGAAAACCAGTGATTCCAACCCAGAGGTCGGAGACCTGCCACCCTTCTGGAGTCGCTCGGCCTCTGGCGTGGTGCCTTTGCCTGCTCTGCCACCCTCCCTTATTGACTTGACATCCAACTTGAAAGACAGGGATACGGCGTTTAGTTTGCGTCCGAGATTGATTTTCGGTTTTCTTAACCGCGCAGCCTGAAGCCGTTCGCGGTCCGACAAACGCAAGGAGCCCACGTAATGGCAACAGCCCCGGAAACCAAAGCTTGGCGCTGCACAGTGTGCGGCTACGTTCATCACGGCGATGAGTCACCCGAGGTCTGCCCCCTCTGCGGGGCGGCCAAAGAGGAATTCGAGCCCTATGAGGCGCCGGACGTCGCAGCCGCCACCTCCGAGACGCCGGATCAGTGGCGGTGTCTCAACTGCAATTATGTGCACGGGGGTGCCCAACCGCCAGAGGAATGTCCGGTATGCGGTGCGCCGGCTGACCGCTTTGAGGGCGTGACCGAATCCGCGACGACCGAACAGGGGACCGACGCTCGAATTCGCATTGTTGTAGCGGGTGGCGGAGTCGCCGGCGTGTCCGCTGCGGAATCCGCGCGTCAGCTGGCGCCCAACGCCGAAATCACTCTGATTTCACGAGAGACCGAGCTTCCCTACTACCGATTGAATCTGACGCGTTTCCTGGCCGGAGATGTGAACCCGGAGAATCTGCCGATCCACGACCGGGAGTGGTACATCCAACAGCAAATCGAATTGCGCCTAGGCACCGATGTGGTCGAGCTGGACCGCAACAATAAGCAGGTGAAACTGCGCAACGGCGACAATCTGCCGTACGACCGACTGATTCTGACCATTGGCGCGCATCCCTTCATGCCGC
>CAZSBQ010000420.1:0-1666 GCA_964604795.1 uncultured Victivallales bacterium | reverse complement strand
CAGTTACCAGTTGTCAGTCATCAGTCATCAGTCATCAGTCATCAGTTATCGGTCATCGGTCATGAGTCGTGAGTCATGAGTCATGAGTCAAGCACTCCCCGCTCGATGGAGGGCGAGACTCCGTCGAGCCCCGCCGTTGGCCGAATAGCGGGGCAGGTTGCCTGCATTGGAGAACGTGCCCGGTATTGGTATGGGCCGGCGCCCCGACGGCCCGGGAGGACGGGCGCGGAGGCCGCGCCCGGTACTTTGCGGAGGCCGCGCCCGGTACTTTGCGGAGGCCGCGCCCGGCACTTTTTCGAGTGAAGGTTGCGAACTGGGGCAGTGGTGGTACAGTACCTGTTTTTCGGCGACCCAAGAAAAGAACCGTTAAATACCGAGGTTTCGTTATGTCCGTTCATCCCTCCTTGAAAGTCCGCGGCGACGTTGCCGCCAAACGCAATGTTATGAAGCGCTTCGAGCGCATCGACATCCTCAAAAAGCGCGGACAGCACAAAGACGGCGACAAGGTTTGGGGTCTGCGCAAAACCCGCGTGGACGAGTAGTCCGCCCAAAGCGTGCGAGCGTCGTGCTGCTGCCGGCAACCGTCACAGCAGTTCGCTCAGCAGCCCCCACAATGCGAAGGCCAGCAACGCGAGGAAGACGGCGACCAGCCGTCGCCTCGCTTTTTTTGTTCCGTCGTCCGTCCGCCTGTTCGGACCGCTTGCTCGCGCGTGGTCGCCCGCGTGCAGGAAGCTGATCATTCGGCGGCGCTCTTCGAGGTTCGGACGGATGTACGGACCGCGCCGCTTTTCCGCGTCGGTTCGCCGCTCCGAGTGTTGTTTGCGCTGTTTGGTGCTGCGGAAGGGAAGGGGCATTGTCTACATTCCAAAGGCGCTCAGAAGGGCGAATGCGATCAGGGCCGCAGCCAGCAGGACACCGAGGATCAGCGGCAGAGCGGCCGCCAATCCCCACCAGAAAAGCCGCGCAAAGCTCACATTTTCCAGTGATGCTCCCATTGGTGCGGAGGCCGAGGCGCGCTCCGCTTCGTGGCGCGCTTCCCGTGCCAGTTCGAGGCGGGCGGACTCGACTGCGCGTCGCAGTTCCCGCAGAGAGGCGGGGTTTTCGCCGGGAATCTGCTCGGGTGTCTTTTCCAGGTCCGCGCGCAATCGCTCGACGGTTTCCAGGTGAGCGGTCAGCCGGTCCTGCTCGTGTTCGAGCGTTCGGACGTGCTCTCCCAGGCGCGTGAGCATTTCGCGTCGTTGGCGCGCCAACTCTTGGGTGGTTGTGCGGAAGGCTTGGTCCGCTGCGGCGCGATCCTCGTGCCGGGTCAGTTCCCCTGCGTCGGCCTTGGTCCGGTGCGCGGGGTCGGATGCCTCGCGCCCGGCATTGTCGTTGTCGGCATGCGCGGAGTTCGCGGGCGCCACGCTGAGTGGCGTCTCTTTGGGCGCGAACCGTTTGACGCTGTGAAGGCGGCTGCTGAGAAAGTCCGTCATTTGTTGTTCTCCCGATCCTGGTCGGCCGAGGCTGGCAGTCCTCCTCGGAGTTGGTCGATGGATGGCACGCGCAGCTTCATGCCGGGTACCAGGCGGTTGCGGTCCGGAATGCGCTCGGTGTTCCATTGCTGCAATTTTGGCCAGAGGGCGGAGGAGCCGTACAAGCGCTCGGCGATTCGGCTGAGCGTGTCGCC
>CAZSBQ010000419.1:0-1674 GCA_964604795.1 uncultured Victivallales bacterium | reverse complement strand
ACGACATTTTCGCCTGGGATTTGGCGCGCACCGAGGGCGGCATCTATATCCAGACACACGCCACCAATCCTCTTCTGCGCCCCGAAACCATCTCGCGGGGCTTGCGTCTGTTTAGTGAGAAAGCCGAGGACGGCTGCGACTCCCTGTTCAGCGTGACCACCCACCAGAACCGCTTCTACGACTGTCGCGGCCAGGCAATCAACCACGACCCCGAACACCTGTTGCGGACGCAGGATCTGAATCCGATCTACGAGGAGAATTCGTGCCTCTACGTCTTCACGGAAGCGTCCTTTGCGCTCGCCAACAGCCGGATCGGCGCGAACCCCGTGATGTTCCCGACACCCCCCGTGGAGTCCTTCGACATCGATGATGAGTTCACCTTCCGCCTCGCGGAGCTTCTGGCCCTGTACGCCGCCGTCGCCGCGGATGTCGACGAGTGAGCCAGACAGAGCCCCCCATGCTGTATCTGAGGTGACATGAATGGAAAAGCCGACACTGATGATCGGGAGTTGGATCAATACGGCGAGCGAGGTGGTCGCGGAGGTGATGGCCGGTGCCGGCTTCGACTTCCTGGTCGTGGATGCCGAGCATTCCGCCGTGGACGTACCGCAGGCGCTGCGATTGTTCCAGGCGATGAAGGCTGGAAATCAGGGCTGTGCGCCGATGGTGCGCCTGGCGGGCAACTCCTATGCAGAGACGAAGCGCTACCTGGATGCCGGTGCCACGGCCGTCATTGCCCCTCTCATCAATTCTCCCGAAGAAGCTCGGGAGCTGGTCCGCAGTGCCAAGTATCCTCCTGTCGGGGAACGGGGCGTCGGCTTCGCGCGGTGCAATGAGTACGGTTTCTCGTTGAGCGATTCGCTGCGGACCGCCAACGACGAGACGTTCGTCTGCGTACAGATCGAGCACGTGCGAGGCGTCAAGAGCATCGAAGGCATCTTGGACGTCTCCGGTATCGACGCAGTATTCATCGGTCCCTATGACCTTACCGCCTCCATGGGAATCCCTGCACAATTCGAGCATCCGAAGTACAAGGCGGCCGTCGAGACCATCCTCAGCGCGTGCAGGCGACGCCGGGTTCGGGCGGGGATCCACGTGGTCCAGCCGTCAACGGACGAACTGGTGCGGCGGGTCGCCGAAGGGTTCGACATCATCGCCTACAGCCTGGACATCACCATGCTGGGAGCCGAATGCCGGCGCGCGGTGGCGGCGGCAGCGGAACTGGGTGCGTCCGAAACAGGCGAACCGCCGCACGAACAGGAACGCGGCGACGGCCGGCGGGACGAACCATGAGCACCAAAGCGCGCATCCTGATTGCGGCGTCGCCGTTCGGCAAGGCGTGCGGACGGTCCCTGGACCTGCTCGAAGGCAGCGGACACGAGTTGGTCCCGAACCCGTTCGGGCGGCGACTCAAAGCCGGCGAAGTCCAGGATATCCTGCCCGGCGTCGACGCAGTCATCGCAGGCACGGAACCCTACAAGCCCGAAACCCTCGCCAAAGCCGACCGGCTGAAAGTCATCTGCCGCGTGGGGATCGGGCTTGACAGTGTCGACCTGGACTACTGCAGGGCGCACGATATCGCTGTGACCTACACGCCGGAAGCCCCAGCCGAAGCCGTCGCCGAACTGACGGTCTGCAATATTCTGAATCTGCTGCGTCACGTTCACCAGTCGG
>CAZSBQ010000418.1:0-1687 GCA_964604795.1 uncultured Victivallales bacterium | reverse complement strand
GTCTTTCGAATGCTCGAGAATCTGGACGTGCCGCGCCGCGGCCTCGTCGGCCCCTGGGGACACAAGTATCCGCACAAGGGAGGGCCCGGGCCGGACATTGATTTTCTCGGCGAGTGCCTGCGCTGGTGGGACCATTGGTTGAAACGCACGTCCACCGGACTCGAAACCGAGCCGATGCTGACCGCCTGGATGCAGGACAGCTCGAACCCCCTGCTTCCCGCCTGTCCCGGACGCTGGATCGCCGAACCTGAATGGCCCGCGCCCTCGATCCGACAACGGACGCTCCGCCTTGGTCATCACAGTCTCTCGTTTGCGAAATCCGCGGAAGAGAATGGTTCGACGGGGGGGGGCGGCACGGAGCTGACGATCCAAAGCCCGCTGAGCGTCGGCTTGTTCGCGGGCAAGTGGTGCTCGTATGCGGAGTCCACCGATCTTCCGTGGGACCAACGCGCTGAGGACGGCGGCTCGCTGACCTTTGACACGCCCGCCCTGCAAGCCGATCTGGAGATTCTCGGGCGGGCGGAGGTCTGTCTGGAACTCAGCGCGGACAAGCCGGTGGCCATGGTGGCGGTTCAACTCTGCGATGTCGCGCCCAACGACCGTGCAACGCGCGTCACCTTCGGCGTGCTCAATCTGACGCACCGAAACGGCCACGAAACCCCCGAGGAGCTGGTTCCCGGTCGGCGGTATCGCGTGCGCGTGCCGCTGAACAATGTCGCCCAGCGATTCCCGGCGGGGCACCGCATACGTCTGTCGGTCTCCAGCTCCTACTGGCCTCTGGCCTGGCCGTCGCCGGAGTCGGCCCGGCTGACGCTGTATCCTGGCGGCTGCGACCTCACCCTTCCCGAGCGGGTGGCGGCGAGCGGCGGCGAACCCGCCGTCCGCGATCTGGGCGAGCGCCGGGCCGCGCCGTCGCCGCCGACCACGTTGCTCGTGCCCGCGGACCGGCAGTGGAACGTCAACCACAATCTGGCTACCAATGAAGTTTCTCTGAACGTGGTCAACAACGATGCCCGCATTCGCCTGGAGGATGCCGAACTGACGATCGGGCGCAATGTCAGCGAGCGGTACAGCTACCGGAATGACCGCTACGACACACTGCGCGCCGAAGTGGTTCAGGAACGGCTGTTCGAGCGCGAGGATTGGCGTGTACGAACCCTCACCCGAACCGTGCTGACGGCCGCGCGAACCCATTTTCTCATTCGCGCCACCCTCGACGCCTACCAGGGGGACGTGCGCATTTACAGCAAAAGCTGGGACGAATTCGTCCCGCGCGAGCAAGTGTGATCCGGGAATCAGCCCAAAGCATGGATGTCGTGTGCTTTTTTTGAGGCGATGAGAACAAGCGAATTCCGCCTCCATCAATCGTCAGCCCTTAGATTCAACAAAAATTTTCCCATAACCACGCACAAAAGCCGCGTCTTCCTGATCCAATGATCCGTGACTGTCACAATTGGCAAAAGTTGAGGCAGCAGCAATAGTTGTGGAACAGGCCGGTTTTAACGACCGAGGATAAATGTATATCCCGCAGACCGGCCCAGAATAGGCAGGAGTGGTGATTTCCCGAACAGAACTACCATGTTTATTGCCTCTTTGTCGTCGTTTTGTGTAAATGCCGAGAAATCCGATGCATCGAACACTGCAGGAGGATCTGACACGATGAACCAATCCGAACACAACCTGATGA
>CAZSBQ010000417.1:0-1689 GCA_964604795.1 uncultured Victivallales bacterium | reverse complement strand
AAAAGCATTAGTAATGAGATTCAAAGGGTGTCAACTTTAAATCAGGACTGGACCGCCGCGTGAATTCGAGGCGCGGGCTGAAGCCCGCGGGTACCGTCCCCCCTGACACCTGACACCTGACACCCCACACCCCCACACTCGCTCTCTGGCGGGCGAGACTCCCATTGCAACCTCTGTCTGCGTTCTTATGGTACGGGTATGAATACTACCCTTGAATCCAAGTACGACGCACTCCGACGGGGCCTGCGCGAGACCGGCGGATTGGCCGTCGCGTTCTCCGGCGGCGTGGACAGCACGTTTCTGGCCGCGGTGGCCGCCGAAACCCTTGGCGACCGAGCGCTGGCCGTCACCGCCGCATCCCCGCTCTACCCCGCACACGAGCAGCAGGAGGCCGTTCAGTTGGCCGAGCTAATCGGCATCCGCCATGTTGTCGTCGATTCGGATGAGCTGGAATTGCCCGGCTTCGCCGACAATCCGCCGAACCGATGCTACCTCTGCAAGCAGGGGCTCTTCGAACTGGTCGGCAAGATCGCGGCCGAGCACGGCATCGACACGGTCGCGGACGGCACGAACACGGACGACACCGGCGATTATCGGCCCGGCCGACAGGCGGCCATCGAGCAGGGAGTGCTCAGTCCGCTGCTCGAAGCCGATCTCGCAAAGGACGATATCCGCGCCTTGTCGCGGCGCTTGGGGCTGCCCACGGCCGACAAACCGGCGTTTGCCTGCCTGGGCTCGCGATTTCCCTACGGCGACCGCATCACCGAGGAGAAGCTCAAAGCGGTGGATGCGCTGGAGGCCGCCCTGCGCGAACTTGGCTTTCGCCAGCTCCGCGTGCGGCATCACGGCGAAATGGCCCGCATCGAAGTGGAGCCGAGCGCCATCGAACACTTGGCGTCCGAAACTGTTCGATCCCAAGTGCTCGATGCGGGCCGGCACGCCGGGTTCCACTATGTCGCGCTCGATCTGCAGGGCTATCGCACCGGCAGCATGAACGAAACCCTGTAGTCGGAAGCAGGGGGTTGAGTGTTCAGGTGTCAGTACTACAGGCATCTCTGCCTGTAGCGGATATTCCGATCACCGATCACTGATTACTGATTACAGGTGTTCAGGAAACCCCCTGAACACCGACACCTGACACATCCGGTCTCTCGCCGTCACACCTCATCGCACTTTGCGGCGAAAATGAAGTCGCTTTCGGTGAGGCCGTCGATCTTGTGGGTCCAGATTTGGATTTTCACCTTGCCGTAGGTCAGGAAAATATCGGGATGATGGTTTTGTTCTTCGGCCACCTCTCCGACCCGGTTGGTGAAGTCCAGTGCCTGGCGGAAGTCGTCAAACGTGTATTCCTTTTCGAGGTGGTGCTCGCGGACCACCTGCCAGTCACCGGCGAGTTGCTCGGACAGGTCTTGTATCTCTTGCCCTTTGAGTGGAGGGGTGCCGCCTTGACAGGCTTTACAGCTTTTGCTTGCTAATTTGTCGGTCATACGATCATACTCCTTGCTGTTTGTTGGTTTATCGCTGCAAACACCGGGGCTGCGCGCTTGACACGCGCCCCCTTTCTTACTCTACTACCAGTAGTCATGGGCCGCCCCATCGAGCAATCACGGATTCATGCCTCTTCGAGGCGGCGGTAGAGCGTGCGGCGGGCGATGCCGAGGATGGAGGCGGCGGCCCGCTTGTTTCCGT
>CAZSBQ010000416.1:0-1702 GCA_964604795.1 uncultured Victivallales bacterium | reverse complement strand
TGCGGCTGGGACATTGTATCCAAACTCGTTTCCGTTCGTGCTGCCCACTCACAGGCGTCGGTGCCGCCGTCGGTCAATATTAAATGCTGTGCATTCATGGCCGCTGCTCGAATTCTCAGGAAGAGCATATCACGAAAAACCGAGGTCGCAACCCCAATGACCGCCACGGCAGGGCAATTCCTTTCTGAAGGAGGGGGGCGGCGAGATCGCGCCCCGAAGGAGGGCGAGACTTCGTCGAGCCGGGGTTGCCGACACTGGAACCCCGGGTGTCCCTTCGAAGGCGACGCCCCCCCCACGGGCCGTCGAGGCGCCGGCCCCTGCCAAGTAGAGGGCGCGGCCTCCGCGCCCCGTGTCGGCCTCCCGATGACGATGCGTTTCCCGGCGCAGGTAACCGCTCCCGCCATTCGGCAAACGGCGGGGCTCGACGGGCCACAGCGGGGCCAGAGCCACTGTTTTATCAGGGTAGGATCCGGCTGCGGCGGTGGGACTATTCACCCTGGACCGTGACGACGATTGATCGGGTGCGCGGTTTGATGTCGCATTCCAGGTGAAAGATTTGCTGCCAGGTTCCCAGGGCAGGACGGCCTTGCGACACCGGAACGGTCAGGGACGGCCCCATCAATGTCGCCTGGAGGTGGGAATGGCCGTTGCCGTCGTGCCAAGCCTGCTCGTGGCCGTATTGCCGGCTGGGTGGGATCATTCGGTCCAGCATGGCGGGCACGTCGTCGGCCAGTCCGGGCTCGTATTCGACCATTGCCACGACACCGGTGCTGCCGACGTTGAAGACGTGGGCGGTACCGGTGCGAATCCCGGAGCGGCTGACGACTTCGGACACGTCCGAGGTGATGTCGTGGCTGTCCCGATGTCCTGCGGTTTGCAGTTGAAGCGTTTCCTGGTGAGTCATGCGATGTCTCCTGTGAGAGTGGGGATTGGGTTGGTGACTCATGACGCATGACGCAGTGACTCATGTGGGGGGCGCGGCGGCGCGGTTCATGCGTCATCCGGTCATGCGTCATGAGTCATGCACCCCGCCGCCCGGGTTATCTTATCCGTGCGGCGTATGGGCGCGTGCCTCGGCAGGCGGGGTAGTTCGAACATCCCCAGAACGGTTCGCTGTTCTCACTGCCGTTGCGGGGAAAACGCTTTCGCATGGGGCTTGCGCATTGCGGGCATTCCGGGGCATCCATATCCGGCGTGGCTGCAGCGTCGCGGGCCTCGGTGCGACAGGCATGCATGCGCTCCTTAAAGCCACCCTCCTCGAGAAAATCCTTCCCGAGGCGGGACATTTGTTTGTCCAGCATCGCCATGCAGCGTTGAATCAGAACAACCAGGGCATTGGCAACGACCACGGGGTCGTCGTCATCGAGGCAGAAAGCATACAGGCCCCGCGCCCTGTGAAAGAACTCCCAGTAGTCGTGAAGCGTATCCTCCGTGTAGACGAATTCCGGCAGGCGGACTTCGCAAATCCGACGATGATATGCGTCACTGACGCTCCACGGGATTTCGTTGCGCTCCGCGAGGAACATCTCTACATCGCCCAGCAGCTCGGCTAGACTGGCTCGTGCTACATCGGTGAGCTTGATCTCGGTTTCGCGCGAGGTGGATGCGCGTTCGCTGCCCTCAATGATGTTCTGCCGCCCCGAGCGCGCCGCGCCGATCATCTGTCCGCTGGTCTTGCCCAACGGGTCTTCCTGATACGGGA
>CAZSBQ010000415.1:0-1726 GCA_964604795.1 uncultured Victivallales bacterium | reverse complement strand
ACTCGGCGGTGGGGATGTTCTTGCGCGAGGCACCGTCGTAGGTGAAGGCTTCGACCGATTTGGATGGATCGTTCTCTTTGGGTGGCATGCTGCTACTTGGCATCTTTGGTTTCTTCGCCGGTTCCGTGTTCGCATTCGTCGATGAATGTTGTGGTGGGCAGGAGGATTTGCGGGAAGGGGCCTCGAGCGGTCAGGTTCGCGACGAGTTCGCGCACGCTGCCGTAGAGGATGGCGGCGCCGTTGATGTGGGCGAGGTTGGCCACACGGTCTTCGGGAAACTCGCCGTCGACCCGGAACATGCCGACGATTTCGAATTTCCCGTTGTAGACGGGGTCGGTATCCTCTTCCGTTCCGCCGATGTCAACGGTGAGGGTAATCATCCACCGGCGGGGATCGTCTTCGTGTTGGGCGCACTGAACGCTTGCGTCATAGTTCAGGTCGGCATCCGGGTCGGCACCGGGGTTTGCGTCCAAGTGCATTTGGGTGAAGAAGTAGTGCTCAAGCTGCAGAGGCGACGGGATCATGGGTCGAGTCCTCGGGCTGTGAGTGAACGGCCACGGGGCGGTAGTGCCGCATCTCTTTTGCGATGTTCGCAGTCGCAGGCGGGCGGGCCATGGTTTCGTTGCAGGCTTGGAACCGGTCGAACCACTGGGAGTGCGCGCCTTCGGGCTGGAGGTGCGTGGTCAACGCGGAATCCAGGGCCAGGCTGATGCGCGCCATGGACTTGAGGGTGAAATTGGCATTGCCCCGGAGGATTTTCGTGACGTAGGCCGGGCTGGTGTCGAGGCGTCTGGCCAGCTCGGACCGGCTGATGCCAAGTTCGTCCATGCGCCGGGCGATGTTCTCGGTGAATTCGACGATGGCGCATTCGGCCTGGTATTCGGCATCGTGCTCCAAGTCTTCGAAGAGAGTGCGGAGATTCGGGGAGGTGTCAGCCATGGTTTCAATCTTCCTTGCGGACGATGCGGTTTTCTCGTTTGGCCTTGTGGTAGGCTTCGAATTTCGTCTTGAGAGTGTCCAGTTCACTGGGCGGCGTGTCGTCGCTCTTCTTGGAGAAGCCGTGGGTGCATATGATCATGTGCCCTTGGTCCAGAAAGCCTAGAACGCGTACGCCGTGGCCACCCTTCACGCTGCACGAAAACTGGAGGAAGCTGCCAGCCCCCATTCCCTTGAGCCGCTTGCAGATTTCCTTGTTGTGGAACTGGGGGCCAGCCTTCGATGCTTGTTTAAGAATAGCTGTAATGCGTTTGAAGCTCTTTGGACTGCTTTTGTTGAGTTCTCGAAGAAATTCCTCCAGTGGGCAGGAACACTCCGAGCCGACGGCCCATAGGCTCCAGGGGCAACCGGGCGGTACGCCGGGCAGTTGGAGCTTTCTGAGAACGAGGGCCATAGCTTAACCTAAAAGTTAAGACATGCAAATGCTGCGGAGGTTCCCCGCACACTTTCTATCCCGCTTCGACGGGGGCGGCAAGCCTCCGGTCGATCATTTTGTTGAAATGGGTTTCGACCACGGCGGCGAAATCGGTCTGCATTTCGTAGACTTCGGTGAATTCGGCTAAGTTGGCACGGCGGGTCCTCCAATTACTTCTCGAAGGACAGACTGAACAAGCGTCCGATTCGACTGATACCATACCGCGCCACCGCCCGAGTTGCGATCTGCGCAGACAAGTCGACCAGAACTCGCAACTATGCGCAAATTGAACGCCATGATTTGGCGCAGTTTTTA
>CAZSBQ010000414.1:1413-1749 GCA_964604795.1 uncultured Victivallales bacterium | reverse complement strand
TAGCTTGGTTCAAAAAAAATGCGAACCACCGACACGCCCCAGCCAGGGCAATTCCTTTCATAGGGAGGGGGGCGGCGCGATGACGCCCCCCGATGAGAGGGCGAGGCTCTGTCGAGCCAAGGTTGCCGACAAACAAGGTAGACGGCGCGGCCTCCGCGCCCGGCCGACGCGCCCCCCGGTCGTCGGGGTGCCGACCTCTACTTTTCCCGGTGCAGGCGGCCTGCCTCGCCATTCGTTCGAGGCGGGGCTCGACGGAGTCTCGCCCTCCACCGTACTTTGGCGCGGGATATGCTTCCCCCCATACCCTGTTTCAACAGGCAATCCTGCCGATTCGAG
>CAZSBQ010000414.1:0-1403 GCA_964604795.1 uncultured Victivallales bacterium | reverse complement strand
GGATGCCCAAACGGAGGGTGGTGCTGATCGACAACGGCGTGCTCAAGAACGTGGTGTAGTGCAGGAGACCCTGGCGCTGAACTGTGATTACCCGTCGGTTTTGCATCGGGCGGCGTAGACGGATTGATACTCTTTCAGGGCTGTGTTGTAGCGTTCTCGGTCCGGGGCACTGAAGTGAGTGAGGATTTGTTCGGTGTCGGCCTCCATGATGGGGGTTCCGAAGCGCATTATGCCGTCGATGCAGTTCATGATGTTGGCTTCGCTGGTGTTGAACACATCGCTTGCGCTTTGCAGTTCGCGCACGCTTTCGCCGCCCATTTTCGCGGAGAACTCATGGGTTTCTCGCTCCAGGTTGAATTCGTGTCTCACCAGAGCCAGGCATGCGCTGATGGTTTCCTCCAGCAATTGGAGGTAGTGGATCACCGGCGAATCCTCCTGCAGTTGACTGCGCCGAGTGCACATGACGGCTTCGGTGAGCAATTCATCGCAGGTTTGATAGAGCGTTGCGCGCTCGTCCCTGGAGTCCAGCCCCCGCCCTCGCGCACAGCTCTCGACAATCTGCGCGTACGCCGCATCCCGGCGCGCGATGTAGAAGGGGCGGTTGGTTTCGGCCAGCGTGTGTCTGTGTCCCCGGGGGAGACGGCCATCGATTGTATCTTCCGGTTGCATCTGTTGTTTTTGGGCGTTTGCCACGCTCATGGGAACCCCCTTGGCGTCGAAATTCACTTAAATCCGTGCCCTTCGGTTTTCATACCTCGACGATCAACTATAGTATCCTAATTTGGTTTTGGCGATTGAATCGTCAAGCGCGCACGTCATATGCAACTTGAAGGAGCTGGATAGATTATGGGCAACTCGTACCGCATTGCAGTTATTCCCGGGGACGGCACTGGGCCGGAAGTCACACGCGAGGCCGTGAAGGTTCTCGAGGCCGCCGGCAGCACGTTCGGGTTTTCGCTGGACCTGACCCAGTATGATTTCGGAGGCGAGCGCTATCTGGCCACCGGCGAGGTGCTTCCGGAGAACGCCGCCGAGGAACTGCGCAAGCACGATTCCGTTCTGCTGGGTGCCATCGGCCATCCGGACGTTCGCCCCGGCGTCTTGGAGAAGGGGATACTTCTTAAGCTGCGTTTTGATTTGGACCAATACATTAATCTTCGTCCGGTGAAGCTCTTCCCGGGCGTGCCGACGCCGTTGGCCGACAAAACACCGGAGGACATCGACTACGTCGTGGTCCGGGAAAACACCGGGGGGCTCTACACGGGCATCGGCGGCTTCACCATGAAGAACACCGAAAATGAAGTGGCCGTGCAGTCCATGGTCTACAACCGGCACCAGGTCGAGCGCGCTATTCGCTATGCGTTCGAGATGGTGCGCCGCCGGCATTCCGCGGACAATCCCTG
>CAZSBQ010000413.1:421-1751 GCA_964604795.1 uncultured Victivallales bacterium | reverse complement strand
TCTCTGGCGGCATGCTGCAGGCGGGCCAGAACCCGAAACCCCTGGGCGTTGCCCTCGAAGTGGCGGAAGTCCTCCCGCTGGGCCTCGTCGTCCAGCGTCGCCAGAACCTCCTGCCCATCATCGGATTGATCGAACCAGTGGGCGATGGCACTTTCTCCGGCATGCCCGAACGGCGGATTTCCGATGTCGTGGGCCAGGCAGGCGCTGGCGACGATGGCCCCGAGTTCGGTGGGGTGGAAGGCCGTGTCCAATGCTGACTTCCGCTCCAGGATTCGCTGCCCCGCCTGCGTGCCGAGGGAGCGGCCGACGCTTGCCGACTCCAGGCTGTGGGTAAGCCGTGTGCGCACGTTGCCCGTGCTGGACAGGGGAAAGACCTGTGTTTTGTCCTGCAGACGTCGAAAGGCCGAGGAGAACACGATGCGGTCGAAATCCACCTGGAACTCCGTCCGGTTCCGGTCGCCCGCACTTCTGCCCGGCCGAGAGCTGCCCAGGCGCCGCGCGCTTAAAAGTTGCTGCCAGTCCATCTATAGCCTCTCCTGTACCGTCTAGCGAAAAGAAAGACGAGTACCTTTTTGCATCATTTTTGTTTTTCGTTATGCGGACGCACCTGTTCGTCAAGACGTAAATTCTTCAGGTTCGGATTTTCCCGGGTGAAGTCATCGTGCGGGGCATAGCCCACCAGCTCTTCGGCTGCCGAAATGTCCATGCGGTTGAAGCGGTTGTTGGATAAAGCATGAAAAATGGCGAATTGCAGGCGAGTGTCATCAATGCACCGGACAAGCAGCCGGCGCAGATCACCGTGACTCACAAATGCGTTCATCAGGGCTACGCGGCTGGGATCGCGCGCTGTGGACAGCGGCTGGAAAGCGCCGATACGCAGGGCAATTACCGATAGTCCTTCCTGTTCCGCCATGTACCTTCCCAGTGCTTCGCCGAAGCATTTCGTGACACCATACAGGTCGCCGGGGTTCACAGGATCGTGGTCATGCACCTGAAACCTGGCGGGGTAGCCCGAGACGGCGTGAATGCTGGAAGCAAAAACGACCCGACGGCACCCAGCGTTGAGGGCCGCAGTCAGGACATTGTACGTTCCCACGATGTTGTTCGGCAGCAACTCCTCCCAATCTGCATGCGGTGATGGTACCGCCGCCAAATGCACGACGGTATCGTGCCCCCCAAACAATCGGGTCAATTCTTCCAGGTCCTTCAGCTCGCCGTGCACCACTTCACCCCAGCAGCTTAGCTCCGGTGAAGGCCGGATTCCGGTGCGAACCATCAGAGTGAGGTCATAATCCTCATGATGATGTTCAGCAAAATTCGAGCCGATCCG
>CAZSBQ010000413.1:0-411 GCA_964604795.1 uncultured Victivallales bacterium | reverse complement strand
CCGGCGGTTCGCCGGGCTGGCCGCATGTTCGGGTTCTCTCAAAACAAAGGATTCCGTCATGATTTATTCCTCATCAATCAGAAGACGTTGGGTGGTGGGAATCTCATCCGTCCAGCAGTTTCGCCAGTGTGCTCGCATCGTTCGTCGGCGGTTTGCAGACGGAGTTTTCGCAGACGTAGGCGGTGGCCTTTCCGTCGATGCGTTTGACGGACTCGATGAAAGCGAACTGTCGTGCCAGCGTCTTTTGGCTGTCCCCGCCGTCGGCGAGCATAAGGATTTTGTCGGGGATGAAGCGGGCGTGGACCTCGCGCAGGAGGTGTTTGGTGTCCTCTGCCTCGGGATCGCCCGCGATGATGATCTGTTTGGAGTTGTCGATATGGCGGGCGAACGCGGCCACCATCAGCGGCATTG
>CAZSBQ010000412.1:0-1761 GCA_964604795.1 uncultured Victivallales bacterium | reverse complement strand
TCAACGACTCGCCCAGCGCCAGTTCGGTCATCCCCAGTATCCCGTTCAGCGGAGTCCGCAATTCATGGCTGACATTGGCGAGCAGCTCGGATTTGCCGCGCGAGGCGCTTTCGGCCAGCTCGCCCGCCTCGCGCAACTTGCGTTCGGTTTCCTTCTGGGCGGAAATGTCGACAAAGCTTTCGACCATGCACAACCGGCCCTCAAGCTCCGTCGCGACCACGGTTTTGAGCACGGGGCGCCGCTCTCCGGCACCCGTTATGATCAGGCTCTCCTCGTTGGGCAAAGCCTGGTCGCCGGCATTGACCAAGGATTCGCGCGTGGGCGTATCGAGGATGAACGTGTCGCAATCCCGCCCGATGATTTCTTGGCCGCGGATCCCAAGCATGTCGCAGGCCACCGGGTTGGCCTCGACAATGGCGCGACTCTCCACGTCCACCACAAAGATGCCGGTTTGTATGTGCTCCAGAATGGCGCGCATGCGCCGCTCGCTTCGAGCCAAGGCGGCGGACCGGCGCTCGACAAGCTCCTCCAGGTGCTCCCGGTACTCCCGGTTCTCCGCATCCAAACGCTTTTTCTCCTCAATCAAATACCGAAGTCTCGCCGCGCGCCCCACGGAATGGACCAGAGATTCGCGCCCGATCGGTTTGGTGAGATAATCGCAGGCACCGGCTCGGATAGCCTCCGCGGCAGTGTCGATGGTGGGCGCGCCCGTCATCATGACCACCTGCAAATCCGGTGCCCGCTCGCGAATCGCCTTCAGCAACGCCACCCCCGACATGCCCGGGAGCATAATGTCGGAAACCACCACGCCATAGTCGCCCGCATCCAACGCGTCGAGTGCAGATTGCGCGTCTTCCGCCACGTCGGTTTGGTATCCGGCTCTGTGTAGAAAACGCTGAACCACGGATCGGATACTGCGTTCGTCGTCGACAACGAGGACACGCACTGCCATCGCTCCCTGGGGCTGATCACTCATGGTTTGCCTTTGTGGTGTTCCATAGATTCGGCTGCGGCCTTATACTATACGAGAATTGCGGATTCCGCAAACCGTCCCAGTATGATTTCCATTTACATGGTGAAACGAAATCAACACCTGCAAAGTCCGCAACTGGAACGCGAACGCTCACGGCAAAAATATGTCACGCCACTCTTCGACATAGGGCAACTCTGTCGGGGGTTAGCCGGTGACAGCCCTCCGGAGGCCGAGAATCAACCCGTGTTCTGGCTTACACTCTTACATCATTCCGTTGGACGCGATCTGACCGTTGCAAGAGCAAACAAATATTCGTGCACCATTTCCGGACCGTGCCTTGCTCAAGCCAGCACGGCCAGGACGAGCACCTCGGTCCATTCGCTGGTGTTGCCCAACAGATCGCCGGTCACGCCCCCGAGGCGGCGGCGATACCAGAACGCGAACAGCCGGGAAGTCGCAAACGCGGTCACAAGCGCTACAGCCGCCGGTCGCACGGGAAGGATTGGAAAAACGACGGCCCCGACAAGAACAGCGGCCAGCGCCAAGTGAAGCGAACGACTCCGTTCAACGAACGACAGACCGGTCCCGCCTTCCGCACGCGCATAAGGCAGCGAAACGGCCAAGTCCACCTGCGTCCATCGGGCGAGAGACAGTGCC
Source organism: uncultured Victivallales bacterium (assembly GCA_964604795.1). Classification (GTDB taxonomy): domain Bacteria; phylum Verrucomicrobiota; class Lentisphaeria; order Oligosphaerales; family CAZSBQ01; genus CAZSBQ01. Next base: position 131 of record CAZSBQ010000412.1, on the reverse strand, counting down.
ACGATCACGGCTTCGGGCCGCCCTGCCCCCAGGCACGCGGACAGAGCCGCCCACTTGCCCAGCAGCACCAGCACGAGCGCCGCGGTGCCGAACGCACCCAAGTTGTGGTCCTTCATGATCGCCAGCGTCCG
>CAZSBQ010000411.1:0-1775 GCA_964604795.1 uncultured Victivallales bacterium | reverse complement strand
AGTCAGTTAGATCACCGATAACCTATCACTGTCCTTCACATGCCCCCACACACCCCTACAGAGAAAGGAGCGTGACAATGAACTCAAGCGATCACAGCAAAGACACCGCCTCCGACGGCACGGCCTCCGCAGGCCGGGAATCCCTGACTCTGCTCGGCGCGTCCGAAACCAGCTACCCCGAATCGCCGGAACAGGCGCACCTCGAAGTCTTCCAAAACCGCTACGCCAAGCGTGATTTTCAGATCACCTTCCGCTGCCCCGAATTCACCTCCCGCTGCCCGATCACCAACCAGCCCGATTTCGGCGCCATATCCATCAGCTACACCCCCGACAAAACCTGCATCGAAAGCAAATCCCTCAAACTCTACCTGTTCGCCTTCCGCAATCACAACACCTTCCACGAGGAAGCCGTCAACCGCATACTCGACGATGTCGTCGCCGCATGCGCCCCGCGCGAAGCCCGCGTCGAAGGCATCTTCAACCCGCGCGGAGGCATCAGCATCGAGGTGGAAGCCAGCTACAGAGCGCCGACGAAATGACCGCTCAGCCGCGGAATTCACCATGACCTGCCGAGAGCTTCATCACCGCATGCTCCATCGCCTGCGCGCCGCAGGCATCGACAATGCCGAACAGGAGGCGCGCTGGATTGGCGAACACTACATTGCGAACTTCGCAACGCTCATTGTTGCCCGACCCGAGGAATCCGCGGACCCCGCAAACGCCCGTTCCGTCGAGCAGGCCGTCGCGCGCCGAGCCGCGGGCGATCCGCTCCAATACACCCTGGGCTGCACCGAATTCTACAGCCTGGAGCTGGAAACCGCGCCCGGCGTGCTGATCCCCCGCCCCGAAACCGAGTGCCTGGTGGACCTGGTGCTGCGAACTCCGCATCCGCAGGGACCGGCCCTGGACCTTTGCTGCGGCAGCGGCGCCATCGCCCTTGCTCTGGCTGCGAACTTCGCACCGCGGACAACTCGCCGTCGGCCGTGGCGACGACTCGGAGAAACGCTCGTCGGCTCGGCTTGGCTGTGGAGGTCCGACAGGGGGACCTGTTTGATTCCGTATCCGAGCGCTTCGCTGTCATTGCCACGAATCCGCCTTATGTTTCCGAGTCCGAATACGCCGACCTTGAACCGGTGGTGCGTGACCACGAGCCGGGCGAAGCTCTCCGAGCTGGGGCCGACGGGTTGGACCTGATCCGGCGCATTGCCGACCATGCTCACGACCATCTGCTCCCCGGCGCCGCACTGTTCTGCGAAATCGGCGCGAGCCAGGGCGAGGCAGTCAAACAACTTCTTGAAACGCGCGGGTTCCGCGATGTGCGCATCCATCCCGACAACGCCGGACGCGACCGAATCGCACACGCCCGCACTACCAACTATGGACCAGTATGACTGAACCCTTTACGCCGACCAACGATTCCGCCACCGACGCCAAAGACTACGTTCACGAACTGGTTCGCATCCTGGCCCGTCTGCGCGCTCCTGACGGCTGCCCCTGGGACGCCAAACAAACCCACGAAAGCCTGAAGCCGTACATCGTCGAGGAAGTCGCCGAATTTCTCGACGCCGTGGACGAGCGCGACGATCCCAACATGGCCGAGGAGCTTGGCGACGTGCTGCTCCAGATCGTCTTTCACTGCCGAATCGCCGAGGAGGAGGGACGCTACAATCTGCAGACCGCCGCCCGCCTCTGCTGCGAGAAGATGGTCCGCCGCCACCCCCACGTCTTCGGCGAAGCCTCCGTGGAGGATGCCGAGGGCGTCATCGATCAATGGG
>CAZSBQ010000410.1:0-1790 GCA_964604795.1 uncultured Victivallales bacterium | reverse complement strand
AAGACGCACCTCAAGGGCCGGGATCTCAAGGCCCTCGGCATTCCCCCGGGTCCCCAAGAAGACAACAAGCGAGAAAAGCATGAGCACTTTACTGGAAACCAAGAAGCGTCACGAGGCGGCATGCGAGGCGGCGATTCGCGGGGAGGATTGGCGGGAGGCCCTGCGGTGCGCGGCGCGGGCGGCGGACGCGGCGTTTGCCTTGGCCGAGCGGACCGAGGGCGACGTGGCGCGGAGTCACGTCGAGGACGGCGAGGACTGGCTGCGCATTGCCGAGCGACTGAAAAAGCGCCCCGCCGACGGCGAAAAGCATGGCGGGAAGGGGGGCGACAGCGCCGCGAGGAAGCAGAGCAACCGCGACGACGAATCCGACGATGCCGGCGACTGGCAGGCGCAGGGCACCCCCGAGGTGCGCTTCCACGACATCGTCGGCATGGACGAACTCAAGCAGCGCATTCGGCGCTACATTCTGAAGGCGCAGAACCCCGAGGAAGTCGCCCGCTGGAAGGGGGCGCGCAGCGGCGACGGCATGATCCTGTTCGGCCCGCCGGGGACCGGCAAGACCTTCTTCGCCAAGGCGGTTGCTACCGAACTGGACGCCGCGTTCTTCGACGTCAAGGGCTCGAACCTGCTGAGCAAGTGGGTGGGCGAATCGCAGAAGAACGTGTCGCGCCTCTTCGACGAACTGGCGACGCACGAGCGCGCGGTCCTGTTCATGGACGAGATCGACGGGGTTCTGGCCGCGCGCGGCAGCGGGTCGTCGTCGGTGCGGGAGGGTGTGCTGACCGAATTTCTGTCGGCGATGGACGGCGTGCGCTCGAACATGCGCAGTCTGCTGTTCATCGGGGCCACCAACCGGGCGGTGTCGCTGGACCAGGCGATTCTGTCGCGCGTGGGCAGTCTGGTCTATGTGCCCCTGCCGGACTTGGCCGCGCGCCGCGCGATGCTGGAGCAATGCTTCGCGGGACTTCCCGACGGCACCGACGAGTCCGTCGGTCTCGACGCCCTGGCGCGGCGCTTCGAGCACTGCTCGATGCGCGATATCCGGCGCTTTGCGGATATCCTCATCGATCTGGGCATCTGCCGCAAGCTCGAGGGCGGCCCCGGCACGGTCGACGCCGAGCTGATCGAACAAGCCTGGACCGACGCCGCACCGGCACCCCTGTCCGAAGCCGACCGCAAAAAGTACGAACGCCTGGCAAAGGAGTGAACAATACACTGGGGCTGCTCGCCCCAGACCCTCGGCAAAGGGACGTTGTCCCTCTGCACTCCCGTGGATCGTTCTTTGCGCAGAGCCTCAAACAACGATTCGCTGTTCAGGGGCCATATCCTCGCGCAGAGGCGCAGAGGCGCAGGGAGAAGACAAGAGCAGGAGAAGGTATGACGATTGGAAAGGCAAGGTCAAGGGCAAAAAGGCATTGGGTTGACGATTATGGGGTTGACAATTAGAAGGGCAAAGGCAAAGGAGAAAGTAAAACAGGCATCCCTGCCTGTTCGTCAAGCGTGATGAGTGCAACGTGAGGCGTGAGTAACCAGTGACCAGTGATCAGTAACCCACACACCCCCAAACCCACACACCCCATGGTCCGGAAGTAGCGGCAGGAAAAAGAAAAACTGGAGCCGGGGCGGGAACTTGAACGGTTTGCCAAAAACCGGTCACGTTCCCGGCCCATTGCCTTCTCTCCCCTTACCCGAGGGGTCCAGGGGCAAATCATTTCCCCTGGCGGGGTTTGGGGCAGCGCCCCAAGAACACAACAAGCGAAACAGAGGTTTTTGACAATGGCTTTGACACA
>CAZSBQ010000409.1:0-1795 GCA_964604795.1 uncultured Victivallales bacterium | reverse complement strand
TGATTTGTAATCAGGCGGTCAGCGGTTCGAGTCCGCTCGCTGGCTCCATTCACAAAGCACAGCTTTGATATAGGCGCATATGACTGGCGCCGATTTATGATGGCGACTCCCCCCATCCAATGACAGTCAATAGATAATAATGATGATGATGCAAGCGCCGCGCGGAACCACCGCGTGGCGCTTTTCTTTTTCGTCTCTGAACAGGCTGCGGAACGTCATTCTCTCTCTTTTTCTGCACAGTAGGGCTACCACCCTGGCCGTCGATTTCGGAGGCATTTTGGCAGGCGAAATCATCGCACAGCCGGGAATCTTGGAGGTATTTGTGCCGGAAATCACAATCGGGTGCGGGAAGGCAGATCAGGCGGATCGATGGGCCTGGGCCAGTAAGTCGATGACGCGGGCGGTATAGATCGGCGACTCGGTTCGCAGGAAGACCGGGCGGCTGGAGGTGGATTTGCTGATGACGATCAGGTCCAGGTCGATGTCGTAGTCGACGTCGGCGAGGTTGCCGTAGCGGACGCTGGTGGTGCCGCGGTCGACGACGAACAGGCGCTTCTGGGTCAAGAGCAGGATGCCGTCGCGCTTGGTGCGGTATTCGTATCCGGAGTCGGCGCTTTTGCACTTGCGGCGGGTGAGCACCTGCGCCTTGCACTGGAAGTACGCCTCTTCGCTCTTCTGCGGACGAACATCCAGTTTCCCGTGCGGGATTGGCTCGAAGGGGAGGCTCAGCGACTGGGCTTCGAGGATGTCGTTCACCACGGACAGTTCGCGCTCGATCTCGGTTCGCGGAATCCCCAGTCCGTCGGCCAGGTTGCGCAGGTTGTTGAACTCCCCCTCCGTGATGCGCCGGTCCTCGATGGCCTCGATGTAGGCCGAGGAGAATATTTCCTTCTTCGCCTTGCGTTGGGTTGCTTCGTCGATGCGCAGACTGTCCTCGGCGGTTCGGATGCGTTCGGACTCCGCATCCGTGACACGCCCGTCGTCCAACACGCGGTCGAGCACCGCCTGATACACATCGGCTTCGATTTTACCGACCTTCTTCTTGAGAGGCGCGCGGTCCGGCAGCTTCGACTGAACATCCCGAATCGCGGCAAGCTCGGATTCGCCGGGGGTGCCGTCCTCCCGCACAAACGCGTCATCAAGCGCCGCCCGATAGCGCTCCAGCACCCGTTTGTCGCGCCAGTCCTTCCAGAACCACGCAGCGAATGCGAGAATCGCAACCGCGACCAGTGCCGCCAGAACCCAGGGATTATTGAGCAGCCAGACAACGACGAAGATTCCCGCGATCGCGCCGATGACCGTCCCCAGCCCGGACGACTCCCCGCCCCCGGTTGCCGATGACACGTTGCGACTCCGCTTCTTGCCGCCCGACGAAGCGTATTTGCGGTAGTACAATCCGTGCCGTCCGCCATGGACATACCGTCCCTTCGGCCCGGTGCCAACCCGCGCCCCCTTCACGCCGGCAGACAACCCGAGCCCGCTCTTGGACAGATTAAACCGGATCGGCCCGGCCCGAAAACTTTTTCTCAGATAAAAACCCATTGTCTTTCCTCCGCAGACTCGTCGCCTCTCGGCATTTAATTCAGCATACAGTATCATGGTTCAATTGTGGAACCAGCCCCTTTTTCTTGTCCGCTGATCGGCGAAGGCCAACTGTTGAGCACCACGTTAAGTCCTGTTTGCAGAGAAGCAGAGGGCGGATGCTGGCCGCTGAGTCAGTTCGGATACAATCGCGACGGGAAGAAGGGCAAAATGCAGATCGTGATCGGCTTGCTCACCGACGCGGCGGGTCGAC
>CAZSBQ010000408.1:0-1824 GCA_964604795.1 uncultured Victivallales bacterium | reverse complement strand
GGCTACAGCTCATTTTCCGGTACCAGCTTGAGGGTGGTGCGCGTGCCGATGATTTGCCCGTCGGCATTGGTGACGCTGACGCTGAACGTGGCGGGAACCCAACCGTTCACCGGATTGGCCGCCATCTCGGGAAGGGGCTCGACCGGCGCCAACTCGCATTCCGCGGAGAAGCCTTGCGGCAGGAGACCATCGGGGAGCGCGGCGTCGGGACCGGCCAGCAGATACCATTCCATGGCATTGGTCAGGTTGTGCTCGCGCGCCCATTCCTGCTCGGCGCGCATAAAGCGGGCGCGCGACTGCGAGACCATCGTCACAATCGAGGCCAGCGCAATGCCCAGCAGCGCCACGGCGACTACCACCTCAATCAATGTGAATGCACGGTGATTGGACATCGACAATCCTTGATCCGCAAACATAGTTGCGGTCTTCGCAACCGGAGCAAAGACTCTAAACTCAACCAAAAAAGGGACGCCCGAAGAAGGACGTCCCCTGCACAGTCATTCGGTCGTGTTCGAGAATGCGTTATTGCATTTCGATGGCTTCGACCGGACACTCGTCGACGCACTGGCCGCAATCGATGCAGTCGTCCTCGCTGACCTTGGCCTTGTCGTTCACCATCGAGATGGCGTCGACGGGGCAGCTGTCAACACATGCTTCGCAACCGGTGCACTTTGCTTGATCCACAACAGCAGGCATTTTTCTCTTCTCCTTGTCATAAATGCGGGGATTTCGCTGAATGCGCGCACGATCCGCAGCATTCCAACGGTCCCCATACTGTAATCGCTTACCGATGCTCCGCAAGTGGGCGCAGAATTCTCGCAGGGCAATTCCTTGCTGAGGGAGGGGGCGTGTGACTCCTCCCGATGAGAGGGCGAAACTCCGTCGAGACCCCCTGCAGAGTAGAGGGCGCGGCCTCCGCGCCCGGCCGACGCGCCCCCCCGGTCGTCGGGGCGCCGACCTCTACTTTTCCAGGTGCAGGCGGCCTGCCTCGTCATTCGTTCGACGGCGGTCCAGCGCGTCCCGCGCGAGTTTTACATTCCCACACAATCTATTGCAGAAAAACATTTTACACGTTAGAAAAGAAGTGCCCTGGTATTCGCGTGGCGCGCATTGCATGGGCTGATATTATGTGATATTTTGCCTGAGTCAACAAAAAGGGTCCGCATGTCCTGGACGGTAGCAATCAAGAGGAAGCAACTCAGGAACCTGCGGAAGTTGCCCGGGAAGGTTCAGGACTTGTTCGTCTTCCTCGAAGCGGATTTGAAGGCGGACGGACCGGAACAACCCGGCTAGCCGAACTACTCGAAGCTTTCGGCGGACGCGTTTCACTGTCATCTAAATTACCGCTACGTCGCCTGTTGGACGGCGGACAAACAGACAATAACCATCGAGGTCTACTATGTTGGCAGTCGTGAGAAAGCCCCATACTGAAATTACTCTCTCTGGTGCGGGTGCGAATGCCGTGCTTGAAATCCTTCGGCGCAACTTCGCGGTCGAGATCGTGGATGCTGACCACGACACCGTACCCGTTCGCGAAACGGATTGGTGGAATGCGAACCGCCACCGATGCCTCGCCGGCGCGCGACACAAGGCTGGACTCACTCAGAAACAACTAGCCGAGCGCACCGGCATCCGTCAATCCACCATCAGCGAATACGAACGCGGCAAGCGCTCCCTTTCTCTCAAGGCTGCGACCCGCCTCGCCAAAGCTCTCGGGACCACCCCTGACCGGCTCATGCCGTAGGCGTAGCGATGGGGAACTTGGGGACAGGCGATTTGTGGCTTTGACTTGTTGTGGCGCCGGTTTTGGTGCGCAGTGACGGG
>CAZSBQ010000407.1:0-1833 GCA_964604795.1 uncultured Victivallales bacterium | reverse complement strand
GTTGCCCAGCTTCCCGCGCACTCTCGATTTTTCGCCGTTGATGCAACTGTTTCCCAATGCCCGTCGTGTGTGGGGCAGCGGGGCAATATTCGATGTGGGAATAGTTCCCGCTGCCATTGCCTTCGCATTTTTCCTGAACACCAAGGTAGGATTCAGCCTGGGCATCACCAACTTTGTGTGGCTGGCCTTCGGGGCGATGCTCATCGGTAACGGAGTTCCTCTGGACAACTCATTTCTGGGGGCGAAGAAGGCAAACCTCCTGAGGTTTGGAGCGTATCTCGGACTCGCCTTGATCATTTTCTACACCGGCCGCCGATACTATCTCAACGTGCTGTCCAGCAGTCTGGGATTCAAACGGGAACGGGGGACGCCGGTCTACGCCGTTTGGAGCATGCGCGTTCTTCTAGCGGTCACGTTCGTCGCCGTGTGGGTGCTCACCCAAGCCGGACTCCCGCTTGCCTGGTCGCTCTTGGGCGTGCTGCTGGTATATCTGACTTTCGTCGTCATGTCGCGCCTCGTATGCGAAGCTGGCATCTTCTTCCTGCAGGCTTTTTGGATGCCGGTAGGCGTGGTGGTCGCGCTGGCGGGATTTGAGGCCATTGGTCCCACGGCCTACATCATCCTAGCCATGATAAGCATCATGTTGGTCGGCGACCCGCGCACCACTCTCATGCCCTACCTGAACACCGGCCTCCGCATGGCCGAGCGCAAAGCACATGCAGCACCCGGCAAGTTCATGCCGGTGCTGGCGGTGATGGTCATCGGCGGATTTCTCGTCGCCGGCGCGGTGACCCTCGGCTTTCAGTACCGCAACGGGTTCAACCAGCAGGATAACTGGGCGCAGCGCTCCATGCCGACCCAGCCCTTCGACAACCTCGCCCGCCATACCCTTGAACTCTCCTCGCAGGACCGCCTGAGCGAGGTGACAGAGAAGGTCCATCGGACCGGTTTTGGCAATTTCCGCCCCGCCGAGGGGGCCGTCATGTGGACACTCGCAGGGCTGGCATTGGTGCTCGCCTTCGGTGTCGCCCGACTGCGACTGCCCTGGTGGCCCCTGCACCCTCTAATATTCCTCGTCTGGGGCACCTACCCGATCGGGCTATTCGGCGGTGCATTCCTCATCGGCTGGGCGATCAAGGCGGGGATCATCAAAACCATGGGCGCGGAAGGCTACCACAAAACCAAGCCGTTCATGATCGGCATGATCGCCGGCGATCTAATGGCCGCCCTGGTCTGGATGCTTATTGGCGTGGTCTATTATCTGTACACCGGCCAACCGCCGCAACGATATGCGGTATTCCCCGGATAACGCTATGAACAAACTTTGCACAAAAAATATTGAATGGCTCGGCATTCAGCTGCGGGTGCCCGGAGAATGGGAAATCCGCCGCCACTCCGCGGCATTGGAGCGCGGCAGTCTCGTGCTGGTCGACCGCCGCCGTCAGCGCATGCAGTTGTTCTGGCAAAAGAGCCCCTCCCCGCCGGACCTGAAGAGGAGTGCCGAGGACTATCGTAAACGGGCGTTGAACGAAAACGAGGGGGCCACATCTCGGTCTCTGCCGGACGGAACGGGTTGGACAGGGTTCATGATCCTACCGCCCGGGAAGGCCGCCGCCGAAAGCCGCGCCATGAAGTACCAGCCCGAGACGGGGCTCGTACTCGAGCTGGTGATCACCACCGGAACGACCGACGGCGGATTGGAGGTGCCCCTGGTGCGCGAGTTGCTGAGCAACTGCCGGGCCACCGTCCCCCCTAAAGCCGCAGTTCACTGGCGGGCGTTCGGAATCGACTGCACCGTGCCGGCAGGTTTCATTATGGAGGAAGCTGCCGTTA
>CAZSBQ010000406.1:0-1853 GCA_964604795.1 uncultured Victivallales bacterium | reverse complement strand
AGGATGAGGAGGTTGCCGCGCTCAAAATCAACGGACGGGACAAAATTCACGTCGGGTTCAAATACACCGATCCGGAGGGGCAGACCCAATGGATCACCGGCCATTTTGATCTGCGCTCGCGGCCTGGGTTCCAAATCTACGACCGCCAGTATAAAAACGTCCTCGGCGGCATGTATGTCGGCGAAACCCTCTACTTCGAGGTGATCGACAAGGCCAAGGACATTTCTCCCGAACGAGACGAGGTGACACTTGAATTGGAAACCGAAAGTGGTGCGTCCGTGGAACTGGATCTGAAGGAGACGTATGCCCACACCGGCGAGTTCCGCGGCCTGCTCACGCCTGTGTTCGCCGACAAGGGCAAGTCGAAGACGGCACCCGATGCCGGGGACAGCGAGTATCAGGGGCTACCCGACCTGCCGGTGGTGTACGGCGATGTTATAACCGCCCGATACGGTGACGGCGACTCCGGAGTTGAGCGCACCGTGAAGGTGCACAAGGGCGCGGACGGCGAGGTGCTGATCTTCACCAAGCGGTTCGAGGACGACGACATCGCTGTACAGACCCAGTTCACCATCGCCGAATCCTACTTCGAGCTGGCCAAAAAGCACAGAAATCTCGGTCAGGAAGAGATGGCGAAGCGGGAAATCCTCCAGGGCAAGCGGTTGCTGGAGGAGGCCATCCGCGACTTTCCCGACTCCGATGCCCGCGCGCAAGCCGAATATCTGCTCGCCAATCTGGCGATGGAGTTCGGCAACGACGCCGACGACCCGCAGCGCAAAAAAGACTACTACAACGAAGCCATAACCCGCTTCACCGACATCGTCTCCAGCGATCCGGACAGCACCTACGCACCAAAGGCGCAGTACAAGAAGGCCCTGGCCTACGAGAAGATGGGCAATCTGGACAAGGCATCCGAGGAGTATGTCAAACTATCGTACCGATACCCGGACAACGAGCTGGTTGCCGAAACCATCTCCCGCCTCGGCCGCTATTTTTGGAAGAAGGGCAAAAGCTTGAATAACCAGGCCAAAAGCATCGACGACGAAGTCGAGCGATTCAAGGTTCAGCGGCAGGCACGGAAAATGTACAAAACCGCCGCGGAGGTCTTCGGACGCTTGGCCAAGCGCTTCCCGTCCCACAGCCTGGCCGGGAAAACCACCATTCTGAGCGGTCAGGCTTATATCCAGGCGCAGGAGTTTGGGAAGGCCGTGGACGTGCTCGAGGCGGCCATCAAAACTTACGACGGGGACAAATCCCTGGTTCCCCAGGCCATGTACTGGTGCGCGGATGCCTACATGCGGGTGAAGCACGGCAAGGTCTCCGTTAGGAATCCCATGGTTGAATCCTACCGCATGTTCAAGAACCTGACGTGGGATTATCCCGCCACTCAATGGGCCAAGTACGCCCGCGGACGCCTGACCACCGAAGCGATGGCGAAGGCCGCCGAAAAAAGCGAGAGCGATTGATGAGCGAAGATACCGACAAACATGCGCAGCGACAGCTACAACAGCGCGTCGACCTGCTGACCGAACGCATCCGTCTGCTCGAGGAGCAGAATCACCGTCTCGTCACAATGCTGCACGAACACGGCATTACCGTGCGCGAGTATACCGGCATGGCCTTCGAACTGCCGCCACCAATTGCTGACCCCCTTTCTAACGAGGCATGGCAGCGCCTCCTGGACACCATGGGGGACTCCGAGCGCCAATTGGCGCGGGAGCAACTCGACGGGAACGAACCGGTATATTACGGTGTCTGCTCGGCCACCCGCGCGGATGTGGGGCACTGGCTGGGACGCGGCGTGGTCTGGGCCTTGGCTCTCGACCACGACCTCCTGCTCTTTGCCGGCGGCA
>CAZSBQ010000405.1:0-1870 GCA_964604795.1 uncultured Victivallales bacterium | reverse complement strand
TGTGCGAGATGGCGCGCCAGTAGGCGCCGTCGCCGTCGACCACAAAATCCTTGCCAACCTTGGAGGGAATCACCCGCGGCAACTGCCAGATGCGGTCGGCAAGATGGGCCTCGTCCTCGAGCCGCTGATGGACGTGATCGGTGAGAGTGCGCATATTGTGCATGATCACCTCGGGCGCGGCGAACACATTGGCGTTGAGCTTCTGCAGGATGAACCGGTGCTCGGAGAACGTCGTGCGAAAAATCGCCAAATAGGTGTCGTTGACGTTGCCGCTGCCGGTGTTCTCCACGGTCACCAGCCGGCCGTCGACATCAAACTGCTGCGCCATCAGACCTGCTTTCATATCATGCTCGCCCTATTTTTTTTTGCCGACCTGAATCCGCGAGAGATCATACGGACAGCGATTGTTCACGCATTCAGGACCAAACCGCACAATGTTCACGCATGGTGTTAGCATACCGTAAATTGTCAGGGTTTCCAACCCTCCGCAGCAACTCGGTTCGCTTCCTCCAAACGGCCAGTGGCACGCAACTCCTCAACCAGCGCCTGCCGAAAGACCTCCCGGTGAGGCGCACGCCGCAGCGTTTGCTCAAACGCGCGGACAGCCTCCTCGGAATCCCCGTTTCGACGTGCCTGCTTTCCCCGCAGCCAGCAGGGGTACGGCGATAGCGGAAGCAGCCTGCATGCCCGTTCGGCCGCCCGGACACCCCTGCGTTCGGCGACCTGCGGGGACTGCATCAGCGCCGTTTGCCGCGCATAGGCCCGCTCGCCGGGCCAGCGCCATATTCCCAACAGCGCGACGAATCCCAGCGCAAGCGCACCCCACCAACCTCGTCGGCCTCCAACGGATGCGGACACGCTTTTTTCAGGCGGTGCCCCGCACAGAAACGGCAGAGCCGCAACCGTCGCCAGCGTCCCCGGAATATGCACATTGAAATCCAGCAGCGAATGCAGAAACCAAGCGGCCAATCCCGCCAGCACCGCCGTCCCCATGGCCGGATCGACAGCCCACCCTCCGCCCCGCAGCGCCCGCCGAAACCACAACGGCAGCGAAAGACAAATTACAACAGCAAGTGCGCCGAACACGCCGGACTGCGCGAAGAAACCCAGTAAAAAGCTGTGTGGCCGACGCGTATCCTCCGCCCCCTCCGGCTTCAACTGCATGTACCAGGGGAAAAATTCCCCCAGCCCCACCCCGGTCACCGGATGAGCGGCGCCCATCCGCACGCAGGCCCGGTAATAATCGGCCCGGGCTTCGAGCGAGGAAAGTCCTCGTCCCCGGTTGACCGCCACCCCCGCAGCCGCTCCCACTGTCAAGACCAACAGCAGAGCCGGCACACGCCAGCGCCGCAACTCCGGCATCACAACAATCGCGCACACCACTCCCGCGCCCCCGGCTGCAATTCCCGCTCGACTCCCGCTCAAAGCCAACCCAATTCCCAATACCGCAGCTCCGCAGGCCACAAACAGTCCGCGACTGACCCGCACCGGCTCGAACCAGCGTGCGGCTCGCCAAAGCGCCACCAGCGCCACCGGCAAAACAAGCACCAAATGCGCCGCCAGGCTGTTGGGATACACGAACGGACCGCACGCGCGCCCCTGAGTCATCCGATCCACCATCGCGCTGTTCAGCGCAACCCCATGCTCGCGGGCGCTGGCCAGCGTGCGTTCGAATCCCCCGAAAACCACCTGATTCCATCCGCTCATCGCAGCCAGAACTCCGCCTGCCACGACGGCGGCCAGCAGCCACCCCCGCGCCTCACCGTCCGCCTGAACCGTGCGACGAACCGCCAGCGCCACACACGCCGCGCCGATCAAATGCCAGACAAACTGCTGCGCCACATCCCATTCCGTCGTCCGCACCAAGCCC
>CAZSBQ010000404.1:0-1883 GCA_964604795.1 uncultured Victivallales bacterium | reverse complement strand
CTGTTCATCACCAAGTAGCGGGAATGCTTGTGGTGGGCTTCGTTGCTGATGAACAAGCCGATTTCATGCAGAACAGCCGCGACCTCGAGCAACACTCGAGCGCGTCCGTCTAGATCATGCAGGTCCCGCAACTTGTCGAACAGAGTCAGCGCGTTGTCCGCCACGCACCGCGCATGGGCCGAATCATAGTGAAATTTTTCGCCGAGGGTCTCCGCGGAAGAGATGATTTCGGGCACGAAGGGGTCCGGTTCGCCGCGCCGCTCGCGAATAATGTCGTGAATCAGCGCCTCCCGGGTATTGGTCATTGGCACCAGCAGGCGGTCCGCTTCGGTGATGTCGAACATATGTTCCAGCATGGCGGCGCACGGCTGAAGACTGGCCGCATCGGTGTCGGACAGGTGCCACTTCCGAGCCGCCTCTTCGGGAGACAGGTCGTCGATCAACGCGGTGACGCCGCGAAAATCCTCTCGCGACAAGTACACGATTTCCTGGCTGGGCGGCGCCCCGCTGCCAATGCAGGCAATGGCTCGGACGCTTGATCCCAGCGCCACAAAGCTGTCCGACCGAGCGGGCACCGTGATCCGTCCCACCCAATTGATGATGATCGAAACAAACGGATCGACGATTTCCCGCACGTGCTCGGGCCCGGCTGCGGCTCCCCCCAGCTCCTCCATGACGCGCAGGGTTCCGAGTCGGATGCTCTCGCCGGACGTCAACCGCCCATTGTCCAGAAACGCCACTTGGCTGGAACCAGTGCCGATGTTGCACAGCAGGACCTGGTGCTTGCGCAGGTCCAACGCATCTCGAACAGCCGCACGGACCGCCAGATACATCAGCCGAATTTCCTGCATATCCTCAAGAATTTCCAGCGAGATTCCGCTGATATTGCGTATGCGGTTGACAAACAGGTCGCGATTGGCCGCCTCGCGCACCGCACTGGTGGCCACAGCCTTGTAGTTTTCCACTTGATACTCGGCCAATTTCTCGGCAAAGTCGGTAAGAATCCGCCCCGCCCGGCTGATCTTCGCGCCGGGAATGCGTCCCTGCGTGAACACGTCGCGCCCGAGCGCGATCGGCTGAGCCAAATCCTCCAATATCTGCACGCCGTCGCCCGGCAACACCTGGGCAATCTGCAGCCGGATGGTGTGCGCTCCCACATCAATGACCCCCAGCGGCCCCCGAATTGCATTGTCCTCCGCCGCTTTACTCATGGTCCTTCGCCTTTCCTCGGTCGCGGGCCAGCAGAGCCGCACCGACAGGCACGGCATCGTCGCCCAGAGCGGACAGACGCAATTCGACATCCTCAGGCTGCAAACCGAACAAGTGCTCGTGCGTGCTTCCAACAATGACCGGCAACAGTTCCTCGCCCATTGCCTCCATGACGCCGCCCCCGTACACGATGCACTGCGGACCGACGCAGGCGGCCAAATTGGCCGAAGCCACCCCAAGCATCTTCATCCCCTTGTGAACCACCTTGCGCGTGACCGCGTCCCCCGACTCATACGCCTTCCTCAGCGTCGAGCTTTTAATGCGGTCGAACGACTTCATCTCCCGGCTGAGCACACTCTTCTTCCCCTTGCGGTTGATCTGCTTCTCGAACTGACGGCAAAAGGCGGTTTTGCTGCAGTACGCCTCCAGGCAGCCCCGCTTGCCGCAGCCGCATTTTCGTCCCTTGTAGCGAACCACCTCGTGCCCGAACTCCGCCGCCATGCCGTGAGTTCCCAAGTGCAGCCGACCGTTCAGAATCAACCCGCCACCAAGCCCCGTTCCCACAAAAAATCCGGCCACATTCGAGAATCCCTTGCCCGCCCCGACGGCATATTCGCCCCATACCCCGCAATTCACGTCGTTCTCCAACACAACAGGCCGACCAAACTTTTCCT
>CAZSBQ010000403.1:0-1891 GCA_964604795.1 uncultured Victivallales bacterium | reverse complement strand
CCGCGTACTCGTCCTCGGCAAAGCGCGAAAACGCCGAAACCGGCGTCTCCATGTCCGCCAAATGCTCCCGAAAAACGGGGATGCGAACCCCCGTTCCGCACAAGCGCTCAAATGTCGCGTAGTCCGGTGTGATCATGCCTGCACCCTATACTTTCTCACAATAACAACGTTGACGCATTCGGCGCACCGCCTGTATCCATGTATCGAAGCATCGAAACACAGCCGCATTACCATACCATACTTTCGGCGGAGTGCAACGAGTATAGCGATGGAATACCAGAACTCTTGCCTTGAGTTCAAGAACCGCGCAAGTTGAACGACACGGTTTTGGACGGAACTATGCGCACAGTCGCTCTCGGGCTGGAGGCCCGGCCCAATCCCAGCCCAAGGCTCGCAACCCTGGGTTTAAAATGGGGCGGGCCGGTTTGACCGGCAACGACGAAACAATAACTCTGCAGTGCCACGTTGAGCGGGCACATAGCGCCTGTCGACGAGAGGGCTTCGAAAGAGTCCGAGCACGGCATCTGGTTTCTTCGCCTTGGTCGCGTCGCCGGGGAACTCCCATATCGAGTCGTCGATTTGCGTGCACTGCATGGTTGAACGCACCATGGCCACCGTGGGGCGCATCATTTTTGGGTGATGAAAACCATGTGGTAACCCACGTCCCGTCCCGTGAAGGCTGTGCTCGCGGCCTCGCGGGGTTGCGGCGGGGTGCCGGAGACCAGCGCCGCGCCGGCATTGTCCACCCTGTCCACGAGGGCCTGCAGTGCGGTGTCCGCAACGGACAGCTCGAAGGCGGGTTGCTCGTCCGCCTCCACCCACTCGCCCTGGGGATGGTATTCCTCAAGGTATTTCCGGACGTCATCCCAGCGGCTTTCGGGAACCAGCCAGACGTGCCGCACACTGCGCGGAACGGGCTGCACGGCGCGTCCGGCGCCCATGCGGAAGGCGGGCGTCTGCCCGCCCACCGGGGTCAGGTCCGTCGAATCCAGGGAAGCGTGAATCTGATGACGAAGCCCCAGCGAGTCCGGCATTTCGATGCCGGTGGCGTACAGGGATTCGCCTGCCGGAGCACTCGAGGAAGCACTGGCGACTTCGGCGGACTCCGCCTGCGGGAGTTCGCCGTTGTCCGCGGTTGCAGGCCCGTCGTGGCGCGAAGAATAAAGAGCCGTGGCGGCCATCACCAGGGCAAGAACCGCCGCCGCCTTCCAGAACAACCCCGGAAACGGAGTCGCCGAGCGCGGCACGGGAGGCAGCGCGCGGCAGCGGGACTGAATGTGTCGGGAGAGATCGGCCGGCTCGGAGGCGGACTGCACCGAACGAACCCCCTCGTCAATGCGCTGATATGCCTGCACCACCTGGCCGCATTTTCGGCATTCCCGCAGGTGTTCGCTGATGACTTCCTGCTCGTCGTCGGCCTGCTGGTCGATCCACGAGCTGATTTTTTCCGTTTCCGGGCAATCGTTCGGTTTTGACAGCGTGCTCATAGCTCCATCCTTCGCCGCAGCTCTTCTCTGGCCCGCGCAATGCGGGACTTGATGGTTCCCAGTTTGCAGCCCAGGGTTTGGGCAATTTCCTCGTAGCTCATGTCCTCGATGTTCCTGAGGACGAGTGCCTCTCGATAGACGGGCGGGAGGTTGTGCAGCTCTTCCATGATGTTTTTCTTGAATTCGTCGAACTCATTCTGCTCGTCGGGCTGCAACCGAGGTTCGGGCAGCTCGATTTGAATCTGGCTGCCGTCTTCGCCTTCGATCGGGTTGTCGATGCTGAAGTTCCGCTTGGCGCCGCGGGACTTGTTCCATCTGTATTTGTTTCGCGCCAGATTGACCGCGATGCGGTACATCCAGGTTGAGAACTCGGCGTCACCGCGAAATTTGGACAGAGCGCGGTG
>CAZSBQ010000402.1:0-1921 GCA_964604795.1 uncultured Victivallales bacterium | reverse complement strand
TACGTCCTGTCCGAAAACACCGACACGGTCCCCGGCACGCTCACCGTCACCAGTCGGGGATTCGGTTTTGTCCGCCCGGACACCGCTCCGAAGGGACTGGGCGACATCTTCATCCCCCCGCGGGGACTCGGCACCGCCCTTTCCGGCGACCGCGTGCTGGTGGACATTGAAAAGCGCGACGATCCGCGCGGGCCCTCCGGCGCGGTCGTCACCGTCCTCGAAGCGCGCCGCCGCGAGGTGGTCGGCACCTTCACCATGCTCGAGGGATTTCCCTACTTTCGCCCCATGCACCGCGACATGCCGGAATACATCCCCGTGGTCTGTCCCGAAGAACTCGAGGAGGAATGGCCACCCGAGGAAGGCAGTTGGATTCTGGTCCGCCTGCTGCCCCGCGAAAGCAACCGCGATCCCCTCGAATCCGAATTCATCCGCACCATCAATGCCGACGACACTCTGACCGCCGACCTCGACGCCATCGTCGTCGAATTTGATCTGCCCCCACCCTACACGAGCAAACAGGAAAAGCAGGCCGCAAAAGCCAAGCCCCGCGACATCAGGCGGCAGGACTGCACCGACTTGACCATTATGACCATCGATCCGGTCGACGCCAAGGACTTCGACGACGGCATCTCCATCCAAGCCGGGCCGAAACAGGGCACGGTCACTGTCGGCGTGCACATCGCCGACGTGGCCGCCTACATCGCGCCGGGATCGGCGCTCGACGGCGAGGCGCACACACGCTGCTTCACTGCCTACCTGCCCGGCCGAACCCTGCCCATGCTGCCGCATCCACTGGCCGCAGAGCTGTGCAGCCTGCGCGAAAACCAGGACCGCCCCGCCCACTCCGTCTTTCTCGACATCGACGAGAAGACCGGCGAGGTCCAGAGTGCCCGCCGCACCCGCTCGACTGTGCGCGTGACCCAACGCCTCGCGTACGAGGAGGTGCAGCATTTCATCGAAACCGAAACGGGTCAGGACTGGTCCGCCAAGGTCCGCAAGGACCTGCTGCGCCTGGTGAATCTGGCCACACGGATGCGCGAACACCGCACGCGAAACGAGCACTTCCTGCTCATCGATGCACCGGACGTGCGCGTGCGCTGCACCGAGAACCCGCCGCGCATCCTGGGCTTGGAGAAGCAGGAGCAGAACGAAGCGAACGCGCTCGTCGAGGAATTCATGCTGGCCGCCAACAGCGCAGTGGCCGAGGAACTTCAGCGCCGCGAAATCCCCGGCCTCTACCGCATCCATCCCGAACCCAACACCAAGGACATGGAGGAGTTCCGCACCTGGCTGAGCGACTCCCTGGGCATGAAGGTCGGCGCGCTGGACTCACGCAACGAGATCAACAGCTTCCTGGACCACCATCGCGGATCCGCTGTCGGAACAGCCGTTGGCGCCGCCTTTCTGCGCACCATGCAGAGGGCAAGCTACGCCGCCGCCCCGGCCCTGCACTTCGGCCTCGGCAAAACGCTCTATTCCCACTTCACCAGCCCCATCCGCCGCCTGGCCGACACGGTTGTGCATCAGCAGCTCTGGGAAGCCGATACCGGCGGCTCTCTGCGAACCAAGGAGGAATGCGCGGACATCGCAACCCTGGTCACCGAAATGGAGACGAAAGTGGACCAGGCATGCTTCGCCGCCCAGGACCGGCTGAAACTTCGCTACCTCGAAGAGCGCGACGAGGAGGGCGAAACCATGGTGCTCGAAGGGGTTGTCACCCGCGTCTTCGGCGAGCGCTCCATGCTCTATCTCCCCGAGCTGGGGCTCAACGGCGTGCTCCCGCACGGCGGCGGGCATGCGCGCAAAGTCCGCACCCGCAAGGCCCCCGCGCCCCCCAAGCCCGGCGATGTCATCCACGTCGAACCGGAGACCACCGACCTGGTGCGCAACGAACTGCAGCTGCGCCGCGTCCGCATGCGCG
>CAZSBQ010000401.1:0-1929 GCA_964604795.1 uncultured Victivallales bacterium | reverse complement strand
GGGGTGGCGGGGGGGGCGGACGGTGTTTTCCAAAATTCCTTGATGATGCTCCACGCCTCCTCCGGCGTTTCGCAGTACTGAAAGATTTCGACGTCTTCGGGGCAGATGAGCTGGTGGTCGATCATCTGCTGCCAGTTGATCAGCCCCTCCCAGAATTCGCGTCCGAACAGCAGCACGGGGATGCGTGTGATCTTCCGCGTTTGGATCAGGGCGAGTGTCTCGAAGATTTCATCCAGTGTGCCGTAGCCGCCGGGGAAGGCGCACAACGCCTTGGCGCGCATTAGAAAATGCATTTTGCGGATGCTGAAGTAGTGGAAGTGGAAGAGTAGTTCCTTGGAGATGTACGGGTTGGGTTCCTGCTCGAAGGGCAGGCTGATGTTGAGCCCGACGGTCTTGGCCCTGGCCTCGGCGGCGCCGCGGTTGCCGGCCTCCATGATGCCGCCGCCGCCGCCGGTGACGATGACGTACTCGCACCCGTCCTCGCCCTGTTGGCAGTCGCAGCTGACCAAGTGTGCGAAGTCCTGCGCCAGCTGGTAGTAGCGGCTCATGTCCGCGGCGGTTTGGGCGTAGGCAAGCGCCTGCTGGTGGGCGGGGGAGTCCGGGTTTGACTCGGCCTCGCGACGCGCGGCGGCGAGAGCCCGGTCGGCCTGCTCGGGCGGAAGCGTGCGGGCGCTGCCGAACAGAACGATGGTCGAACGGATGTGTTCATCCTGCATGACCAGTTCCGGCTTGAGCAGCTCCAGCTGCAGCCGGACGGGGCGGAGTTCGTCGCGCTTGAGGAAATCCGTGTCCTCGTAGGCTTTCTTCAGTTCATCGGGCATGGGGGGAGCCTCAAACGGTTAGGGTCATCGCGACCGGGCAGTGGTCGGAGCCGGTGACGGTGTCCAGAATGGGCGCCTGGCGCACGGCGTCGCGCAGTTCCTCGTTCACGCAGTGATAGTCGATGCGCCAGCCCACGTTCCGCTCGCGGGCTCGGGTGCGGTACGTCCACCAAGTATAGTGACCGGGCTCGGCGCAGAACATTCGGAAAGTGTCCACATAGCCGGCGGCGACGAACTTGTCCATCCAGGCTCGTTCCTCGGGCAGGAAACCGGGGTTCTTCTCGTTGGACTTCGGGTTGGCCAGGTCAATGGCCTGGTGAGCGATGTTGTAGTCGCCGGCGACGACGACGTGCCGTCCCTCTTTGCGCAGCTGCTCGCACTGCTGCAGAACCGCGTCGCAGAAGCGAAGCTTGTAGTCCAGACGCCGGCCGGCCGCCTGCGAATTCGGGAAATAGCAGTTGAACAGCACGAAGGAATCGAAGTCGAGCACGTGGGTTCGCCCCTCGGCGTCGAATTCGTCGACATCCAGGCGTCGCGTGCGGACCGGCTCGATGCGGCAAAGCGTCCCCACCCCGCTGTAGCCTTTGCGCTCGGCGCTGATCCAGTCGGTTCGATATCCTTCGAGCCCCGCGATCTCCTCGGGAACCTGCTCGGGCTGCGCCTTGGTTTCCTGCAGGCAGAGAATGTCCGGCTGCGCCCGGCGCACCCAATCGGCAAAGCCTTTTCGCTGAACGGCACGGATGCCGTTGACGTTCCAGGACATGAGAGTCAGTGTCTGTGTACTCAAAAAAGTTGTCTCCAATGTTCAGAGCGCCGAGTCCACGCAATGGCGTTGCACGGCCGCTTGCAATTCCATGCCGTGTGCCGCCATCATTTTTTGCTCGCAATCCGCGAAAATCCGTTGTTGTCCGCAAGCAATGCATCATAGCCGACCTTTTTCCGGATGCCAGTATGAGGTGTGTGGGTGGGGGACGGATTTTCAGTATACGACCACCATGGCGGGCGATTTCAGGGCAATTCCTTTCTGAGGGAGGGGAGCGGCGTGATCCCGCCCGATGAGAGGGCGAGACTCCGTCGAGCCGGGGGGCGGCCGACACTGGAACCCCGG
>CAZSBQ010000400.1:0-1934 GCA_964604795.1 uncultured Victivallales bacterium | reverse complement strand
ATTGCTTTTGCGTATCCTATAATCAGTACTGTCTATCTTCATTCTGGGCTGTCAAACAAGTCGGCGGATTTTTTTTTGAACAGCGCACTCGCCGGAAGTTTGAATATAGTGACGTATTTTGTGCGTGGCGCGTCTCGATTTGATTGAGACTACCCTACAAGGTTGAGACGCGCACCAGTCTTTGCGGCGACGGTGTCGCTCCGAGAGTATTGATCATCTGGGCGGGGGCGGCAAAACTTGTTCGACCAGTTTGGGTCAATCGGCTGGCAAAATCAACGAAAGTTTCTCCAGTCAATTCTGCACACGCGCTCCACGCAGGCAATGGGGTAAAGTACAGTAACCTATACCCGCGCGTAATTTGCGGGTACACTCCAATCCTCAAGGTTGCACGCCACCCCCGAAGCGGATGACATCCAGTTCGAGCGACTGGTCGCGAACGGAGAGCAACTGGCCGGTTTCGGGATTGATGCCGAGGGTGAGAGTGCCCTTGTCGATGGTTTGCATGTGCAGGCCCTTGGGGATTTGAGGGGTGCCCGAAGCTTCTTACGGCGGGCAACAATGCCTGCACGTGGCAGCGGCCGCTGAGTCAAGATGAGCGCTTTGCGAACGACGGTTCGAACCAGCTTGGTTCACCGATGCGTTCGAGGACCGGATCGGGGCGGCCGCGGAGCATTTTCCCGATCCACCGGTCGAGGGCGTCAGCCATTTCTTGTGTGAGGTCCGGCTCGTTCTCCGCCAGGTTGTGCTGCTCGTAGGGATCCTCGTGCAGATCGTACAGCTCGAGTTCGGTTTGGCCGCTCATTTTATAGGTCTTGATTAACTTGTGCTGGTCCCTGATCAAGGCCCGCTGCGCGCAGTACACGGCGTGGCTTATGACCAACTCGTTGCGCACTTTTGCCGCCGCGGGGGCTTCGAGCAGCGGCGCGAGGTTCGCACCCTGCCACTCGCCGGGGCACGTCAGGCCGAAGAGACCCATGACCGTGGGAGCGATGTCGACGTTTGTCACAAGCGATTGCGATGCCCCGCGGCCAATTCCGGGTCCGGCAATGATCAGCGGAATGCGGGCGGTTCCTTCCCGCACCGAGCCATGCTCGCAGCACATACCGCATTCGCCGAATTCCTCGCCATGGTCGGAGGTGACGATGAAGACGGTGTCGTCCAGGACACCGAGTTTCTCGCACTGTTCAAGAAGCGTGCCGACTTGTCGATCCGCGTAGTGGATGCCCGCATCGTAGTGCTGCATGAGCTTCTGCATCCCTTCAGACGTTCGTGCGCCTTCCCAGGAGACGTTCGGGAGCACTTCATCGGTCGGATAGGGGTTGCGCGGGGTGTCTTCGAACAGGGCCAGTTCCTCCGCCGGTGGAGCGTAGGGCGCATGGGGATCCCACATGTGAACATGCAGAAAGAAGTCGGCGCCGGCGTTGCGGGCCAGCCAGTCGTTCGCCACTCGAACCACTTCTTCGCCGCGGACGGTCTGCATGCCCTCGTACTGCGGGTTGTACATGGGCTCGTGCTGCGCCTTCTGTTCGTCGGTGAAAAGGTCCGCGTACTCCGGTCCGTCCGGCTCGTGCGGTTGTATGATCTCGTCCCAGCCGCGAAAGAAGAATGCGGCGGGATGGCGTCCGAAGGTGCTGACCGTGGCGCATTTGACGCGCTGCTTGAACAAGGCCGCGGGGAGTGGCATCTCCGCCATGATGCGCTCGCCGGCACCCCGTCCCTCCGGGGGTGTGCGCCGGAAGAACTGTGAGTCGTAGCTGAAGTCCACGCAGCCCTGGCAGACGCCGAACCGGCCGGAGAACAGACTGGCGCGACTGGGCACACACGGGCTGTCGGCGGCATAGGCTCGTTCGAAGCGCACACCGCGCTGCGAAAGCCGGTCGATATTCGGAGTTGTCGGTGCCGCATGGCCGTAGCAGCTCATGCGGTCCGGGCGA
>CAZSBQ010000399.1:0-1959 GCA_964604795.1 uncultured Victivallales bacterium | reverse complement strand
ACACGGTTATTGTACGAGCATGGATAGGCAAAAGCAAGTTCCTATCCCTATCCCTATCCCTATCCCTATCCCTATCCCTATCCCTATCCCTTATTGTCAATGGCGGCGGGCGCGTCGGCGGAAGAATTGGAGCAGGGGCTTGACGTAGTCTTCGCCGACAGTGAGGTCCACCAGGTCGACGCCTTTGCGGCGGAACCAGTTTTGCTGCTGAATGGCGTGGTCGGCGGTGGCCGCGCCGAATGCGCGTCGAGCGCGGCGGCTGCCGCGGAAAAGTGCAGTCTCGCCGGTTTCGGCATCCTCGAGGTTGACTCGACCGCGGAGTTCGCAGTGCAGTTCGGCGGGATCGAAGAGGCGCATGACGGTGAGGTCGTGCTTGCGGGCCATGGTCTGCAAAGCGGACTGGTAGCCGTCGTCGATCATGTCGCTGATCAGGAAGACCACGGCGCGCCGGGTGGTGAGCTTGAGCACGTGTTCGAGAGCCAGCCGGATGTTGGTGCCGGTCCCGCGCCGCTCGCAGGCGAGCACGTCGCGAATGATGCGCAGTCCGTGCCGCCGCCCCTTGCGGGGGGGGACAAGCAGCTCGATGTCGTCGGTGAACAGCAGCAGCCCAACCCGGTCGTTGTTGCGGATGGCGCTGAGGGCGAGCAGGGCGGCCAATTCGACGGCCAGGTCGGTTTTCGGCCCCTCGCGCGAGCCGAAATCCCCGGAACCGCTGATGTCAACCAGCAGCAGGACCGTGATCTCGCGCTCCTCCTCGAACCGCTTGACGTACGGATGCCCGAAGCGCGCGCTGACGTTCCAGTCGATGCTGCGCACTTCGTCGCCGGGCAAGTATTCGCGGACTTCGCGAAATTCGATTCCCTGGCCCTTGAAGACGCTGTGATAGGCGCCGCCGGTCAGTTCGTCGACGATTTTGCGGGTGCGGATTTCAATGTGCCGCACCTTGGCGATGAGTTCACGTGCTTCCATCGGTTTGCCGGGGCTGAAGAAATGGACTGTGTGGACAGGTTACGGCGTGCGCAGCTCGTCGAGAAGCCGGCGCACCAAATCCTCGCTGCGGACGCCCTCGGCTTCGGCTTCGTAGCTGGGAATGATGCGGTGGCGCAGCACCGGGGGGGCGATGTCCTTGACGTCCTGGGGCACGACATAGGCTCGGCTGTCCAGCACGGCGCGCGCCTTGGCCGCCAGCGTGAGGGCCAGGGTGGCCCGCGGCGAAGCGCCGTATTCGACCAGCGTGGCAAGGTCTCCCAGATCGACTTCTGCCTGGCGCTCGGACAAGTTCGTACGCCCCGACCGCCGGGTGGCGAAGACCAAATCCAGGATGTACTCGACTATTTTGGGATCGATGTAGACTTTGTCGATCCAGCTGCGGAGGGTTTTGATGTCGTCGGGGGAGGCCACCTGCCGCACTGAGACGTCGGTCTCCGGATGTGCCATGCGCTCGAGAATCAGCCGCTCCTCGTCGCGCGTGGGATGGGAAACCACGGCTTTGAGCAGGAAGCGGTCCACCTGGGCTTCGGGGAGCGGGTACGTGCCTTCCTGCTCGATGGGGTTCTGAGTGGCCATGACCAGGAAGGGGGAGGGCAGGACGTGGGTTTCGCCGCCGAGAGTCACCTGTCCCTCCTGCATGGCTTCGAGCAGGGCGCTCTGGACTTTGGCGGGCGCTCGGTTGATCTCGTCGGCGAGAACCAGATTGGCGAATATGGGGCCGCGGCTGACGGAGAACGAATGGTCCCGGGCGTTGTAGATTACCGTGCCGGTCAGGTCGGCGGGCAGCAGGTCGGGGGTGAACTGCACGCGCGAGAAGTCGCCGCCGATGGCCTGGGACAACACGCGGACCGCCAGGGTCTTGGCCAGTCCCGGCACGCCTTCGACCAGCACGTGGCCGTTGGTGAACAGGCCGATCAGCAGCGAGTCGACCAGTTCATCCTGGCCGACCAGGACGCTCCCGACCTCTTC
>CAZSBQ010000398.1:0-1991 GCA_964604795.1 uncultured Victivallales bacterium | reverse complement strand
TAAAAACTGCGCCAAATCATGGCGTTCAATTTGCGCATAGTTGCGAGTTCTGGATGAATCCACCGAATCCCATCTGGTTTTTGAGACAAGAAAATAAATAATGGGAATTTTATTAAGGAAAACACTTATGACAAGTAGAAGACTTGTATTACAGGAAGACGCCGCCGGAGAGCTCGAGAAATGTCCGACTGGTATTCGTGGACTGGACGAGATTACGAATGGCGGACTGCCGAAAGGGCGTCCGACATTGGTATGCGGCGCGGCGGGGTGCGGCAAGACCGTGCTCGGTATGGAGTTTCTTGTGCGCGGCGCCACGAAGGATGAAGAACCCGGTCTGTTCATGTCGTTCGAGGAAGGAACGGTCGAACTGGAGGAGAATTTCCGGTCCATGGGGTTCGAACTGGCCAAGCTCTGCGAACAGAAAAAACTGAAGATTGCCCCGGTCGAGCTGCCGCGCGACGAAACGACCGAGGCCGGGACGTTCTCGCTCGATCCCCTTCTGATCCGCTTGAAAGCAGGCATTGAAGAGATCGGCGCCAAGCGGGTTGTGCTGGACACGATGGACGCGCTGTTTTCCGTGTTTGCGGACACGCGGACGTTGCGCCATGAAGTGTCACGCTTGTTCGGCTGGCTCAGAGATGCGGGTGTCACGGCCGTGATCACCGGGGAGCGGGGCGAAGGCAGACTGACAAGATACGGATTCGAGGAATATGTGTCGGATTGCGTTGTGGTGCTCGACCACCGGGTGGACGCCCAGATATCCAAGCGGCGTCTGCGGGTGGTCAAATACCGCGGTTCCGGCCACGGCAAGGACGAGTATCCCTTCCTGATTGACAAGGACGGGTTCTCGGTATTTCCTATCACATCGACAGGTTTGAATTACGTCGTGGGCGACGAACGGGTGGGCACGGGGGTCGACGACCTGGATCAAATGTTCGGGGGCCAGGGATACTTCAAGGGCAGCACCGTTTTGGTATCCGGCAAAGCCGGCACGGGCAAGAGTTCGCTGGCCGCAACTTTTGTCGCGGCAGCGTGCAGCCGGGGCGAACAAGCTCTCTACCTCGCTTTCGAAGAATCCGGGGGTCAGATCGCGCGCAACATGCGCTCGATAGGAATGGACCTCGCAGGCTGGCAGGAGAAGGGGCTGCTTTCCATCGAGGCATTCCGTCCGACGAGTCGCGGACTGGAGGAGCACCTTGTGGCGATGGTGAATACCGTGGAAGAACAGAATCCCGCCTGCGTCGTGATCGATCCGATCACCAGCTTCCTGGCCGCGGGTGTCAGTGGCGATGTCAAATCCATGCTCACGCGAGTTCTGGACCACATCAAGAACCGCGGTATCACGCTGTTTCTCACCGCATTGACGCCTGGCTCGGGCAGGCCGGAAGAGACCGACACCAATATTTCGTCTCTGGTCGACACCTGGGTCGCGCTGCGACAGGAACGAGAAGACAATACGCATCGGCGCGGGCTGCACATCATCAAGTCGCGTGGCATGAATCATTCCCATGAAACGCGGCAACTGGTTATCGCCGACAAGGGAATTTCATTGTGTAATCCGCACAGCGATCACGAGGGTGCGCCGAACGAGGATTCCAAGACGGGGAGCAAATCATGACAAAGACACCATCCGAAAAATGGGAATTGCGCCTCTATGTGGCCGGCATGACGCCGGCGGCGGAACGGGCGATTGCCAACATCAAGAACATCTGCGAGGCCCATCTGGCCGGGCAGTATACCCTGGAGGTTGTCGATCTGTTCGAGCAACCCGCACTGGCCGAGGGCGACCAGATCCTGGCCGTGCCAACGCTGGTGCGCGAGCTTCCCTCGCCCTTGCGCAAGGTCATTGGCGACCTGTCCAATACCGAAAAAGTCCTGGTCGGCCTGGATTTACGCAGTCCAGAATGAAAGCTTCGAGGTTGAGGGATGAATAAGAGCCTGGCAAAGCGAGACAATGACGATACACAAGGCGACGACCGCTTCGAGGCCGT
>CAZSBQ010000397.1:0-1999 GCA_964604795.1 uncultured Victivallales bacterium | reverse complement strand
GGCGAACCGGAGTCATGGGCATAAACCAATATGTTTGTATCAAAGAACACCTTTTCTTTCTCTGGCATGGAGTTCCTCTCTCGACCATGTTTTTCGGCCAATTTTCATCTTTTCGGCATCAAAGGATTCGTTCAGTTCCTGGATAAGCTCTTCGGTGCGCAAGTTCTCGCGAGCGGCCAACTGCCGCAGGGAAGACCGCACCAGCGCCGTGAGTGTGGTGTTTCGCTCGACTGCCAGCTTGCGCACTTTTTTCAGAACATCGTCTTCAATTGCCAGCGTCACGTTTGACATATATCCTCCTGCCAGGGATGTTCGGATTTGAACTGCTACATTATGAAGCGAATGTATCACATATACTGTGGATGTCAATCGGCCAGCTGTTGCGCCTCGGGGAAAAGTGGCTCTGTCTTCCAAGGCGGAGCTGAGGGATGCTGCCCACGGGTGAAGGCGTTGGAATTTGCAGCAAAGACACCAGCCCGGAAGGGTGCAATGATGTTTGTGCCAAGCAACATCGTCAAATCGCAATTGGTACCTTCCGACTCTCTTATGATGCCGGTACCCAGGCAATTTAAGCATGACGTTAAAATACTCATGTGAATTTTTGGGTATATGTCAAAATACTAACGTTTTCTACTGCCGCCGTGCAATTCAGGAACCAAGGAGCCCATACTTTATGGCAATCGGCAAATACCACCGAAGAGATGAGAAATGGCTGAAAACCAACGACGGCGACTGCCGCGGCTACGTCGATCCGCGACGGTTGCGCGAATTGTGGTTTCACACCGGCACGGTCTGCAACCTGAAGTGTCCCGACTGCTTCGAGCACTCCGCGCCGGGCGATCAGCGCCTGGAAAGCGTGACGCTCGAGGATGTCAGCCCGTTCATCAACGAAGCCGTTGAGCTGGGAGTGGAAAAGTTCTCGTTCACCGGCGGCGAACCGTTTGTCGTGAAAGACACGGTGCGCATCCTTGACTACGCCCTCGACTTTCGTCCCTGCCTGGTGCTGACCAACGGCACTCGTCCGCTGCAAAGCCGGATGGAGGAAATCCTCCCCCTGCGCGACAAGCCGAATGCGCTTTCCTTCCGCGTCAGCCTGGATTACCCGGAGCGAAAACGCCATGACGCCCTGCGCGGCGACGGCATGTTCGCCCTGGCGCTCGACAGCCTCGCCCAACTCCATCGCGCCGGATTCCACGTCTCCGTCGCCCGCCGCCGCGATGACGACCAAGAGGATGCGGACTCCGCAAACGCCGCCTACCGCCCCTTCTTTGCCTCCGTCGGCCTGCCCGAGGACACGCCCGTCATCGCCTTTCCGGACTTTGAACGAGCCGACACCCCCGAGATCACCGAACACTGCATGACCACCTATCACACCCCGGAGAGCTGCGAGAAATTCATGTGCGCCTTCAGCCGCATGGTCGTCAAGCAGGCGGGCCGCATGCGCGTCTACGCCTGCACCCTGGTCGACGACCACCCGCATTACGACCTGGGCAGCTCTCTGAAGGAAACCGCGAAAACCCGCGTCCAGCTCGAACACCCCCGTTGCTTCGCCTGCTTCGCCGGCGGCGCGTCGTGCAGTGAGCTGTAAACCGAGTGCAGGGGAGTCATCAATCTTTGAATGTTCACGACTCAGATATTAAGAGGTTCCAATGATCAACGGCAAAAAGAATCCAGCGGCAAGCAAGACGGCCAAGGCGGCGGTCAAGGATTTCACCGGCGGGCACGCCTGTTCCCAGGCGGTGCTGGCCGCGTTTGCCGACCGCTACGGCTTGAGCCGGGACCATGCGCTGCGTCTGGCCGCCGCGTTCGAGGGCGGCACTGCGATGCAGGCCGATGTCTGCGGAGCGCTGGTCGGCGCGTACTTGGTGCTCGGGTTGGAGTACGGCGGCATTGATCCCGCGGATGTGGACGCCAAGCACAAGACCGCGGAAAAAGTGCGCGAAGCCGCCCGGCTTTTCGCGGAGCGCAATCAGGGGCACACCGACTGCCGCGACCTGAT
>CAZSBQ010000396.1:0-2050 GCA_964604795.1 uncultured Victivallales bacterium | reverse complement strand
TCCGTCAATCAGGTCAGCTCTTCGAGCGTGGTGGCGGCTTGTTCCCACTCTTGGGTTTGCTCCGCGATTTCTGCCTGAATTTGAGCCATTCGCCGATTGATTTCGGCGCAGCGCTCCGCGCTCAGGTCGTTGCCAAACTGCTCCGTCAGGCTCGTCTGTTCGGCTTCCAGGGCTTCGATGCGTTGTTCGGCTTCCGCGACGGCCTTTTCGAGCGGCGCCTTTTGGCTGCGCAGATTCTGCCGTCGCTTGGCCTCTTCGCGTCGTTCCCGCTTGCGTTGCGACCCCCGCAATCCGGCGTCGGCCAACGGGTCGGATTGGGCTTCGACGGCGGTGTCACCCGAGGATGCGGCGGTTTCCCCCTGCATCTTTTCCCGATAGTAGTCGTAGCCGCCGAAGTACTCCACCGCATGGCGGTCGCGCACGGCAAAGATGCGCGTGGCCACGGCGCGGACAAACTCAATGTCGTGACTGACGAAACAAATGGTGCCGGAAAACTCGCTCAGAGCCCGCTGCAGCGCCGCGCGCGAGGCGATGTCCAGATGGGTGGTCGGCTCATCCAGAAACAGCAGATTGGGCGGATTGACCAGCAGCTGGGCCAAGGCAAGCCGCATGCGCTCGCCGCCACTCAGCACGGAAACGGGCTTGAACACGTCGTCGCCGCTAAACCGCAGAGCACCCAGCAGAGACCGCACCTCGCCATCGCTGACGTCTCCGCGGCGGGCGCGCACGGCGACCTCCAAAACGGTCTCGGACGGATTCATGGTTTCCGCGGAGTCCTGCGCCAGATAGCCGGGTTCGACGTTGTGCCCCAGAGTGCGGCTGCCGGCCTGCGGGGTCAGCCGGCCGGCCAACAGCCGCAGCAGCGTGGTTTTGCCGCTGCCGTTGTAGCCGACTATGGCGGCGCGCTCGCCACGCTGCAACACAAAATCCAAGTTCTCGTAGAGCGGCGCCTGCCCGTCGTAGGCGAAGCGAACGCCGTTGAGGCGGACGACTTCCGCCCCCGCCCGCACGGGCTGCGGCAGACGGATTACGGGGGGTGTGAGCACGTCGTCGGGGATGCGGATGTCCTCCATCTTTTCGATCATCTTGACGCGGCTTTGGACTTGGCTGGCCTTGGTGGCTTTGGAGCGGAAGCGTTCGACGAACCGCTCCATCTGCTGGCGCTTGCGGTCCTGATTCCGTTTGGCGGACTGCAGTTGCTCGATGCGCTCCTGCCGGTCCCGGACATAGCGGTCGTAGTTTCCGGCGTACCGCGTAATGACGCCGCCGGCCACCTCGAGCGTCACGTCGGTCAGGCGGTTGAGCAGGTATCGGTCGTGCGAAATCAGCAGCATCGTGCCGGAGAAGTCGGCCAGGAAACCGCGCAGCCACTCGACCGCAGGCAGGTCGAGGAAGTTGGTCGGCTCGTCCAGCAGCAGGATGTCCGGGCGTCCGGTCACCACCCGCGCCAGTTCCGCGCGCATCTGCCAGCCTCCGCTGAACTCTGAGAGCGGGCGAGCGTTGTCCTCGGGACTGAATCCCAGACCCGACAGAGCGGCCTCGGCCCGATGGCGCACCTCGTATCCGCCCAAGTGCTCGAAACGGGTCTGCAGCTCGCCCAGATGCGCCAGCGCCTCGGCGCGCTCAGCATCCACCACCGCGCCCAAGCCTTCCTGAGATTGGTCCATGCGAGCCTTCAGTTCCTGCAGTTCCGGCAGAGCATTTTCGGCGAACGTCAGCAGAGGATTCGCCTGCTCCTCCTCGGGAACATGCTGGCGCAGATGACCGATGACCGAGGAGGCGGGACGAAGGATCTCCCCCCCGTCCACGGAGACGTCGCCGAGCAGCAGCGAAAAAAGCGTGCTCTTGCCCGATCCGTTGGCGCCGATAATACCCGCGTGCTCTCCGGAGTTGATGCGGAACGAGGCTGAGTCCAGGAGCACCTGGTCGCCGTATGCTTTGTTGACATTGCGGAATTCAATCATGCGATACTGTACTTACTCTTTGCGTTTGCGCGAAGCGGCTCACAGTAGTATCTGCTGAGACGTAGCAGCAGATATCCTTGTTCTAA
>CAZSBQ010000395.1:0-2077 GCA_964604795.1 uncultured Victivallales bacterium | reverse complement strand
CTGGCGAACGACACCATCGGCACCGGCCCCCGGCTGCAGATGCTCACCGACGACGATGACCTGAACCGGGACATCGAGCGCGAGTTCAGCGCCTGGTCCCAGGCCGTACGCCTCCCCGAGAAGCTGCGCACCATGCGCATGTCCCGTTGCCAGGATGGTGAGTCCTTCGCCATGCTCGTCGAAAACCCCGCCGTCGAGCACGACATCCAGATCGACCTCGGCCTCGTCGAGGCCGACCGCGTGACCAGCGACCTGAGCGTCATCGGGCGCAGCGACGAAGTCGACGGCATCCGTCTCGATACACACGGCAACCCCACAAGCTACCGGGTGCTGAAGCAGCATCCAGGCGGTTCGCAGTTCGACTACGGGCGGAACGCCGTCGACGTTCCCGCGCAGGCGATGATCCACATCTACCGGGCCGACCGCCCGGAACTGCACCGGGGCATTCCCGAGATCACGCCTGCGCTTCCGCTCTTCGCCCAGCTCCGCCGCTACACCCTCGCGGTCCTGTCCGCCGCCGAAGCGGCCGCGGACTTCGCGGGCATTCTCTATACGGACGCGCCCGCGTCGGGCGAAGCCGATGCCGTCGAGCCGATGGACCTTGTGCAGCTCGAGCGCAACATGCTGCTGACCATGCCCGGCGGCTGGAAGATGGCGCAGCTCGACCCGAAGCACCCCTCGACCACCTATGCCGAGTTCAAGCGCGAGATCCTCAACGAGATCGCCCGCTGCCTGAACCTGCCGTACAACATCGCCGCCGGAAACTCGTCCGGCTACAACTACGCCTCCGGCCGCCTGGATCACCAGACCTACTACAAGGCCATCCGCGTCGACCAGGCCTTCATCGCCGCCCGTGTGCTCGACCGCATCCTGGCTACCTGGCTCCGGGAGTATGCCTTGGCGCGCGACCTGGAAATCGACGGCCCGCACCAGTGGTTCTGGGACGGGCTCGAGCACGTCGATCCCTACAAGGAAGCCAACGCCCAGCGCCTCCGGCTGGAGAGCAACACGACCACCCTTTCGCACGAGTATGCCCGCCAGGGCCTGGACTGGGAAGCCGAGCTTCGCCAGCGCGCCCGGGAGAAGACCCTCATGCGGGAGCTTGGCCTCATCGATCCCGACATCACCCCAACAACGCAGGAGAACCAAGACCATGAATGAGTTCGTGACCATCGAAGCCGCCGCCGAGGGCGGGAAGCCGAAAGTCAAGGGTGTGGCCTATTCGGGCGGAAAGATGAATCTGCCCGGCTGGAAGCATCCGGTCGTCGTCGATCTGTCCGGGATGGAGATCCCCGACACCGTCCCGCTGCTGACCAACCACGAGAACCGCACCGGTTCGCGCGTCGGCATGGTTGCCGCGCGGGTCGAGGACGACTGCCTGCACATCGAGGGCGAGATCGTCTCCGGCAACGGCCAGGCGGCGGGCATCGTCGAGCAGGCCGAGGCCGGGGCCGACTGGCAGCTCTCCATCGGGGCCGAGGTCAAGCAATCCGACCTGGTCAAGACCGGCACGCGCGTGGTCAACGGCCAGGAACACGCCGCCCCCTTCTACCACGTCACTGCGTCCGTCCTGCGCGAGGTCTCGGTCGTCGCCGTCGGTGCCGACCAGGGTACCCGCATGCAGGTCGCCGCTTCCTTCACCCTCACCGGAGAGGTCCCCATGCAGGATGAGAACACTCGCCGCACTCCTCCGCCTGCTCGCCCGGCTGCTGATCCCGCTCAGCGTGCTCAATCCGCCAACGCAACCCCCGACCCAGGCATTGCGGCCGCCCAGGCCGTTGCCACCGAGCGGGTTCTGCATAAACGGCTGGCAATGAAGCACAGCGGAACTACCAGTCCGAGTTCATGCGGTAGACACCCGTATGCTGCGAACCTCTATCGCCACCCAATCCTTCATAAGCGCCAAGCACAGAGCCCGACAGCAACACCGGCAACAAGTCCAAGTAATATCAAATACAAAATCAGTGAAAAAAGCGACGGGCGCAGATTACGAGTGACGTAATCCAAAGACCGCCGATATGTTTCATTTCCTGGTGACTGACGCACAGCTTCCATCCAACAGAACTGCGCCTCGATC
>CAZSBQ010000394.1:0-2087 GCA_964604795.1 uncultured Victivallales bacterium | reverse complement strand
GGCATTCCGATATTTCATTAAACTGTTCCCTTTCATTTTCATTGCTGTTATCAGCTTGAATTATGCACCACGAAGGATGATGGAGTAGCTTTGGGGGGTAGCCCGACCCTGGTCAAAATCAGGTTAAAATCCAAAAATCCGCGGCGACTTCCAGTCCCACTTCACGGTGCCGTCGTCTTCCGAACCAAAGGTGAAAATCGAATTCGGCGGGTATGCCGGATCGTTGCCGGTGTTTTCCCACAGCAACGACACCGTGGCGTCCCTCGGGTAGATGTATGGGTAATACGTCGGCGCCCCGCCGCCGAGGGTCCCCGTCCGCCACTGGATGATCGTGCGACCGCTGCTGTTCTCTCCGCGGTCATACGCACTATGGCTGTGCCACTTCCCCGATCCATCCATGTACACGGCGTTCATGCCGCCGATCTGCTGGTCTTCCTTGTGCGGCGTGAAGTACCACATCAGCGGCCATGCTGACGCCGCACCCGTCTGCCCCGCCGCCGGTTGATAGGTGGTCGCCGCATCGAACGAAAAGACCACGCGCTGTCCGTCCACCTGCGTTTCCCCGCCCATGCGCCTTGGCTTGAAGCCCGCATTGCCTTGCCCGGCCCAGTGCGTCAATCCCATGCCCGGCGTGACAAAGTCGCTCGAGTATCGCCGTGAGCAGAGCGACCAGCCGTGGGAGTTGTAGTCCGATGATGGCGCGGTAGTAGGCGCACTGGCTCGTTCACCGCTGGGGCAGAACATGACGGGATTCGCCGACTCGATATACCAACTGCCTCCGTTGAGCCAGGTATTGGACAGCCCCATGGTGCAGTTCAGGTAGTCCCGCAGGAAAGTCACGCGCCCGGCCGGGTCACCATCATCCTTGTAGCCCCCGGCCATCATCGGGCCTATTATGGGATAACTTCCGCCCGGCATGTAGCCGTCAGAATCGGCGGCATAAACCATGGCCAGCATATGCATGCTACGCTGGTTGGCCAAACACTGTATGCGCCGCGCCGATTCCCGGGCCCGCTTCAGCGTCGGAAGCAGAAGCGAAGCCAGAACAGCTATGATCGCGATCACGACCAGAAGCTCAATCAAGGTGAAGGTTTTGTTTCTTTTCATTTAACCATGATGTTATGCCTGTGAAAGGTTCCGGCGACGTCCCAGGAGCAGGGCCGCGCCCAATCCGAGCAGTGTGATTGCCGCGGGTTCGGGGATGACCGATGTCAGCCGCACCGCCTGCGGCGCAGCAGTGCGCTCACTCCGCCGAGGACAAGCAGGATGAGCGTCGCCGGCTCGGGGATGACTTCATACCCCACGCCGTCGTACCAAGTCCTGTGGTAACCACCGCCCTGTTCGCTGTCGATAAAGATATCGAGATTGCTCGAAGCGTCGGGAGCCGTGGTTCCAAGCAGGACGCGGAACTGCCCGACCGTTCCTTCATAGTCCATCGTCTGCTCGGCACTGGGTGAATCCTTGTCGAACATTGTCAGACTGTCGGACAACAGGCCGGCGTAGATATTGCATTCGCTTGAGGTCAAGTCACCAAAATAAACGTATATGTTGTAGTCCTGGTTCGCGTCAAGGCCGGTCAACGTGGTCTTGATCAGCGGCGCATCTTCAGAGTCCGGCCGGGCTTCGAAGGCATCGCCTTCCGCCACGCCCCAAGCGCCGCTGCGAGCCCCCCATAGGTTATCCGTATCGTTGTAAGACGAGGCAAACCAGTCCGTCCCGTCGTGCTGTCGGTGTCCGGATTGACGGTGTTCCCGCTCGCACCGCCTTCGGCGTCGACGTAAATGATCGCGGCTCGGGTCGTTGTCGCTGTCAGCAGCATCCATCCCGCCAGAGCCAGCATCCATCCCATCGCATGTGTTTGTTTCCTCGTTCGCGTGTTCATTTTACTTCTCCTTGTTTGTGTGTTTTTCAGGCACTTTGTCTGACGGGTTCTTGTGTCGGTTTCCGTTCATGTTCTTGCATCAAGCATACTTCGGTCACGTCCGGCACGGGGTGGCCGTCGCGACAGGCGGCGACCAGATCCAGAGCCAGACTGAGAATTTCGTAGGTATCGGCCCCGATATGCGTCACCGGCAGGCTGCCCGGGG
>CAZSBQ010000393.1:0-2106 GCA_964604795.1 uncultured Victivallales bacterium | reverse complement strand
CAAGGAGCGATTACTGACGATGAATACTCAGACAAAACTCAAGACGCTGAACGACCGCCTAAAGAGCACCGCGCCAACTCGGAGTTGGTTGCCGGACAACGGGGAACCTCTCCGCGCGGGTCAGGTATGGACGGTGAAGGGCGGCTGCGGGGACCAGCCGGCCTGGCATTGGCTGTTGCTTGATCACCTGGACAGCGACATGTTCAACTGTGCTCCTTTGGCGACGCACGGAGAACTTGCCGGCCCCGATGACCTGTTCGTTCCAATCGACCGTGCCGGCATCCCCGCCATTGTGTCTTTCGAACTGGAATGCACCCTCGCGCCCGACGCACTCGGCGAATGCCTCGGGCGATTGCCTGACGATGTTCTGGCTTATGTTCTGA
Source organism: uncultured Victivallales bacterium (assembly GCA_964604795.1). Taxonomy (GTDB): domain Bacteria; phylum Verrucomicrobiota; class Lentisphaeria; order Oligosphaerales; family CAZSBQ01; genus CAZSBQ01. Next base: position 1,723 of record CAZSBQ010000393.1, on the reverse strand, counting down.
AGGCGCGTGCGGACATGGCGGACGGGACGGCGCGCAATGCCTACAATTGGGGTCTTTCCTATTTTGGTGAATCCAGCCCGAGCGTACGGTTCCACGAAGCGATCGCCGAGCGAATCGAACAGCTTCAGGCATCCGTTCGCCAAACGGTGTACGTTCGGAAACCGACAGCCTTGGAGTTTCCTTCCGATCTTCCCTGGTCCGTATTCCGTCCCCATTTCGAGAATGCCTATCTGCGAAAAACCGCTCGGACGGCCGATTCCAAGTCGACGCCATGCGCGCTCATTCCCGCGGCAAGCGCCATCGACGAACTTGCGGAGTCCGCGCCCCATGAATCGCGTTTCGCACAGTGCACCGCCTGGGACAATCTGGTGCCCGGCACCGACCAAGCAATCTGCTGCGAGTGGTTCCTTGCCATGGACAATCCACCTGCTGCAATCGACGCGCTGGTGTACACTGAAGGGAGCGAGCATCCCGTGGGGAAGGCGGCGGTGGAATCCGCGCCAAACGGCATCCGGATACTTCTGAACGAGTTCGAGCTGCCCGGCGATGCCGAACCGATCACCGATCCGGAAGACCTGCGCATCGTCGTCCTGGTGTCCGAGGAGAGCTGATCATGCTGCTGCAACCGTTCAGCGTCGGCGGGCGAAGAACGCCGGAGAAACTGCGCACCTATCATTTGGGAAAGGACTTCGGGAAGCTGGCGCGCACGAACGCTCTGCCGGACGTTGACGCAACCATCGAGACCTTCGAAAAAAGCGCACTTTCCGAAGAACTTCTGAAGGAGTGGCGAAGATGCGTGGCCGAAGAGCTTCTGCTTCGACACTCCTGCGGACTCCGCATTCCCGAGCCCTGGGCGAAAACTTTCGCCGCAGACTCTCCGTTCGGTACCGGCATACGATTGGCGGACTGTTTGCAGGACCAACTTGCCTGCGCCGTTTTTCCGTTGGCGGGGGGGGAGTCGGCCCCCGAGCCGGGGATTGGGCATGTTTGGGTGCTGAAAGGGGTTGATCACAGAGACCGGTGTGAAGGCATCGATCATTTCCCTTCCGGCCTGGGAGTTTGTTTTGTGACCGACTGTCTCGACTGGGGAGGTCGCTCCTGGCAACTCGCGGCCAGAATGGCTCAGGTGGTGACCTGCGGCACCCCCGGCGCACCCACGCAACAGGATTTGCTTGACTGGGTCTTCTCCGGGGCCGTCGACGAGCAGGGCCACTTGGTGCGCGTCGACGGCATTCTGTCCAAATCCACTTTCCCGCTGCCGGGCAAGCAATGGCTGCTTCCCCGCGAGAATCTGGTCGATCCCGAATTCAAGGCGATTCGGCAACGCCTGCGCATGGTGTATACCGAAGCGTCGCTGTCGTCGTCGATGGCGCTTGTGAGCGGGCACGGCACACGGACACGGGATATGGATGAAACGCAGATCGTGTGCGACGAAATGCACGCCCTGGTCGGCGGAGCTCCGGAACCGATCATCGTCGGATTTCTCCTGGCGACCACTGATCGGCTGACTCTCTGGCAGACCGAGGAAAAAACCAGCAGGAAAGCGGGCACCACGGTTTGCGAAGTGTTGCGCGGTCTCCTCCCCGAGGCCGATATCAAGATTAAGACGCTCCCGTCCAACTCGGTTGTCGGCGCGGAGAAGACCCTTTGGGAACGCCTGGCGAAGCATCCGGAACGGCGTATCGCACTCAACGCCACCGGGGGAAATCGGTTGATGTTTGCC
>CAZSBQ010000392.1:0-2113 GCA_964604795.1 uncultured Victivallales bacterium | reverse complement strand
GACAGGCTTGGATCACTCGGTCCATGTCCAGCGCGATCGCGTCGCGTTTGCCGATAATGCGCCCGAAGGGGTGCCCGATGGTGTGGACGACGCCGCTTTCCGCGGCGGCCACGTAGCGGTCGGTCATTTGGGTCTGATCGAGATTGCGGTCGTAGTGAATGCTGGCGACGACCCAGTCGAGCTGCCGCAGCGTGTGCGGATCGAGGTCCAGCGAGCCGTCCTTGAGCACATCCACCTCGATGCCCGCCAGCAAGCGAAAGTCCTCCATCTCGGCGTCCGCCTCTCGAATGGCTTCGGCGTGCCGCAGGGTTTCGTCGTCATCGAGCCCGTTGGCCATGGTCACACGTTTCGAGTGGTCTGTGATGGCCAGGTACTGGTATCCGAATTCTTGTGCCGCCCGTGCCATATCTCGAATGGAATGCTCGCCGTCACTGGCCGTGGTGTGGCACTGCAGATCACCGCGGATGTCGCCCAGCTCGATCAGCTCCGGGAGGGCGTCGTTTTCGGCGGCGGCGATTTCTCCCCGGTCCTCCCGCAGCTCGGGGGGAATCCACGGGAGCTTCAGCTTGTGATAGATCGCCTTTTCGTCTCGTCCCGCGAGCAGCTTGTCGCCGGAAAGCAGGCCGTATTCATTGAGCTTCCAGCCATGGTCGATGGCTTTGCGGCGCACCCGAATGTTGTGCGCCTTCGACCCGGTGAAGTACATCAGGGCCGAACCGAAGGTGTTGAGTTCGAAGAAGCGGAAGTCGACCTGCAGGCCGCTTGTCAGACGCACGGACATGCGTTCCTCTCCCCGGTTGATGATGTCGGCGACCCGCTCGCATCCCAGGATTTCCTCCGCGGCTTGCGGGCGGTTTTTCGCGTGAACCAGGATGTCGAGATCGCCGATGGTCTCCTTTCCGCGCCGGTAGCTGCCCGTGGCTTCCCAGCGTTCGACGGAAGGCAGGCTGTCCAGATGCTCGCCCAGGCGGGAGAGCTGTTCGTCGGCTTCCTGATACAGAATTCGCCCGGCGGTCCGCTGGAGCAAGTCGATGCCTTCAAGAATGTTGGTTTCGGTTTTCTCCCCGAACCCTTCCAGCGTCCGGACGCGGTGCTTTTCGCACGCCCGGCGCAGTTCGTCCAGCGACTCGATTCCCAGTTCGCGGTGCAGCTGCATGGCTGAACGGGGCCCCAAGTCGGGGACGTCCATCAAGCGGGTTACCCCCTCGGGAATTTCCGCGCGCAGCTGTTCCAGGCGTTTGCAGGTGCCCTTGTCGACGATCTCGTGCAGCTTTTTCCCTGTGGACTTGCCGATATTCGGCAGATCGGAAAGGTGCTTCCCGTCCGCGACCATGTCCTCCACGCGCTCGGACAAACCGCGCACAGTCTGGGCGGCGTTCCGGTAGGAGCGAACACGAAACGCATTCGCCTCCTCCAAGTCCAGCAAGTCCGCAATCTCATCCAGAATATCGGCAATCTCCGCATTTTCCATAGCATCAATTTCCCTGTGCGCGGATCATTGGCCCTTGACCGGAATGATCACGTAACTGGTTTGGCCTTTCGAACTGACCAGCAGCAAAACATCGCCGTCCTTCAGGGAGGAGCGGACCGCGTCGCGGAATTCCTCCACCGTCTTGACCGGTTCCCGGTCGACCTCCTGAATCACCATGCCGGGACGGATGCCCTTTGCGTAAGCCGGACTAGTGGGGGAGACGGCAGTGACGATCACACCCTGTTCCGCCTTGATCCCAAAGCGCTTGCGTATCCGATCAGTCAGCTTTTTGACGGTGATGCCGAGTTTGTCCTGCACTGCGCCCGGCTTTTCGGAGCGGCTTGGGCGCTTTCCGACCTCGACGTCGAGGGTCTTCTTGTCGCCGTCGCGAATCAGGGTGACTTCCACCGTGGTACCGGGAGAAACGCTCGCCACTTTGCGGCGGAGCGCACGCGTGTCTTCGGTCTTCTCGCCGTTTAATTTGACGATGATGTCGCCGCGTTTGAGCCCGGCCTCTTGAGCCGGTGTGTTCGGCAACACGTCAGCCACAAGCGTCCCTTGCCGGGTGTCGGTGTCCAAGGCCTCGGCGAGTTGCGGAGTGACATCCTGAATCGACACGCCGAGCCAGCCGCGCGTGACTTC
>CAZSBQ010000391.1:0-2122 GCA_964604795.1 uncultured Victivallales bacterium | reverse complement strand
GCTTCTTCAACACCCCAACCGAAGGTCATGGCGCCTATTCGAAGATCACCGACGAAGCACTTTGGCGCCCGCGAGGTGTGGGCACGGGCGGTGCTGCAAGCGTTGCCTGGCCTATGAAGCACCCATCCGGTGCAAAGTTAAAATTCAAAATATTCCGCGACCATGACAACAGACTGCGCTTTGTCGTCCGCTGGCCGGATCTTCCCGCGGGTCGCGGTGAGCCCTACTGGACCGGCGAATATCAGTTGCCAGCGGACGTGGCGGACATCCCGCTGCGCTTTATAAGCATCAAGCGGATGCAGACGCTTTCGGTCCATACCAGCTATCGCGGGTTCGTGATGGAGGGGGCCGTTCGGTCCATCCAGGGGCGTCTGCTCGATGTCGCTCCCATCCCTGTTGCAGAGCGCTTCAGTCAGCGCGAACCTGTACTGCAAGACGGAGCTGAACTGGCACTGCACGGCAAACACTTCCGGCAAAATGCCACGGTGACGGTCGGCGGCAAGCCTGCTCGGAACGTCCGAGTCGAATCGAGCGAAAAACTCACATGTGCCCTGCCCGACTTGCCGTCGGGCCGTCGCCACGCACTGAGCGTTGCGAATCCCGAGGGGTTGGTTGCCGACCTGGATCGCGGTGTGCCATACGGCCGGTTGCTCGAAAAAGCTCATCCGCGCGAGGCCTCCCCGGCAGGTGGAGACGTGATCAGCATCACAGGGGCTGGGTTCGAAAAAAATACAGTCCTAACCGTAGGCGGCAAGCCCGCAACGATCATCGAATACGTCGCCCCCACAGAAATCAAAATTCGGGCGCCCGCCGGCGAAGCAGGCCCGGTTGAGATTGAAGCCCATACCGGCAAGCATGCATTCAGTGGCAAACCGCTCTTCGGGTATGCTCCTCATCCTTATCTCTTCTTCCAAGCCCAAGATGTTCCATCCCTCCGCAGGAAATTCGAACAGCCGATGTTCCATCACTACCGTCGACGTGTGCTTGACACCGCGAACAAGTTGCTGGCAAGGGGTCCCGGCGACAGCCACAATGCATCGGTCGGCGCAACATTCAACTTGGCCTTTGCCTACGTGTTCAACAACGAGGAAGCCTACAGGGATAAGCTTTTGGAATGGGTCCGCAAGGGCTGGAGCCAAACGCGATTCGACGACTTCAATCTGATGAGTCTGGCCGGCATGGCGCTGGCGTACGATGTCCTTTATTCCGAACTGTCCCCGGAAGACCGGGGCACGTACCAGGAGTACCTTGATCGCGGTCTCGACAGCTATCACAAGTCGTCCGGCGCCTGGTTTCTGGGTGCCGGGCCAAACTTCAGCAACACCGTGCCGGTGGGCAACAGCGGCGGCATGCTTGCGGGGTTGGCAATGATGCACAGCACCCCGCGGGCCCGTGAGGTCGTTGACATTGCCGCTCAAAAAGCCAGACGCTATTCCGACCAGTGCATATCTCCCGACGGCGGCTGCCGCGAAGGTGTGCAGTACTGGGATTTCGGCGGCAGCTTCTACCTCATCCTTGCCCATGCGCTCAAGCACGCCACCGGCGACGACCGCGGCTTGCTCGAGCATCCGCATCTCAAGGCAAACGTCAACTTTCTAAGCGCCACCCTCGGCGGCCACGGCGGTCAGTTCGCCTTCAACGACACCAAGCAGCCCTGGCTTGGCGGCTATGCGGTCTGTGCCGACCTGGGGAGCCGCTACAATCAGCCGCTCATGCTCTGGGTGGCCGACCTGTGCGCCGAAGGCGGCGAGAAAACTCGGACACGGGAAACCTGGGCGCCGTTCGCTTTTCTCTGGCGCAGCGAGCAATCCTCACCTGAAGAATTCCCCGGCGTGCCAACCCTAACCTGGCTCAAGGACATGCAGTGGGGCGCGATGCGCTCGGACCGTTCATTCAAGCCTAAACTCGTGATCGGTTTCAAGGGAAGCCGCGGACCGTTAACGCACCACAAACAACCCGACCTCGGAAGCTATGTGCTGCATGCCAACGGCGAGGCGTACTTAGTCGATCCGGGCTACTACGAGCCCAAACCGACCGATCACAACTTGCCCCTGATCGACGGCCAGGGACCTGGTCTCCCAATGGGGAGCGACCGGGGCCGCCATGACCAAATTTTCCGGGA
>CAZSBQ010000390.1:0-2123 GCA_964604795.1 uncultured Victivallales bacterium | reverse complement strand
CAATTGCCGGTTCACAAGCCCCGCCAGATTGAATTCGCTCGGCTGAATCTCAGCTACACGGTGATGAGCAAGCGCAAACTCATGCGCCTGGTCGAGGAAAAGTATGTCGACGGCTGGGACGATCCGCGCATGCCGACGCTGTGCGGCCTGCGCCGCCGCGGCCTGCCGCCGCAGGCGATCCGCAATTTCTGCGCGCGCATCGGCGTGACCAAGTACAACTCCATCACCCAGATGTCCGTCCTCGAACACTGCACGCGCGAACACCTCAACGCCTGCGCGCCGCGCCGGATGGCCGTGCTCGATCCGATCAAACTGGTCATCGACAACTATCCCGACGACCAAGTCGAGTGGCTCGAGGCCATCAACAATCCCGAGGACGAAACCGCCGGCACCCGCCAAATCCCGTTCTCGAAAACCCTGTACATCGAGCGCGAGGACTTTCGCGAGGAAGCGCCCCGCAAATTCCATCGCCTCGTGCCCGGCCGGGAAGTCCGCCTGCGCTACGGCTACCTGGTAACCTGCACCGACTGCAGAAAGACCGCCGACGGCGAACTCACCGAAGTGCACTGCACCTACGATCCCGAGACCCGCGGCGGGGCCGCACCCGACGGGCGAAAGGTCAAAGGCACCATTCACTGGGTGTCGGCCGAACACGCGGTCACCGCAACCGTGCGCCTCTACGACCGCCTGTTCCTGGCCGAAAACCCCGACGACGCCCCCGAGGGGCAGGACTTCACCGCCAACTTCAATCCCGATTCGCGCGAAGTCCTCGAACACTGTCGGCTCGAACCCGCCCTGGCCGACAACTCCGCAGACGAATGCACCGTACAGTTCGAGCGGAAAGGATACTTCCGGCTGGACGACAAGGAGTCCGAACCGGGACACCCCGTTTTCAACCGAACCGTCTCCCTCAAGGACTCCTGGGCGAAACTCGAAAAGAAAAAATGAGTCCTCCCCAAAAAGTCATTTTTCCCGATTCCGAAGGCCATCGTAGCCCCTGCTGGTGCAACCCTGGGCTATGGGACAAAACCCCTTCGGGGTAACGGAGCCTTCGGGGTAGCGGAGCCTTCGGGGTAGCGGCCCCTGGGTCCGAATCCCAACGGGATTCCGTCCCATAGCCCAGGGTTGCGGGCGCCGGCCCGCTACCCTGGGATCAAGACCACCCCAATTTCAACCCCACGGGGTTGCGTCGCACCGAACTCCGGGGACAGCACCCGTTGACATTCGCAGGGGTTCCGATATAGTACCGGTATGAAAGCGATACACATCAAATCCGTGGAGCCGCAGACGCTGGACCGGTTGAAACGTTTGGCGCGCAGCCATCGGCGTTCACTTCAGGGGGAACTGCACGTGATCATCGAGCGGGCGGCGCGCCTAGCCCCCCCGGAATCCGATGAGGACGAGTTGCCCTTGGTCACGACAGACGTCGGCAGCCCATCCACTTGGAACCGCGAGGCGATCTACGGTGCTAACGGTCGGTGACATTGTCTTTGTGGATACGAACATCCTACTCATCGCCACCGACGGGGGACGAGAGGGGCACAAAGAGGCCAGGACTTTAATCGCCAAAGCGGCCCGTGCGGGCGTACATTTGGCCTTTAGCGGGCAAGTTCAACGCGAATACCTCGTCGTTGCCACCCGTTCGCCCGACCTGAATGGCCTCGGTATGACTGCATCGGATGCACTCAGCAATGTGGAGGCGTTTCTGAGTCGCATCGCACTCTGCGAAGAATCGGAACCGGTGAGCGAGCGCTTGCGCGAGATCGTCCGTGAGCACGGTGTCTGCGGCAAGCGCGTTCACGACGCCAACATCGTGGCCACCATGCGCGCACACGGTGTATCGGTCCTCCTGACCGAGAACCCCACCGACTTCCAAACATTTCGGGATATCCGCTTGGTCCGACTCAAGCAGGCGGCCAGCGACGTTGCGGGCCTGCTGCCGTAAGGGTTTCTTGGACAGGCACCTGGCTGATCTTGGGCTCTGCCCAAATCCGGCAGGGGAAACGATTTCCCCTGAAGGCGAGGGGGGCTTCGTTGCAGGCGAACCTGCCTCGCCATTCGACAAACGGCGGGGCTCGACGGAGTCTCGCCCTCCAGCGCGCTTTGCGCGCGCCGCCCCCCAC
>CAZSBQ010000389.1:0-2127 GCA_964604795.1 uncultured Victivallales bacterium | reverse complement strand
TGTCATGTGATTTCTCTGAGTTCAACGCCATCGGCGCCGATCGGTTTGAGCTCAGGTGATTCAATTTGCATATTCCTGCAGCGGCGCAGGCAGACCGCGTCCATGGACACGTCTGGATTCCGCGGCCAGTGCACCTGCACGTCACGGGCCAGCAATCCGTGAACATTGTCCGCCACCAGAGCCGCCCTGGCCGCCCGTGTGTGCGGGTTGAAGTTGGAGAGTTGCATACTGTTTGCCGACGGCACCGAGACCGCCGGATCTTCTATCTCGGGGATTCGGAGAATCACATTGTCCAGCACCACGTTTTCAATGCAAGTACCATCCTGGGCCGTGAAGACCATGCGCCCCCGGGTTTCGCACAGAATGTTCTGGAAGACCAGATCACGAATATGCCCCAGCACCGGTTCCGGTCGCGTCCACTGCTGGATGTCGACATAAATCGGGCGTTCGTTGGCGATCCCCTCATCCGGAAAAGTCTTGCCGGTGATGTTGCTGAAAACCACGCGCTCCATGGTTCCGGGAAACCACTGTTCGATCTGAAGCAGGCGCGACTGATCCTTGTTGCCGGCATGGTGAGGGACGGGTGTGTAGTGAGTCAGGTCGGTGTCCGCGACGAGCCGGCACCCGCGCTCCAGGTGCAGCTCCACATGGGAGCGCATAAATATCGACGAACACACCCATTCGCCGGGCTCCAGCACGACAAGCCCGCCGCCCTCTGCACTTGCCGCATCAATCGCCGCCTGAACACGAGCAGCATCAACCCTGCCGTCCCGGTCAGGTCCCGGACGGTTTTGCAACTCTGTTTTCAATCGTATCGTACTCATTGTTTATCCAAGGCAAGTTTCACAATTTCACGCGGTGTCATTTCACGTCCCCAAGATATCTATCAACGCTTTCTGCACGGCCATGGTTGCGAGCCGATACCGCAGCGGCGAAGACCACGGCTACGGCGCGGGCCCCGTCCATCAGAACCGGATAGACCGGAGTGCCGTTGCGGACGCCCTCGTAGAAGCTGCGCATGCCGCCCGTTTCGTCGGTCTCGCCCTGAATCGGCACTGACGTCAATGGCTGTTTCCGGTTGTTGAACAGCTCCTCCTGCCGGAGCATGGCGGTGCCTTCATCGAAGAACCGGTCGTCGCGGTAGAGATTCATCTTCGTTCCGAAGATATTGAAGGTGTGCCGGTAGGGACTGACGTGATAGGCGTTGAGGGTGCCGATCAGGTCGGATTCGAACTTCAGATGGCACAGTGCGATATCGGCGGTGCCGGTGTTCGGGTTCGCGTCGTACCGCATGATGGCCGACACTTCGGCAATGGGGCCGAAATGGAACATCAGCTCGTGAAAACCATGCACGCCGCACTGGAAGAGCATCCCCCCGGGGTTCTTTTCGGGGTCGCCGCGCCAGTCGCCGGGCTTGATCAGCAGTCCGCCGCTGTGGCAGGTGGTTTTCTCGAATGTCGCCACCTTGCCGAATGATTCGGAGCCGATCAGCCGCTTGATGGTCATGGCCACGGCATCGTGCCGATGGTCGGCATGGCCGACGCCGACGACCACGCCGGTCCTCTTTTGGATGGCGACGAGTTCTTCCAGTTCCTCCGGTGTCGAGCACAGCGGTTTTTCAACGAAGACATGCAGCCCCTTTTCCGCTGCGGCAATGGTCTGCTCGGCGTGGAACTTGGCGCCGGTGGAGATGACCACCGCCTCGGCGCCGGGAGTTTCGAGCAACTCCTCGTAGCTGCCCACCGGCTTCGCGCCGTCCTCGGCCTCGCACTGCTTGAGCGCCTCGGGATTCAAGTCATAGGCGGCGACCAGATTGAACAACCCGCTCTCCCGCATGATCTGTCGCCGGCGCGCACCAAAATTTCCCACGCCGATCTGTACCACTTTCATTTTTCCCATGGTATTCTTCCTTTTGCTGTCTAATCTTGAAAAACGGGAGTTGCGCTCCTGAATTTCCAGTTTATATCGTGTAATCTGGACGCAGTCACCATTTCAAAATCCTCACCTTTTCATGAGCGGGACATGGTCCTCGAAATAGATTTCCCAGAACGGCAGCCCCGTGCGCTTGCAGGGGATATAGTTGGAGATGTCCGGCGTACACGGCACCCGGTCGGGGATGCCGCCGGC
>CAZSBQ010000388.1:0-2134 GCA_964604795.1 uncultured Victivallales bacterium | reverse complement strand
TGTTGTCGCCGGACGGCGAGTACTACTTCATGGAGATGAACACGCGCATCCAGGTCGAGCATCCGGTCACCGAAGCCATCACGGGGCTGGACCTGGTCAAGGAGCAGATTCTGGTCGCCGGCGGCGAGCCGCTGTCGTTCACCCAGGAGAACGTGCGCTTTGACGGCCACGCCATCGAGGTGCGGATCAACGCGGAGAACCCCTACAACGACTTTCGCCCCTCTCCCGGCGAAGTCCTGTTTTACGTTCCGCCCGGCGGCCCCGGCGTGCGTGTGGACTCGCATGCCTACAGCGGCTACTGCATCCCCCCCCACTACGACAGCATGGTCGGCAAGCTCATCGTCTGGGGCAAGGATCGCGAGGAGGCTTTGTGCCGCACTCGGCGGGCGCTGAACGAATTCCTCATCGACGGCATTTCAACCACAATAGAGTTCGCGGGCTACCTGCTCAACCGCGACGAGATCATTCGCGGCGAATACAATACCGGGACGGTGACCCGGTTGATCGAGGAAGGGCTGCCCGTATTCGACAATGCGCCATGAGCAGTGTACATTTCACCGGTTGAAGATTCGTCCGCACTGGACGCTGCAGCGGCAACGGCAAATCGGGAATTCCATACCCCGGCAAAATCAAGGAGTCGGATTATGACGGAAGAAAAGAAGACGCAGAGCAAGTCCCGCAAAAGCCAATCCGAGGGCAAGGAGCAGCAGGAACAGCTCTCCAAAGCGCCCAACGAACTGATGGCCGACATCATCACAGAAGACGCCGACGAGTCCGGTGCGGTGCGGATTTCCGAGAACGTCATCACGGCGGTTGTCCGCAAATACACCCTCGAGGTGCCCGGCGTGATTCGCTTCGCCAGCAACACGCTGGTCTCCGGACTGGCCGAAATGATCGGACGCAAGAGTTCGGAGAGCAACGTCGTGGTCAACCTGGAAAACGACGCGGTGGTGATTTCGGTCACCCTCGTTCTCGAATTCGGCGTGTGCATTCCCGAGGTGGCCGGCCTGGTGCAGAACATCATTTCCACCAAGGTTGAGGAGATCACCGGCAAGCACGTGGCCAAGGTCGACGTCATTGTGCAGGATATGGAGGAGCGGGACGAGGACGAGGAATCCGCAAGCAGCGAATCCGCAGGATAGGATAACAGCCGAGGAGGCTAGCCATGAAGGCATTCTCAACATATATGGAAGAGTACGGGTTGCTCCTGACACCCGACAGCGCCGCCGGGTTCACACTGGGATTCTTCGTGGGGGCGGTGTTCATCCTGCTGGTGGTCATTCTGCTGGTGCTGCACAGGCACACCAAAGTCCAGCGCGATTGCGTGACCGTGGATTCCGAGAACGGAACCCTCTACATCACCTCGAATGCCGTGCGTGAATTCGTCGAGCGAATCCTCGGCCAGTACCAGGCCGCCTCGCTGCACGGCATCACGCTGCGTCAGCGCTCCGAACGTCTGATCCTGCGCATCGACATGGATGTGCTGCCGGACACCCAGGTCGTGCCCATGGTCGACGACATCCGCGCGGCCATCATCGGACAAGCCTCCGAGAAACTCGGCATCACCATGCCGATCCGCGTCGACGTCTCCCTGCGCAGCCTTTCGGCCAAGGAGGGCAAAATTGTCCGCCAGCATCGGCGCTCGGCAGTCCCCGTCAAACGCAGCAAACCCGCGGGCGGCGCGGATGACGAATCCGCCGCCGAGACCGCCGACATGCAGGAGCAGTCACTCGACATGTCCGGCGACGAGGAAGAGAGGGAAGAGGCCCGTGCTTGGGAGGCGGCGGCCATGGAGGCGGAGGCGGAGGGCGTGCTCGGCGACGAGTTTGCGCAACCCATTGAGCCCCCAATTATCCCCTCGGAAGATGAGCGCCGCGAGCAATCTCAGGCCGCGGAGGATGCGGAGGGCGAAGAGCAAGGCGAAGATAAGGAACAGGGCAAAGGCGATTCCTCGGACAAAAAGAATGAATGAGTCCGATTCCGCCGGCGTTGAGCGCATTTTGGGCTTGGATATTGCTCTGCGGTGCACGGGCTACGGCGTGATCGAGCGGAGCACTCGGCAAATTCGCGTGCTCGATTGCGGCTACGTGCGCACGCCCGCCGGCAAGCCAGTGTCCGAATGCCTGCGCAATCT
>CAZSBQ010000387.1:964-2146 GCA_964604795.1 uncultured Victivallales bacterium | reverse complement strand
TGGGATGCGCACTGCTTTGCGCGTTCTCCTTGCCGACTTTGGGAGCGGAAAGCACATCGGTGACCAGGGCGATTCCCACCGGCGACACGCGCACCAGCGCCATCGAGCTGCGCAAGGAAATTCCGCTCGAAGTCGTGGTCGGCAAGCAGTACACGTACCTCATCCATGTCCGCAATCTGACTCCGGACACGCTCGGAAACGTCGTGGTGTACGAGACCTTCCCGCCGGACCAAGCTACCCTGAAGGCATCCGCCCCGCAGGCTGAATTCGGCAAAGGCGAACAAGCCATGTGGCTCCTCGGCGACTTGCCGCCGAAGACAACCCGAACCATCCGCGTCGCCGCTCTCGCCCATGCTGACGGAACCATTGGGCAATGCACCGACGTGACCTATGATCAAACTCTCTGCACCCAAACGAAAGCGGTGTCTCCCAAGCTTGAGCTGACTCTGCGCATGCCCGCCACCGTCACGGTCTGCGATCCCATTTCCGTTCGCCTTCGTGTCCGCAACACCGGCACCGGGCCTGCACGCAACGCGGTCCTCACGCACAAGCTGCCGGACGGGCTCACCTCCAAACGAGGACAAAACGTCGCGTTCCGGCTCGATGCCCTGCCCGCCGGACAGTCCCGAGAACTGAGCTTCACCGCCCAGGCGCAGCGCGCCGGGGCGTACCGCACCCGCGCCACCGTCACGGCAAGCGGAGGTCTGGAAGCCGCCGATACTGCCACAGTAACCGTTTCTCAACCGATGATCTCGCTGGACATGTCCGGTCCGGAAACCGCAAGGATCGGCAAGAGTGTCCGCTATGCCGTCACCTTGTCCAACCCCGGCGAAACTGCGGCGAATCGTGCTCGTGTGCGCTTCCCCGTCTCCCCCAAGCTGCGGTTCACCAACGCCAGCCATGGCGGACGGGTGATCGACGGGGTCGTCGTCTGGCATCTTGACCGTTTGTCGGCGGGCAAGCAAAGAGTGTTTCACGCCGATTTCAAAACCGCGGGTGCCGGAGCCGTCACCGCCACCGCCCGCGCAGAGGCCGAATGCGCCGCCCGCGTCGACGCACGAGCACGCACAACGATCCGAGGCATCCCAGCCATTTTGCTGGAAGTCGTGGACCGCAACGATCCCGTGGGTGTCGGCGAGAGCGAGCGATACACGATCAAAGCTCCCGCTTATCGATACATCG
>CAZSBQ010000387.1:0-954 GCA_964604795.1 uncultured Victivallales bacterium | reverse complement strand
ACCAATCAGGGCACGGCCACGGCCACCAACATCACTATCGCCTGCACACTTGAAAACAATATGGAACTTGTCAATGCCGGCGGTGCCACAACCGCAACCACAGCGGAAAATGCCCTGCGTTTTGCCCCCCTGTCTCGTATGGCTCCGGGGGAGCACGCCACCTGGACGGTAGTCGTGCGCGCGCTCAAACGCGGAGACACCCGCTTCGCCGTCGAAATGACCAGTGATCAGCTTGAACGCCCGGTCACCGAAAACGAAGCCACACAAATCTACTGATCACGCGCCATCTCAAGCGTTTAAAATCGGTCATTTTGCGGATAGGGTTTTATTTTAGGGCACTGTTAAATATTTCCAGGGAGTTGGGGCTCTCCATTGCCATCCAGCTGAGTGCCTGCTGTACTGAACTGCGGGAGGCCTGTCCCGTTGTTTGCAACGCAAACACAAATTTTTTGATTCATTCAGCCGTCCTAGACAGTGGAAAAGCCGTCGCGCATCGGCTGGACTGCATCGTTTAACCCGACCTTATCCGACACGTATCATGACCCGATTCTTTGCAAACCATCGACGACATCTGTCGCGCGCACTGAACATTCTGCTCGGCCTGAGCTTGGCGGGCGTTGTCGGCTGCATTGTGGCGTTCAATTCCGAGCAAGCCCCCAGCCACGCGCTGGCACGGCTCGAGCAGGAATTTGCGGCAGCGGGGAAACAGGCCCTGCGATTCAACACTGAAACAGGGGCGGAGCACCAGTCCCCGGTGCGCATTGCGTTCACTCCCGACACGCTGAAAACCCATCAGCTGCTGCTCAAATCCCCGAACGAGCGCGACTACATCCTGATTGATGCCGACGGGAGCATTTCCAACGCCGGCGGCACTCTCGGCACGCTTTCCAAATCCGGACTGCTCGCCGAAGGTGCCAAGGACCGGAGTCTGTCTGCGGACGGGCGAATTCTGGC
>CAZSBQ010000386.1:0-2149 GCA_964604795.1 uncultured Victivallales bacterium | reverse complement strand
AAGACCACGTACCCACCATGGACGAACTGGAGCAGCAACTCGATTCGGAAGCCGCAGGCACGGTCCAGGCCGAAGGTGCCGCAAGCCTGGACAAGGACCTGACCAACCGCATCAACGAAGGCCGGGAGCAAGTCAAAAAGCTGCTGAACGAGGAGTAGGTGTGACGAGTAGAGGCCAAGATATTGGGGCGCTGCCCCAAACCCCGGCAGGGGAAACGTGGTTCCCCCTGCACCCACCATGGATCGTTTTTTGCGCAAAGCCGCAAACAACGATCCGGTCTAAAGGAGCCATATTCTCGCGCAGAGGCGCGGAGGCGCAGAGAGAAGGCAAGGGCAAAGGCATTGGGTTGACTATTGATGGGTTGACAATTGGAAGACAAGAGCAAAGAATAAAGTAGAACAGGCATCCCTGCCTGTTCATCAAGCGTAATGAGTGAAACGTGAAGCGTGAAGCGTGAAGAGGGAGTGACCAGTAATCAGTGAACAGTAACACACACCCACACACCCACAAACCCACATCCATCAGTCCCTCAGTCCCCAGGTCCAAAAGGAAGGGGGTAGGTATGACGATTATAGGGTATGACGATTAGGAAGACCAAAATGCGGAACCGGGTCGGGAACTTGATCGGTTTGTCAAAACCGTTCACGTTACCGACCCATTGCCCCCGGCCTTGAATAACCCGGCGGGTGCAGGGAGGGGCTCCCTCCCTGCCGGGGTTTGGGGCAGCGCCCCAAGAAACAAGCGAATGACATGAATGACAATACGATCAATTTTGATGAGACGTTGCCGCCCGGAAGCGGGCGTGGGGGTGAAGGGAGTGGGCTGAAGCCTGACGAGATGTTGGGGCAGTACCGGGTTGTTCGCCTGCTGGGTCGCGGTGGCATGGGCGAGGTGTATGAGGTTGAGCACCGGGTTTTGCGTCGACGCTATGCCTTGAAGCTTTTGCCCGCGGACTTCGCAGACCGACCGGATGCCTTGGCGCGGTTTGAGAGGGAGGCCCAGGTCATGGCAAACCTGGAGCATCCGAACATCGTCCAGGTCGATGAATTCGGGGAGACGGATGGGCGGTACTGGCTGCGCATGGAGCTGGCGACGGGTGGGGAGGTCGGAGGTCGGAAGTCGGAGGTCGGAGGTCCGAAGTCGGAGGTCGGAGATCAGAGGGCAGAGGTCAGGACGTTGGGGGAGTATGCCGATGCTCAGGGCGGGCGGCTCGACCCGGACGAGGCGGCTGCGGTGTTCGCACAGATTCTTGCCGGCCTGGCCTACGCGCACGGACGCGGGACTGTCCACCGCGACCTCAAGCCGGGGAACATCCTGATTTTCATGGATGAAAATTCATCTTTCATCCCTCATCCTTCATCCTTGCGATTCAAGATTGCCGACTTCGGCCTGGTCCGCCTGGTCGGCGAGGAGTGGGTGCGCAGTCAGGCCGAGCTGTCCGTGAAGATGTCGATGAGTGTCGGCGGGATGGCCACCGAGCTGCCGGAGGGGGCCGGAACAAGCACGAAGTCCATGCTGGGAACCTTCGAGTACATGAGTCCCGAGCAGAAGGATGGCAAAGAGGCGAGCGCCGCCAGCGACGTCTACAGTGTCGGCATGATGATGTTCCGGCTGCTCACGGGAAAGAGTCAGCCCGGTTTCAAGCCGCCGTCCAAGCTCGTCGACGGCCTCGATCCCGCCTGGGACGACCTCATCCTCACCGCCCTGGAGGAGGATGCCGCCGAGCGCTTTGCGGATGCCGCAGCCATGCGGAAACACTTGCCTGTACCTGGAGGGCGAGTGCCTGCCTGTGCGTCGCACGCAGACAGGTCCCCACGAGCCGATGCGGACACGCCGGCCGCGGCTCACGAGGACGTTCGCCCTCCAGTCCGGGCGCAGAAGCCCCCGGCACCGCTGGCACCCGAGAAAGACCCGACCGCCGGCAACGAGTTGGGCATGGAATTCGTGCGCGTGGAGCCAGGCAGCTTCCTCATGGGCAGCGAGCAGCATGATGCATATGATGACGAAAAGCCGGTGCATGAGGTCACGCTGACTCACGATTTCTGGATCGGCAAGTACCCGGTGACGCAGGAGGAATACGAGAAACTGACGGGTAACAACCCCAGTTTCTTTCAGGATGAAGAAGTCCTCAAGAACGGATTCCTGGGCA
>CAZSBQ010000385.1:0-2156 GCA_964604795.1 uncultured Victivallales bacterium | reverse complement strand
ATGACAACCCCAGCCGATTTTATGCACCCCCGGAAAGTTGCGACCCTGCTCTCAACCGTATGCCTCTTTCTTTTGACGACGGTACCCCTTTATTCTGCGCCACCGACCATTGAATTGCCGCTTGACCGCACGGCCTATTTCCAAGGCGAGGTTGTCCCCCTGGGGGTCAGCGCGGACAAAGCGATCCTCGAATTGACCGGCGTAGACAGCGACGACCAAGCTGTTGTGCTGTACAAAGGCGCCCCCTCGGCCATCCTGCTTTCCACCGCGTCCCTTGAACCGGGGCATTATCGATTGGCCGTTGATGGAGAACTCACGACCACCGAGTTCACGGTGGCTTCCCCCATCCGGCATTCAGCCGCATCCCTTCAGGACGAAGTCCTGCCGCCGCTGAATCCGCACATGAATCGAACGCAGCGAAACGATCCGGAAGTCCGCGCCAGGATGATTCGCGAGCATCGTGCCAAGGTGGGCCGGACCCTCGAAGAATCCGGCATCAGCGCCTGCGTATCGCTCGGGGCATCCGAGGCGGATCGCTATGAGGTCCTCGACCTGCTGGCGGAATACGGAGTGATGGTACTGAACAATCCCGAAACCCGGCCGACCAGCTTCTGCCCGGTCGCCAACGACCAGACGGAAATCGAACACATGAGCCAGCGCATGGCGCTCACGGCCCAGGCAAACGCACGCTATCCGAACTTCGGCGGATTCTGTTTCGGCTGGGACGCCGCCGGCTTTTCCCCCGACATGCGCCAGGGACTTCTGTTCTACTGGGGATGGCAAGACCAGGAACAACCGCTACGCAACTACCTCCAGCACATTCGCGATGTCCGCGACCAGGCGTTTGTCGAGCAAACCGGACTGGAGGTGCCCTCCGAAAGCGACTTTCTCACCTACTTGATGGCCATCAATCGGCCTGAATTCGCAACGTACATCGACATGCCGACCCGCGACTGGATCTATGAGATCGCCGCCGAAATGCCGAAGGCGCAGGAAAGCGAAGTGGCAAACCTCGCCCGGCGCACCAAGGCGTACGCCGATTTCCTGAATACTCTCTACGACTACGCCTATTCCCGCTATCAGCAAAACCTGCGCGGAATCATGCCGTCGCTGCGCAACACCAGCAGCGTCCAGATCGATCACTGTCCGATTCGCTACGGCCAGTATACTCCAAACGCCTACAAGTCCCTCGATTTTCAGTATCAAACCACTTGGAACGACCAGGTGGGCGGGCCGGACTACGCCTATCAGTGGCTGTTGACCCAGGCCATCCTGGGGATGAACCGCGGCGAGGGGAGTCCGACCTGGATTTCCAATGCGTTCGGAGGCGTCCATGGACGCAGCCGCGGCCTGCCGGGCAAGTTCGTGAAAGTCAGTGCCCACGGCCTCGCGCACGGAACCTCCGGGAACGGGTTTGCCCATGAGGCATTCAGCAATCTGCTTGGAGGGATGAACCGACACAGCGATTGGGAGTCAATCCGCGGCACGGCGGCCGCCGCAGGCGTCGTTGCCGGGCGCGATTTCCTCGATCGTTTTGCCAGCCTTGCCCTCGAGGGAAGCGGCGATCACGGCGTCGGCATTCTCTACAGCAAGAGCCAGATGGAGATTCAGCACGTCTCCATGGGCTATGGCAAAGCCCCGTACTGGCTCCTCGCCTCGCTGACGCGCCTGGGCTACACCCCCCGATTCGTCACCGAAGAGGAGCTGGCCGAAGGGACGCCGCTGGACCTGGACGCGCTTGTCGTTTGCAATCAGACCGTGGAATTGTCCGACGATGCCATGGCCGGCTTGCAGGAGTTCACCAAAGCGGGCGGCCGCATCATCACCGGTCAAAACACAACCCTCGATATTCCGGGGGCGGAGAAGACCGCGCTCGAACTCGCATTTACTCTCAACGGCAAACCGCACTCCATGGACACCCCGAACCTGACGTCAGGCGACAATCCCCGCATGAGGCAGGAACGGGTGCATCGTCGCATCGCGCCAATCCTCTACGAGGCCCTGGGGGAAACCGGTTCGGGATTGCTGAAAAGCGCCAAAGGCACCGACTCCTGGACCTCGCTCATGCAGATCGATGGCGGCAGAGATGCGCAGTATGTTGTCGCGGTCAATGAGAGCTACATCGAAACCCAGGCGGACTGGTTCCAGGTCAAGGA
>CAZSBQ010000384.1:0-2157 GCA_964604795.1 uncultured Victivallales bacterium | reverse complement strand
AGTATGCCCGCACCCTCGCCCGATCTCCATCGGAAGCTTAAGTTTCGGGGCATTCGGTGTGACCCGAATGCCCCGCGTGCCATTTTAGCTATGTCCACAGAATTTGGTTGGATCCGGTCAGTTGAGTTAGCAATGGCTTTAGTATCAACGGGCATCCCTGCCTGTTGTGAAGTTCTCCGCACCCAGGACCTGTCTGCGTCGCATCGCGACAGGCAGGTGGCCGCAGTACGTAAGCAATCCAACCAAATTCTGTGGACATAGCATTTTAGACAGCGACTCCCACCGCCAAGGATAGAGATTGATCGGAGGGCAAATATGCGGATTCACTCAGTCGTTCAAGCCAGTGGATATGCCAAAACGCATCCGCTTGACTGCATCGCCTGAAAAGAGCCCCCATCCGAGACATTTCATGAGCCGATTCTCCGCCAACCATCGACGCCGGCTGTCGCGCATGCTGAACATTCTGCTCGGCCTGAGTTTGGCGGGCGCTGTGGGCTGCATTGTGGCGTTCCATTCCGAGCAGGCGCCCTCCCACAAGCTGGCGCGTCTCGAACAAAAGTTTGCGGCGGCGGGGAAACAGGCCCTGCGCTTCGACACGGAAACGGAGTCGGAGCGACAGCCCCTGGTGCGCATCGCGTTCACGCCCGACACGCTGAAAACCCACCAGCTTCTGCTCAAATCTCCGAACGAGCGCGACTACATCCTCATCGATGCCGACGGACGCATCACGAACGCCGGCGGCAATCTCGGCACTCTGTCCGATTCCGGCCTGATCACCGAGGACGCCAATGCTCGGCGCCTGTCGGTGGACGGCCGAATTCTGGCGCGCGACTTGGCTCGATGGGACGTGCTGTGGGTCGGCGAGCGGGGAACACGCCCGGACGCCAAGGTCAGCCGTGCGCCTAAGGTTGACTTCACGGACAGCTTCATGCGTCAGGAACTGGTCAACAACGACTGGTCTCTGACGGCTGGCGAAGCCGAACTGTATCGCCACGGCGGCGGCATGCCGGCCGGCGAAAAGCAGCAGAACAACCCCAACTTCCAGCGCGCCGTCAATCCCTTCACCGTGCGCACCAGCAACAGCGCCGCACTCACAGTCGGCAACCGGGATTGGGGCCAGTATCACGTGGAAGCCCGGTTCTTCTTCGGCATCCCGCGCACCGGCAACGTCATCGACCGCGACACCTTGCCGACGGGAACCGACATGCTGGTCGCTCAGGGCCCGCGCGACAACCCCCAGGTCGCCTTCGGATGGCGAGGCGAAAACGCGCGATACGTCCTCCTGACCAGGAACAATGCCGACTCCCAGTGGCGAACCGTTGCAACCCATGACGGCCCCCGCCCGCCGCTGACCAATTGGGTGCGCATCGGCCTGCAGGTCCGCGCGGGCGGACAAGTCGAAGGCCTTCTCGACGGGCGCAAGGTGCTGGAGACTGAGCTGGACCATGAAATCGGCGGACCGGCACACGTCATCACGGGCGAGGCGCTCACTGAATTTGACGACGTGGCCGCCTGGTCACTGCCGCGTCCCGCCGAGGATCAAGCGCCGTATTTTCTCAAGAGCAAGCACTTCACGGGAAAGAAAAAAAAGCACGATCCCGAGCAGTTTTATCAATGGACGCAGGCCACCGAATTCTTCGAGCCCGTCAAGCGGAAGCTGGACGGCCTGACGCACAGCAGCATCGTCACCACCAAACCGCTCATGGGCGCCTTCGAGTATGAAAGCGTGCCCGAGGATCCCGAGGCGGGACCGCTGCCGGAGGGCCGGTATTCCTTCGCCTTCACTCCTCATCCGCCCGGCACGTTCCCCGAGCCCGCCGGCGTTCCGCAGCCCGAACAGATGCTCCACGCGCGACGGAGCAACGGACTCTGGCACATTTTAGAGAGAGACGGCACCCCAAATCCGGACATTCCGGCCCTGTTCACGCTGCGCCTTCGGCGCCGCGCCGGAGCCGATGCACAGTTGGTCCTGGTCGGACCAGACAACGAGCACGCCCTGTTTGAGCTGCCCGAAAACCAAATTCTGGTGAGCATCGCCCGCGTCCACGACGACGGGGTCGGCGCCTTTCCGCGCCCGGAACACCACAGCATCACCTGCGCGAACCTCACCAACGAGCTGTTCGAAACCGCACCGACAGACTGGAGCTGGATTCACGG
>CAZSBQ010000383.1:0-2173 GCA_964604795.1 uncultured Victivallales bacterium | reverse complement strand
GGTTTCCACGCGGGAGTACGAGGGTTTTTTGAATAACACCATCACGATCTCCTATGGGACTGGGGGCGGTGCCGGTTATCGGTTATCGGTTATCGGTTATCAGTTATCAGTTATCAGTTATCAGTTATCGATGATCAGCTGTGAGTGACCGGCAATCAGTAGTGATTCTCCGCACGCGGTGCCGGGAACGGCGGCGCCGGCCTATCCGCGCGCAACGGCAGCCACGGACACACGGGACGCGCCACCGCTCAGCACCGTGCGAACGGCGGCGTCCAACGTGGCGCCTGTGGTGAAAACATCGTCAACAACTACTATATGGGCCCCCTGCAATTTTGCGCGCCGTTTGACTTTAAAGCAGTTTTGGACATTTTGCCGGCGCTGCTCCAAGCTCAGACGGGCCTGTTGACGGGTCCGTTTCGACCGGGTCAAAACGCGGCGGACCGGAATACCCAGAGACCGCGCCATGGCGCCGGCCAGCAGTTCGGCCTGATTGTAGCCGCGCCGCACCTGCTTCAGCCAGTGCAGCGGAATCGGAACTACGGCATCCGGCACGCCAGAGGCATGTTCGCGCCACGTCGATGCCAGTGTTCTGCCCAGGAAGAGGGCGCAATAGGGCTGGTTGGAGTACTTGAGCTGGTGAATGGCTTCGCGAATCGGACCGCGGTAGGGATAGATGCAGACAGCGTGACTCCAGGGCCGCTCGGACAGCGACAGGCACTCTTCGCACAGCGCCACCACTCCGTCCAGAACACCGCCGCAGCGGGGGCAGCGAGGCATCGGGAGCGGCACCAGCCGTGCACGGCACGCCGGACAAAGGGAATCCCCCGGCCCGCACAGGTCTTGAAGACAAAGCGGGCAAACCGCAGGACAAAAGCCGCTCGTCCCCATGCTGTTGCTCCTTCGTTAGAAAAAAGATGGTTTCAGTGTTCAGGTGTCAGGCACCCAGTACTACAGGCATCCCTGCCTGTAGCGAATGCCCCGGATTGAACTGGCAGGCATGGCTGTTTAACTTTGCTCTGCAGCAGAGTCCCCATCCAAGGGTGTCGGGACGCGTGTGCACAGGGGCTGAAGCCCGTGGTCACCTATGCCTTGGGTGGTTGGGGCTCTTCGAGCCGAGCCACACGATTGCGAAGGTCGCACAGTTCCTCCTTGAGTCGGTCCACTTGACGGGCCGCGCCGACGCGCCGGGCATAGCTCCGACGGTCCACGGCGGGCATGCCGACCACCTGCGCGCCGGCCGGAATGTCGCGGGTCACGCCCGCCTGTCCCATGAGAACGGCGTCGTCGCCGATTCGCAAGTGCCCCGCGATCCCCGCCTGACCCGCGGCAGTCACCCGAGCGCCCAGCGTGGTGCTTCCGGAGATGCCGACCTGGGCAACTACAAAGCTGTGCTCGCCAATGATGACGTTGTGCCCCACGTGAACGAGGTTGTCGATTTTGACGCCCTTCTTTATCCAGGTTCGACCGAAGCGCGCGCGGTCGACCGCAACCTGTGCGCCGATCTCCACGTCGTCGTCCACCTGAACGATGCCGCGCTGGGGAATTTTCGTGTGCCCGTCCCGCCCCGGCACGAACCCGAAGCCGTCCGCGCCGAGAACAGCGCCGCTGTGGATGATGACTCGGTCGCCGATGCATGCGCGCTCGCGAATGGTCACATTGGGATGAATCAGGCAATCCGCGCCAATCGTGCTTTCATGCCCGATGTAGCTGCCGGCGGCGACAATGCTGCGCTCGCCGATGCGCGCGCCCGACTCGACAACCGCACACGGTCCGATGTGGACCGATGCCGGAATAAGGCAGTCGTCGGCAACCACGGCCGAGGCCGCAATGCCGGGAGGAAACGACACCGGCGACGGAGCAAACAGCTCGACAAGAGTGCAAAACGCATCGAAAGGGGAGTCGCACAGGATATAGGCCGTTCCCGCAGGCGGATCTCCGGTCCAGTCGGAGGGAAGGATCACGGCCCCGGCGCTGGTGGTGGACACGCGGTCGGTGTATGCGGTGTTCGCAAGGAAAGTGATCGCATCCGGCCCCGCCTCGTCCAGCGAACCGACTCGGCGAATCACGATGGTCTCGTCTCCCTTCAGACCTCCCTCGACGCGGCGGGCAAGTTCGCTGGTGGTGTATTCGAGCATATCAGCGATTCCGACGGAAAAAGGCGTCATCCGTGTTC
>CAZSBQ010000382.1:0-2183 GCA_964604795.1 uncultured Victivallales bacterium | reverse complement strand
GCGCCCCGTCGGCTGTTCGTGATCGACGAGTCCTTCATCGACTTTGCGACCGCCGCCGACACGGGCTCGCTGATCGGCATGGAGATTCCCGAAAACATCGTTGTGGTCAAATCCCTCACGAAATTCTTCGCCATCCCCGGCCTGCGCCTCGGCATGGTCCACGCCCAGGCCAGCGTGATCAACCGCCTGAAAACCGTGCAGCTGCCGTGGAGCGTAAACGGGCTGGCGCAGAACCTGGCCCCGCACCTCTACACCGACAAGGACTACCTCCAGCGCTCCCGCCAAACAACCGCGGATTCAATGGCGCGCTTCGCGCATGAACTCGACCCGTTTCCCCAGCTGAGCGCCTACGCATCCTCGGCCAACTTCCTGCTCGTGAAACTGACGCCGCCCTGGACCGGAACAGGCCTGCAAGCGGAATTGCTGAAGCGCGGAATTCTCGTGCGCGCCTGCGACTCCTTCCCGGGACTCGGCGACCAGTACCTTCGCCTGGCCGTGCGCCCCGATCCTGAACGCCGCCAATTCATCGCCGCACTGAACGCTGTTTTCCAGCAAGACGGCAAGCTCCCTGCCACCGTGAAAACGCCCCGCCCCGCCGTCATGGTGGTCGGCACAACCTCCAACGCCGGCAAAAGCATCGTCGCCGCCGGTCTCTGCCGAGCCCTGGCTCGACGCGGACTCTCGGTCGCACCGTTCAAAGCCCAGAACATGGCACTGAACAGCTTCGTCACCGAGGACGGCGGCGAAATGGGGCGCGCGCAGGTAGTGCAGGCGCGCGCTGCGGGCATCGCTCCGCACACCGACATGAACCCCGTGCTGCTCAAACCCACCGGCGACACCGGTTCCCAGGTGATCGTCAACGGCCAAGCCATCGGAACCTACGGCGCGCGCAACTACTACACCATGAAGGAGCGCATGCGCGAGACCGCCCACCAAGCCTACGACCGACTCTGCCGACGCTGCGACATCCTGGTCCTGGAGGGGGCCGGAAGCCCGGCCGAAATCAACCTTCAGGCCGAAGACTTCGTGAACATGGACATGGCGCAGTACGCCGGAGCGCGCACCATCCTCGTCGCCGACATCGACCGCGGAGGCGTGTTCGCCACCATCCTCGGAACCATCTCCCTCATGCCGCCGCACCACAGGCGCCTGTTGGCCGGCGTGCTCATCGACAAATTCCGGGGCGATCCCCGCCTGCTCGACTCCGGAATCCGCGACATCGAAGCGATGACCGGAGTGCCGGTCCTCGGCGTGCTCCCCTACATGCAGGACCTGCGCATCGAGGACGAGGACTCCCAGGGACTCGAAACACGCGGCAGCAACCAAGACGCCGTCCTGGACATCGCCGTCATCCGCCTGCCCCGCATCAGCAACTTCACGGACTTCCTCGCCATGGAAAACGACGCCGGAGTGGGCCTTCGCTACGTCCAACGCGCCGACAAACTGGCCTCCCCCGATCTCATCATCATCCCCGGCACCAAAAACACCCGGGCGGACCTGGAATGGATGCACCGCGAAGGCCTGACCCGCGCCGTCCGCAAGGCTCGACAAGCAGGCACCCCCGTCGTCGGCGTCTGCGGCGGATTCCAGTTCCTCGGCGAGGAAGTGCGCGATCCCCATGCTGTCGAAGGCCCCCCGGGAACCACGGACGGACTCGGTCTGCTCCCCCTGACCACCGAAATGGCCCCCGACAAAGAGCTGGCCCAAGTCTCGGGAACCACAACATCCGCCTACCCCTTCAGCGAAACGCCGGTCGAATTCCGCGGCTACGAAATCCATGCCGGCCGCACACGCGAGCACTCGGACACCGTGCCGCCGTTGACCATCATCCGACGCCAACGAGAAGACGCGCAGGAACCGGGCGGGGCCGTGTCCTCGGACGGGCTCGTCTTCGGAACCTACGTCCACGGCTTCTTCGATGATGCCACCCTTCGCCAGAGCCTGTGGAATTGGCTGTGCGGACGCAAATCCATCCCCCCGGACGCCCTGGCCACCCCTCACATCGAGGGCGAACACTTCGACCGCCTCGCCGACACCCTGGAACAAACCCTGGGAACCCCCTTCCTGAACACACTCGCCGCCCCGCCGCCCGCCCCCTGGACCTCATGACCAAATCCCGTGGACATATCGTGGCTCTGCCTTTTAGGCGGAGCTGTTGTTCCGAGAATGCGCAGGCTCAATGA
>CAZSBQ010000381.1:0-2194 GCA_964604795.1 uncultured Victivallales bacterium | reverse complement strand
CACGCGCAGCGAACCATCTATCAAACCGCGTTCCGCGCGGGCGACTGGCTGGTGTTCGGCAACGAAACCGGCGGGCTGCCCCAGGCCATTCACGAGCAGTACGCGGAGAACATGCGCACAATCCCCATGCCCGGCGAGCACGCCCGCACGCACAACCTGGCCAATGCAGTCGCCATCGTGCTCCACGAAGCCCTGCGGCAAACGGAGGGATGGTAAGCATGTTCACAGTTCCATTGGGGATTGCCTTCGGGTTTTCCGCGGCGCTGTTTCAGGCGTTGTCCTATGTGTTCTCCAAGCATTTCTTCGTCAAGTGCCGCCCCAGTTCACAGCTGCTGTTTGCGGTGGGCAGTGCTCAGATGGGGTTGGTGGCGGTATTGGCGCTGCCGTTTTTGCTGGACGGGCCGCTGCCGCCGTTTTCCGAGTACGGCTGGGAGTTGGTCGGCACGGCGGGATTCTATCTGACGGCGCAGTGGCTGCTGTTTGTCAATCTGAAACGCACGGACTCGTCGGTGGTCGCTCCTCTGCTGGGACTGAAGATTCCGTTGCTGGGACTGATTTCGACGGTTCTTCTCCAACAGCCGCTGCCGGCGACGGCCTGGGCGGCGATCGCGCTGTGCACGGCGGCGGTTTTTCTGGTTTCGCCGCCGACCAGTCTGCCCGAGCTTGGCACCTTGGCGCTGATCCTGTTGACGTGCCTGGGATACTGCGGCTCGGATTTGTGCATCCCGCTGCTGATTGGGAAGCTGGAGGGAGCATCCAGTGCGCCGACCCTGCTTGCCGTGTCAGCCACCTACACCCTATGCGGGATCGTCGGGGTGGTCCTGGCGCTGCGGATGAAGGCGTTTCGGGTGCCCGGCGTTCATCGGCACGCCGCGCCGTATGCGGCGAGCTGGCTGCTGGGCATGTGTTTCATGTTCGCCGCATTTGCCGCCGTCGGCGTGATTTTCGGCAACATGCTGCAATCCAGCCGCGGGCTGATAAGCGTGGGACTCACCGCGCTGATTCTGCGTGCGGGCATTCGCCACCTGGATGCCCCCACCGGCAAGGGACGGCTGGCGCTGCGGGCAACAGGCGCGGCTCTGATGACTGCGGCCATCGTTTTGTATTATGGTACGTCAATGAAGCCGGCCGAGCAACAAGCACAGCCATCCCCGACTGAAAAAAAGGTTGCGGACTCCGCAAATGTGCGATGACGAGATGAACGCATGACCATCCCGGCCAAAACCGAAGAGGGCGACGGCGACCACCCGGTGCTCCGCGGCGAAAAGGAGGTGGTGCTGATCTGCTCGGCTATGCGGTCGGGCTCGACCCTGCTCAAGGCGCTGCTGGCGGTCCCGCCGGATGTTTCGGACCTTCCCGAAACCAATTTCCAGCGCTACAAGGGATTGAGGGGACTGCGCCGTCTCGCAGAGCTGAGCACCGAACCGATTGTTGTGCTCAAGCGTCCGGCATGGTATCACGAGGTGCGCTTCTACCCCAAACTGCCCGCCGTCGAGCACGTCAGGGGAATCGCACTCGTGCGGGACGTGTACGACACGGTCGCATCCCTGAAAAAAATGATGTTCGGACGCTGGGCGCAATACTTGGGGGGCGTATGCAATCGCTGGCTCGCGGACTGCTATTGGGCGCCGGTCACCGAAAACCTGCTTGGCCTGGTCAATCAACAGCCGGAGCAGGTCCGCCAGGTCCGATACGAGGACCTTTTGGAAAACCCGTTTGCGGAGACCGCGGAGCTGTTTCGGTTCATCGGCTCGCAATGGACCGGCGGCGTGGACTCCTACACCCCCCCCGACGACTATTCCTGGGAATGGGGCAGCGACGACGGCGGCGAGCGCATTCGCTCCCTGAAGGTCCACAAACCCAAACAGCACCCGCGCCCCAACCGCCGACTCTGGCGCGTGATCGCAAACTCGGAAAAAATCACCCGCCTGCGCTCGGAACTGGGGTACCCCGCGGACTCCCCAACACCGCAATTCCCCATGGAGTAATCCAATCCCCCCCCTCCGGATTGCTGCTGAAGTTCGTGGCTCTACCTTTTAGGCGGAGCGGTGAAACTCTATTCCCGCCAAGGCGGTCCTCTGGTCAAATTGCCCCGCGTGCAGTGGGTTCCGGTTCCCGCGCGGCATGTTCATTCAACATCACACGCACCGGCTGAAAGCCAGTGCCACGTTCGGTCCCAATGAACCACCGGCTG
>CAZSBQ010000380.1:787-2198 GCA_964604795.1 uncultured Victivallales bacterium | reverse complement strand
TACAAGCAGATTGAGCATGCCCCGCGTGCAGAAGGCGGTGGCGATTCGACAGGTGTTCGAATTGCGAAGTTCGCGACAAATGACGTCTACTGTGCTCTCCTCCGATTCCGGCGTGAGCAATCTGGGCGTTGCCGGTGTTTTGTCCGCATTCGGCCGATTGTCCGGGGGATGCTCGTTCCAGACGGCGTGAAGAAAGATGCCGTCCAGAAATCCGCCGCGTTCATTGTTGCGAGTGGCCAGGACGTCAAGGACGGTTTCCCAGGGAATGTCGCGTTCGCTCGCAAGTTGCTGAACGACTTGGAGCACGTCCGCTGCTTCTTTGAGAAAGCTTTCGTGCGACTCTGCGCTGAACAGCTCGTGGGATTCCTCGAGCAGCTTCATCCGCAAGGCGTCGATGCGTTCGTGTTGGGTGGAAAGGTGAGAGTAGCAGGGGTTTTTCTCCTCTTTTCGGATGATCGCCGGGATTCGGTCGCGCACCAATTTGTTGTAGATGATCGGATCGCTCATGGCGTAAAATCACACGGGGGTTGCGGCGGTGCCGCTATGTTTGGCTTGGGGGAGTCGCGCAATCAGTGACAGCCAGCGGATGCCGGAACGGTTCAAGGTGTCCGGGTCAGTGTGTGTGTCGCTCGTTTCAAAGCCGGCCTGGCAGAGACGGTTCTGCCACTCGGCTGCGGTCAGCATGGTAAACAGCCGTCCCTTCGGGTCGCGCGAATCGGTGCCGACATCATCTCGAGCAAGGGGGACGGAAACGAAGAACACTCCGCCGGGACGCAGAAGCCGCGCGACGTCCACAAATGTATCCACGATTACGGAGGGCGCAAGATGCATGAGCACCGCAAGTGCCAGAACGCCGTCGAATGAGCGGTCCGGGAAGGGAAGACGAGCAGGCAGAGAGGTTTGGTGGAGGCGCTCTTCGAGTTCGGGATGCCGCGCTCGTGCGGCGCTCAGCATGGCCGCGCTCGCATCGACGCCGCGGATGTCGAACCCGTTGTTGAGCAGAAAGGCCGTTTCACGACCGGCTCCGCATCCCAGTTCAAGCAATGTCGAGTGCGTTGGGAAGGCCGCCAGCAGGCGCGCATGAAGTCGACCCACATCGGCGGAGTGATAGCTGTCCGCCAGTTGTTCGGCGTGCTCGTCGTAGTGCGCGATGGTCCGTTTGTCACACATAGTTTAGATCCAATGCGCTGTAGGACACCATTTCCATGATTGGGTGTGTCTCCGGTTGGTGCGATGGAGGACGCTGTTGCGAGGGCCGGCGTTTGTTGGAGTTCATGCTTCAGCATGTCTTCATGGGTTGCCGGGCGGCACACTAAAGTGTGAACTCCGACGGGTGTCCCGTCCGGGGGTCGTCGGGGCGCCGACCTGTACCTTGTAGAGGGCGCGGCCTCCGCGCCCTGTTGCGGCCGTG
>CAZSBQ010000380.1:0-777 GCA_964604795.1 uncultured Victivallales bacterium | reverse complement strand
GTACTTTCGGGTGCATGCGGCCTGCCCTTCCGTTCGTCCGACGGCGGGGCTCGACGGAGTCTTGCCCTCCACTGCGTCCCGCATGGTTTTTTTTCTCCGGCCACTGGATTTGGCGGGACATCTTGGGCTGTCCAACTCTGACAATACGCTCGCGTACAAGCACAACATCAAACATACTACGGTATCCGTGAGGGAATTCCGATGGCCCGTGCGGCGGCGCGCGCGGCACCGTCGTCAATGACCGCCAACGCGTGCTTGCGGCGAGCAATGCTGAGTACGGCAGTTTCACCTGCGCCCAATCCCCATTCCACAACGAGGGGGTCCGGAGCCGCAGTCACGGGATTCCCTCCCCAGCCATTGTCCGGTGCCTGTCGCGCAGGATCGCCATCGGGTCCGTGTCGGATTTCGTCGGCCACCGGCTGAGGCAGAACGATGCATGGTGCGTCCGCGTCGAGCAGGTCAAGATGCCCTACCTTTGCGAGCGCTATGACGGGCGAGGCATTGACCACCCAGCAATCAGGCATTCTCGACCTCCGCAATCAATTCGCCGGCGGTGAGCTGGAAGGGGCTGACGTTGTAGCGTCCCAAGGCGTCGATGAACTCGGCTCTCGACAAGCCGGCGATCTCGGCGGCCCGGCCTTGGCTTACCTGCTCGGATTCGTGCAACTTGACGGCGGCGGCCACGCGCAGTTCTCGAATGAAGGCCTCGCGGTCGCGGTGTTTTTGGTTTGCCAAACGAGATTTCCTGATCTGTGGGGTTGGGGCACCCCGGCCAGC
>CAZSBQ010000379.1:0-2207 GCA_964604795.1 uncultured Victivallales bacterium | reverse complement strand
AAAGGAACCTGATCCCATGCCAACGCTTTGCTTCGATCCCGTCGGCGGCGCCGCAGGCGACATGATCCTGGCCGCACTCCTGGACTTGGGCGCCGATCCCGACGAGGTCGTCCGCCAAATCCGCAGCACCGGAATGCACGAGTTCGACCTACAATTCGAGCGCAGGCAGGACGACCGCAAAATCACCGCCGGCTTCTGCGATGTCCGCGTACACGGCGAGCAGCACGAGCATGAACACGGAGAAAGCCACGCAACAGAACACAGCCACGAACACGAACATGAACACGGCGGCGCGCACGGCCACGGCGAGGAGCGAGGGGAGGAACACGGGCATGGGCACGGGCACGGGCACGGACATGAACACGGGCGGGAAGCCGCGCACAGCCACGAACACACGCATGAACATGAGCACGAGCACGAACACGGGCACGAGCATGAACACGTCCACGGCCGGCGATTGCCTGAAATTCTGGCGCTGCTCGAGACGGGGGACCTCTCCGAGCGCAGTCGGGACCGCGCACGCCGCATCTTCCAGCGCCTGGCCGAGGCGGAGGCGGCGGTCCACGGCATCGCCCCGAACGAGGTGCATTTTCACGAAGTGGGCGCAGTGGACTCCATCGTGGACATTTTCGGAGTCTGCATCGCCCTGGACCTTCTGGACGTGGACGCCGTGTACTCGACCCCCTGCAAAACCGGTCGCGGCACGGTGCAGTGCGCCCACGGCCTGCTGCCGCTGCCTGCCCCGGCCACAGTCAAGCTTCTCGAGGGGCACCGCATGGTCCGCCTGCCGGTCGACGCCGAACTGACGACCCCCACCGGCGCAGCGATTCTGACGACCCTAAGCCAGGGTTCCTGGGAAATGCTCCCCATCCGAATGCTGCGCTGCGGCACGGGGCACGGCCGACGCGAGTTGGCGGAAGTCCCCAACGTCATCCGCGCCTACCTCTGCCAAACCGATCCAGACACGGAAATTCTGAACATCCTCCAGGCGGACTTGGACGACGATACCCCGGAGCGCATCGCGCATGTTGCCGAGCAACTGCGTAGACTCGGCGCGCGCGACGTTCTGCTGCTGCCGGTCACCATGAAAAAGGGGCGGATCGGCACTCGCCTGGAGGCTCTGTTCGACGGCGAGCGCCTGCCCGGCGGCGCGGACGCCCTGCTCCGGGAATCCGGCACCATCGGGGCGCGCGCCTTCCCGGTGCGGCGCTATATTCTGGAGCGTTCGGCGGTCCGGCTGCAAACCCCCTGGGGAACCGTGGACGGCAAACAGGTCCAACGCCCCGACGGACCGGAAACCATCCCGGAATACGAGTCCTGCCGCCAACTCGCCGAAACCACCGGCGTCTCCCTGCGCCGAATTATGCTGGCCGCAGGCCGAGCGGCACCCGACGAAGGAACCAGCACATGACCACCGCATCCGTCACTCCGGACCTGCAGCGCGAAGACCGCATCGGCTTCGCCGAAGTCATCTACTGCCCCGGCAAAACCCCCGATCAGCTGCGCTGCGCAGCGGAACACCTGTTCCAAACCCACAAAAACGTGATTGCCTCCCGCGCCACACCCGAACAGGCGCGCGTGCTCAGCGAGCTGAATCCGGACGTGCAATACAATGAGCAGGGCCGGACCGCCTACCTGCAACGCGATCGAACCGACTGCGGCCGGGGCACCATCCTGGTCGTTAGTGCGGGTACCACGGACATCCCCGTCGCCGAAGAGGCGGCCTGCACCGCCGAAGTCATGGGCAACCTGGTCGAGCGCGTCTTCGATGTCGGAGTCGCGGGACTGCACCGCATCCTGTCCGTGCGGGAGCAGCTCGAATCGGCCGAAGTCATCATCGTCACCGCCGGCATGGAGGGCGCTTTGCCCTCGGTCGTCGGCGGCCTCGTCTCGCGGCCGGTGATCGCGGTTCCCACCTCCGTGGGCTACGGCGCCTCGTTCCAGGGTGTGGCCGCCCTCCTGGGCATGCTCAACTCCTGCGCGCCCGGCATCACCGTCGTCAACATCGACAACGGCTTCGGCGCAGCCTTCGCCGCCGCACGAATCAACCGAAAACCGTAAAGCAGCCATCCCCGTTCCGATGGGGATCGAATTGGTCCCGACCCATGAGAGGGCGAGACTCCCGTCGAGCCGGAGTGCCCGCCCCCTACCCAGTACCGGGCGCGGCCTCCGCGCCCGTCCCCCCCCTCGGGCCGTCGGGGCGCCGG
>CAZSBQ010000378.1:0-2233 GCA_964604795.1 uncultured Victivallales bacterium | reverse complement strand
CCGTCGGCGAAGGCGCGGTCGTGGCCGCCGGCGCCGTGGTCACCAAAGACGTGCCCCCCTACGCCATCGTCGGCGGAGTGCCCGCCAAACCGCTCGGCGAACGCGACAGCAACCTCAGGTACACTCTCAAATTTCGCCCCTGGTTCGAATAGAGTTCCAGCCGGAAGGAGACGGAAAATGGCCGCAAAACCCTCGAAGAAACTGGAATTTCGATGCGTCCGGGAAGCCGACAATTCGGCGTGGGACGCCTTGGTCGCCGAATCCCCGACCGCCAATCGCTTCCTCCGCAGCGACTGCCTGCGCATGCTGGAGGAAACCGACTCCATCGGCGTGAGGTTCCGACGCGCGTGCGCATTCGCCTCCGACGGCAGCCTGCGCGGCGGCTGGGCTCTCCCCTATCTTGAACGGCTTGGCGTGCGCGCGTCCACCTATTTCGAGTTGTTCTACGCGGGGCCCATGCTCGCTCCCGAGCTGGAGTCCGGCTCGGTTCACTTCGCACGGGAGCGCCTCGAAGTGCTGCGCGGCATGGCCGAGGACCACGGCCGCCGGCTGCACCTCATCGAATCCGAAGCCCACCCCCGCTTCAGGGATGCCCGCGGCCCCCACTATGCGGGGTGGCAGGTGCAGACCATCTACACCCACATCTGGGACTTCGAATCCCCCGACGAACTGTTCGGCAACATGAACCGCGAGCGCCGCCGGCTGATCCGGCGCGCCGGCGAAAGCTATCAGTTCGCACCCCTGCCGCCCGAAACCGCCGCCGCCGATTTCATCCCCGTCTACCGCGACCTCATGCAGAAGTTCGATTGGGTCCCCGCACCCCAATGGGACCGAGACCTGAAGCAGCGTCTGGACTGGATGATCGCCAACGAGGTGGCGGGAGTGTACGGGGCGCGGGACCGGGAGGGAACTCTCCAGGCGGCCGTCATCGTGCTGCTCAGCAAGGAGGACCGGACGCTCTATCTCTGGCGCTGCGGATACAACGAGAAGGCCGGCGGAAACAGCATCGTCCCCGCCCTCTACTGGAACGCCAGTCTGCATTGGCGCGAACTGTGGGGAGCACCGCTGCATGCCAACCTGGGCGGCTCCCCTCACTATACACTGACCCAGTTCAAGGACTCCCTCGGCGCGGATGCCGCAGCACACCTGCGGCTTGTCTGGAATGCGCCCGGGGTGCGCAGCGCCGGATGGCGAATGGCGCGAGCCCTCCGAGACCGACTCCGGCGAAAAGTGACCCGCGCTCGCATCAATGTCGGCAATCTCGGCAACGAATGAGGCCCTCCCGTCATGATTGACGATTCCATCTGGCAACGGCGACGCCCATCCTTCGGATTCATCTCCACTCCTACGAGATGCTCGAGGAACAACTCGAAATGCTGCTCATCAACATCTTCGGATTCTGAACAGGTGCCCAGACTATGTCCGCAGAATTTGGTTGGATTCGGTCAGTTGAGTTCGCAATGGCTTCAGTATCAACGGGCATCCCTGCCTGTTGTGAACTTCTCTGCAACCCAAATGGCATCCGTACGTCAACACAGAACTCTTGGTCTCACGGAAGATTCCGTGGTGTAGTATTGCCTTCGGGCAGAAAGTACCGGGCGCGGCCCCCGCGCCCGTCCCGGCAAATCGCACATCCGCTTCCGAGCTCATGCGTCCCCGCACCCCAACCGGTCCAGCGGACTGCCCGCCTGCGGACTCAACTCCCGCACCACGTGAGTGTAGATCATCGTCGTCTCGACCTTTGCATGTCCCAGATACTCCTGAATCTGGCGAATATCCGTGCCCTGCAGGAGCAAATGCGTGGCAAAACTGTGCCGCAGGGTGTGCGGGCTGACCAGCTTGGTCAACCCCGCTTTCCGTGCCGCGTCGCGAACGGCCCTGTTGATGCTGGACGAGTCGATGTGATGCCGCCGCGTCACACCCGCCCGCGGATCCGTCGACAATTTCGAAGACGGAAACACCCACTGCCATTTCCACTCCGTTCCCGCATTCGGATACTTGCGTGCAAGCGCATCCGGCAGGTAGACCGGACCGACACCCGCCGCACGGTCCGCTCGGAACAGCTCCCACACCTGTTCCAGATGCGCCCGAAGCCCCGGCACGACGCGGTCCGGGAGCAGCGTTGCGCGGTCCTTGTCCCCCTTGCCCTGGCGGACAATGATCAGGCCGTTGTCGAAGTCCAAATCCTTAACCCGCAAACGACAGAGGTCCATCAGGCGTAGTCCCGCACCGT
>CAZSBQ010000377.1:0-2271 GCA_964604795.1 uncultured Victivallales bacterium | reverse complement strand
CCCAAGCGGGCGCAGCGACTGGGAGGCCGTCGGGCGCGCGGGCACTCCGTTCGAGAACCGAGCCGCAATGATTGAATTCAAGCACTTTTCCCGCACCGATGGCGAGCGGCTCGGCGTTGTCGGCTGGTCAGAGCCGCGCGCCGAGGACGCCGAGCAGGTCAACGCCTACGCGGACGATCTCCAGCGCCGCTATCCCGAACTGACCGTCGAGCGCCATGTGGTCTACACTGTCGGTGCCCAAACATACCGCTTTTTCACGCTGAATTGAATCCGCATGCCATTTTTTTTGGAGCGATTATGATCGGAGAATTGAGTTGGTTTCGGGTCGGAGCGGCCGTGCCGCGCACGCGGGTTGCGGATGTCGCGGCGAATGTGGCGTCCCTGGTCGACTTGGCCGGCGAAGCGGCGGAGCATGAATGCGACCTGGTGGTCTTCCCCGAGCTGTCGCTGACCGCCTACACCTGCGGCGAGCTGTTTCAGCAGCGGACGCTGCTCGATGCCGCCCGTCGCGGACTGGGCACCTTCGCCCACCGCACCTCGGAACTGCCGCCGGTGTTCGTGGTCGGCCTCCCTCTGGAAGTCGACGGGCGTCTGTTCAATGTCGCGGCCGTGGTGCAGGGCGGGCGAGTGCTGGGAGTGGTCCCCAAGTCCTACGTGCCGGGGTACAACGAGTACTACGAGCACCGTTGGTTCAGCGTCGGACCGGATGCGGTCAGCGACACGGTGGAGCTTCCGCAACCGGACGCGGCCGCGAATCCGGTCCCGTTCGGCACCGATCTGCTGTTTGCGAGCTCCGCAACGGGGGGAGTGTTCGGCATCGAGTTGTGCGAGGATCTGTGGGCGCCGGTGCCGCCCAGTTCGGAGTTGGCTATGGCGGGTGCGCTGATCATCGCCAATCCGTCGGCCAGCAACGAATTGGTCGGCAAGGCCGACTACCGCCGGGATTTGATTCGTCAGCAGTCCGCGCGCACCATGGGCGGATATGTCTATGCCGCCGCCGGACCGGGGGAGTCCACGACTGATCTGGTTTTCGGCGGGCACGCGATTGTGGCCGAGAATGGACGCACGCTGATCGACGGCGAACGGTTTGTGCGGACTCCGCACGTAGAGGTGGCGGACATCGACCTCGAGCAGCTGCGCAATCAGCGGCTGCAGAATCTCACCTTCGCGCAGAATGCCGCGCGCTGCGGACTGCGGTGTCCGCAGCCGCGGCGCATCTCCTTCGAAGTTACCGAACGCGCCGCCGATCCCGTTCACCGCGACATCAATGCCACGCCGTTCGTGCCCGCCGACACCGCTTGTCGCGAAGAGAGATGCCGCGAAATCTTTGCGATCCAAAGCACAGCCTTGGCCACGCGCCTGGAGGCCGCCGGCATTTCCAAGGCAGTTTTGGGACTGTCCGGCGGGCTGGACTCAACCCTGGCTCTGCTGGTGACGGCCGAGGCGTTCGCGCGGCTCGAACTGCCGCTGAAGGACATCCACGCAATCACCATGCCCGGATTCGGCACCACCGAGCAGACTCTCGGCAATGTCCAGGGGCTCTGCGACGCGTTGAGCATTCCGCTGGAGACCATCGACATCCGCGATGCCTGCCGACAGCACTTCAAGGACCTGGGGCACGACGAAACAACGCACGACGTCACCTTCGAAAACACCCAGGCGCGCGAGCGCACCCAAATTCTCATGGACAAGGCCAATCAGCTGGGCGGTCTGGTCGTCGGCACCGGCGATCTCTCCGAACTGGCGCTGGGCTGGTGCACGTACAACGCCGACCACATGTCCATGTACTCGGTCAACTGCGGCGTTCCCAAGACACTGGTGCGCTACCTGGTCGAGTTCGTCGCCGATCACTGGGAGCGGGACGATGTGCGCGGAGTGCTGCAAAATGTGCTGGAAACGCCCATTTCCCCCGAGCTTTTGCCCGCCGACGACCAAGGTTTGATCGCCCAGAAGACCGAGGAGACCATCGGTCCCTACGAGCTGCATGACTTCTTTCTGTACAACACCGTGCGCTGCGGCTTCGGCCCGCGCAAAATCCTCGCGCTTGCGGAGTTCGCATTCGGCGCGCGCTACGAGCGCGATGAGCTGCGCTCCTGGCTGACGGTCTTCATCAAACGCTTCTTCAGTCAGCAGTTCAAACGCTCCTGCGTCCCCGACGGCCCGAAAGTCGGCACCGTCGGTCTGTCCCCGCGCGGTGATTGGCGCATGCCCAGCGACGCCTCCGCCCGAACCTGGCTCGCCGAACTGGAGTGAGGTGAATGCAGAACTCTT
>CAZSBQ010000376.1:0-2271 GCA_964604795.1 uncultured Victivallales bacterium | reverse complement strand
CTTGCTCCACCGACGCAAGGTCGGCGGGGGCACAAAACCCTTTCTGGACAGGGTCAAGCTCGCTGATCGCGCCGCACGAATGCATCATGACCCGGAGCCCGTGGGAATGCGCCAGATCGCACAGCTGCCGGATGTTGTCGAAGAAGAAGTCGCAGTGCAGCGCGTCGAGCAGTTCGTTTTCGGTGGCGGCGCCAAGATGTTTTCGCAGTCGCGCGTCGGTTTCCGGGTGGGCCAGGTAGTCGATGGGAAGTTTCATGCGGTTTGCCGGGGGTTGTCCGCGCGCCAGTTGCCGACTGCTTCGCTGGTGAGCGGCGGCCGGTTGTAGAGGCGCAGTGTTGAAAGCGTCCCGTTCAGGGTCGGCGCGAGTGTCGCCTGCTTCGCGCCGTTGGCGTCGAGCAGGTCCGGATGGAATCGGCTCCATCCGAACTGCCGGTCGTCGACGCCGTCGCAGAGTACGCCATCGACCACGACGGACATGACCTTCGGGCCGGCGTCGACGATGAACATGATCTGATGGTCGATGCCGGGCCGCAGCAGATCCGTGTCGCATTCGCAGGCCGCTTCCGTCCACCCGTTTCCAGTTCGCGATCCAGGTGAGCCCCAGGCGCGACTGATGATGTGCAGCTTGAGCGTGCCGCGGTCTGTGAGCTGGACGAGAATGCCGCGCCCGTCGGCGGCGCGGCTGTCGAAGAGAATCTGCCATGGATCGAGGTTGTCGAAGCGCACTCGCAGTTCCAGGGCGAAGCCGCCGCGGTGTTCCACGGCTTTTGGCGCATTGTCGCCGAGCGTGGCGCCGGTGTCGGCATCCACGTAGCTCGAACTACGGTTGTGAAGGCGCGGCAGTTCGGGCACATCCACCGTTGCGCCGTTGGCGCAGGCGTCGCCTTCAAGGTCCATCACCAGCCCGTCAGTGGCAAACGTCCGGTTCTCGTGCTGGTTCCACATGGCTTCGAGCAGGCGCGGGTCGAGTTCATGCACGCGGGCGATTTCCTTCTGCGTCTCGGTGATGAAGATGCGTCCGTCCTGCTCGATGTAGTCCGGATAGCTGATGCGATTTCCGATCGTGTCGTCGTAGAGGATGATCTCCGGCTCCGACCAATGGATGTGCCCGTCGATCTCGACGCCGCCGCACATCCAGATGGGGTTGCGGTGTTCATAGGCGACCCACGACGCCGCGTCGTCGCACCTGGCCAGCGGTTCGCCGCCGTTGAAGCAGAACCAGTAGAGGTACTTGCCATTGGAAAAGCGGCGCACGAAGTTGGCGCTGCGCGGGTTCTTGACGCGCCGCCCGCCGAGGGTGTAGGTCATCCAGTCGATGTCCCAGTGGCGGCCGTCGTCGCGGCTGTAGGCGTGGCAGCTGAAGCCGTCGATGGTGCGGAACGTGCCGTAGAGCGAACCGTCGTTCATCGGGGTGGCGTTGAACTCGCCGGCGATCGGGCCGCCGCCTTGCGGAGTTCGCAATCCCACGTCCCCCTCCGGAAGTGTCTCCCACTCGTGCTTCGCCGGATCGGGTTCGGACAGCAGATTCGCACTGCGGAACAGCACGCCTTCGTTCTGAACAAAGAAGCCGGGGCCAAAACCGCCGACTTTACAGGCGACAACATACGCCGCGCCACGATGGATGAACGGCTTGCCCACGCCCCAGAAAAACTGGACATCACCGCCGTATGCGTTGTTTTGGTCGCACTCGAACAGACGCATGGGAATCTCGTAGCGCCGTTCCGACCAGGTACGCCCGCCGTCGTCGCTGTACTTGTAGGCGTAGGTGCCGAACGAATCGACGCGTGTGAAGGTGCCGCCGTCAACGGTCTTCACCTCGCGCTGGTTGTCCTTGTTGTAGGTGTAGAACGCGTAGATGCGCCCGGTTTCCGGCACGCGCAGCGGCATGGCCCACGACGCCTCCGGTCCGCTGGCCGGCTCGATGTCGTGCAACTCACTCCAGGTCTTGCCCTGGTCGTGGCTGATGGTCGCAACCACATGCTGTCCGCCCGCCCCTTCATGACCGACGCCCGTGGTCATGGTGCAGGTCCAACTGCCGTCGCTGTTGCCGACCACGTATGGCTGGTCGCAGTAGCCCTCGCCGGGAATTTCGTGCCCGGTTTCGATATGTCGCAGGTCGATGTTCATCGAGTGGTTCCTTCATCGGGGATTGAAAGACGGTATCAGGCTGTTACTATTGTTTCAGATTATTGGGCAACAAACGCTTGCCACCTGAGTAATTGGACACGAAACACCAAAAACAAGACAAATTCGCACCCCGCATTCCAAGGA
>CAZSBQ010000375.1:0-2299 GCA_964604795.1 uncultured Victivallales bacterium | reverse complement strand
CGGAACCGCCACGCGTCGCGAATCAGGTAGGACAGGTGCGTGCAGGACACGCTGTGAATCCGCACGCGCGACAAATCCCCGTCGGCCAACCCGTTGGCCACGGACTCCATCATCTGCTCGGTATTGCCGTACATGCTGCCGTACACCATCACGACCCCCTCCTCCGCCTCGTGCCGGCTCCAAGCGTCGTAGAGCCGAACAATCTCCTCCGGGTGATCGCGCCAGACCGGGCCATGCGTCGGGGCGATAATCCCCAGGTCCAGCCCACTCAACTTCTGGATAGCCTTCTGCACCGTGCTGCAGTACTTGCCGACAATGTTCGAAAAATAGCGCAGAATCTCGTCCTCAAAATACTCAATGTCGACCTCGTCGTCGAAAATTCCGCCGGTCAGGGCGCCGAAGCCGCCGAACGCGTCTCCGGAGAACAGAATCAGGTCCGTGACGTCGTAGGTCATCATGGTCTCCGGCCAGTGAACCATGGGAGTCAGATAAAACTGCAGCTTGTGCCGCCCCAAATCCAGCTCGTCGCCGTCGCTCACCACGTGCAGATTGTCCGTCACGCCGTAGAAATCGCGCAGGAATCCCATGGTTTTTTCGTTGCCGACGATCTTCATCTGCGGATAGACGTCTCGCAGCAGGCGAATACTCCCCGAGTGATCCGGCTCCATGTGGTCGATAATCAGAAAATCGGGACTGCGGCCGGCCGGCAGCGCCGCGCGAATCTTGTCGAGAAACGTTTCCCCGCCCAGCGCCTTCACCGTTTCGACGATAGCGATCTTCTCGTCCACGATCAGATAGGAATTGTAGCTGACCCCTCGCGGCAGCGGCCACAGCTCCTCGAACAACGTGGTGTGGCGGTCATTGACGCCAATCCAGTACACATCTTCCGTCACGGGCAGATAGGAATTCATTGGACAAACCTTGGGTGCGTGTGCGTTGACTTGCTCGTTCGACAGCGCTTAATGTAACCGCATTTCGAGCATCTGTGCGTGCATATCCGGCAAATGCCGGTTATGGTATTGGGACTACGCCCCGAAAAAAACCGAAAAAGGAGAAGCAAACGATGCACCGCACAACTCTTCCCCCCGCCGCACTGACCGTATCCCCGCACGCGCTGTGGAACGACCAATGGCTGCTGCTCAGCGCCGGCGCCTACGGCAAGGAAGGATTCAACTGCATGACCGTGGCCTGGGGAAGCCTGGGCACCATGTGGCGCCGCCCCTTCGCGCAAATCGTCGTCCGCCCCACACGACACACCTTCGAGTACACCGAGGCGTTCGACACCTTCACGCTCTGCGCCTTCCCCGAATCCTACCGGGACGACCTGCTGCTGCTCGGCAGCAAGTCCGGACGCAAATGCGACAAAATCGCCGAAACCAACCTCACCCCCATGGCCGCCTCCGCCGTTGCCGCCCCCGCCTACGAAGAAGCCGAACTGGTCGTCGAATGCCGCAAAATGTACTGGCAGGACATGAACCCCGCCCAGTTCCTCGATCCGACCATCCGCGATCTCTACGCGGGCGACGACTTCCACCGCATCTACTACGGCGAAATCCTGGCCGTCCAAAAGGCGGACGCGAATCCGTAGACCCCAAATAGTACGCGACACCCCCCGCCGGGGCAAGCGCGCCCCACCCCCCTGGACCGCAAGACTCCGTCGAGCGGGGGTTGCCAACACTGAGTCCACTCAAGTCGTTTTCCCCGATTCCGAAGGCCTGGAATGCCTGTTGCATCGTAGCCACGGGCAACGCCCGGGGATTTGGCTTGGTCGTTGACGTGCCCTGCAAGGGTACCTCAAGACGTTGCCAGATAAAAAGATTGAGGACCGCTTTCAGCGCTCTTTTTTTTGGTTTCTCGTTTCCCCGGACGTTGTCCGGAGCTACGGTGAAATGCCCCATCCAGGGCATGATTTTCGACAACGGCGGTGCTCGACGGAGTCTCGCCCTCCACCGCGCCAGGCGCGCGCCGCCCCACACACCCACACACACACCGCTGGAGGGCGAGACTCCGTCGAGCCGGGGTGGTGGGCACTGGCGGCCCGAGTTTCCTCCGAAGGCGACGGGGTTTCCGATGCAGGCGGCCTGCCCCGCCATTCGACAACGGCGGTGCTCGACGGAGTCTCGCCCTCCACCGCGCCAGGCGCGCGCCGCCCTCCAATACCTCCCGAGCGGGATGTGCATCCCCATATAAAATGTTGCATAAAAGTATATTGCGAGCTAGAAAGTAAGTGACGTGGGTCATGAACAGCGCTGCGGAATTTAAATTTGTCGCCGTCACGGCGAATCTGACAGTTACGATC
>CAZSBQ010000374.1:0-2305 GCA_964604795.1 uncultured Victivallales bacterium | reverse complement strand
TGATTGGGTCAGCTGCAGTCGTCGTAGTCGTAGACCAGCTCTTCGGTGGCGGGGATGTTTTCGGCGGGTCCGCCATCCATGGTCATGTCCGAGTGCTCATCGGAGTTTTCGCTCTCCGCCAGTTCCTCGCAGCCTTCGCAGTGGCAAAGGACGCGCGGGGTGAGGAAGCGGCTGAGTCGGCAGTGTTGCGGAACGGGGTTGGCCCCGCGGGACATGCGGCTCATGGGGGCATGGATGCGCAGGTGGTCCTTGGCGCGGGTCATGGCCACGTAGAGCAGACGGCGTTCCTCCTCGATGCGCTCGGCGTCGGCGTCCGGTTTGACCACGGGGATGCCGCCCTCGATGGCGTGAACGATATGGACGGCTTGCCATTCGCACCCCTTGGCACTGTGGATGGTGCTGAGGGTGAGCTTGTTGCGGTCGTCCTGGTGCTTGCGCGAGCGCACCACGGAGTCGTCGCCGACGACGATGTCGTCGAGGAAATCACCGCGCTTGTCATAGCGCGCGGCCATTTCCTCGACCATGGGCAGGTCGCGCTTGCGCTCCTCCCAGTTGTCGAAGAAGTCCGGCATGCGGTCGATGTAGAATTGGTTGACGCGGCGCATCTGCTCGGCGGGCGGGCCGGGATCGGGCGACAGCAGGACGGCAAACAGGGTCCGGAATCGGTCGACCAGTTCGGGCTCGGTTTTGGCGGGGAACTTCAGGTTGCTCATGCCTTCGGCCACGGAGGGGGCGCGCATGAGTTCGCGAAACCGCTTGGTGGCGGTCACCGGACCGATGCCGGGGAGATGGCTGAAGACTCGCTGCCAGGCGCTTTCGTCGCGCGGATTCTCGGCGCATCGCAGGTAGGCCATGGCGTCCTTGATGTGCGCGGAGTCCGCAAAGCGAAGGCCGCCGACCTTGCGGTAGGCGATGTCGTGGCGGGTCAGCGTGATCTCCAGTCGAAACGAATGGAAGGAGGAGCGCATCAGAACGGCCTGCTCGGCGAGGGGGATGCCCTCGACGGCCTGGAGCTGCTCGATGGCGTGGACAACCGCGTCCGCCTCCTGCCAGTCGTCCGCACAGGGGACCAGGCGGGGTTTGACGCCGGCGCCGCGATGGCTTTCCAGGTTCTTGTCGAAACCTTCGGCGGCATCCTCCATGAGGGCGTTGGAGATGTCGAGGATTTCGGCGGTGCTTCGGTAGTTGTGTTCGAGTCGGAACGGCTTGACGGACTCGAACATGTCGCCGAATTCGAGGATGTTGCGCACGGTTGCGCCGCGGAATCCGTAGATGGCCTGTGCGTCGTCGCCGACCACGAGCATGTTTTCGGTGTCGCTCTTGAGGGATTCGAGCAGCTTGGCCTGCAGGCGATTGGTGTCCTGGTACTCGTCGACCATGATGTAGTCGAAGAGGGGAGGAACAACACGGGGCGACCGGGTCCACAGCTCGTGCCACTTGACCAGAAGATCGTCGTAGTCCAGGGAGTGGGCGGCGTGTTTTCTCTCGCGGTAGGCTTCGACCAGTTCGGCGATGTCGTCCTCGCGGTGCGCCCATTGGGACCAGCGTTCGTCGAGCACCTTTTGCAGGGGCTGGCAGGTGTTGGTCCGATAGGAACTGATGGAGGCGAGCACGGATTTGGAGGGCATCTCGCGTCGTTGCTCCTTGGTGTAGTTTTCGCGCAGCAGCAGGCCGAACAGGTCGGTGCTGTCGCTTTGGTCGAGGATGGAGAAGGAGGAGGGGATGCCGACGGCGCCGCCGTACATGCGCAGCAGCTTCGCACCGACCGAGTGAAACGTGCCGCACCAGGGAAAGGTGGCGATGCCGGTCAGCTCCGCCACTCTGTGCTTGAGTTCCTCCGCGCTGCGGCGTGTGAAGGTGAGCATCAGCAGCCGGTTCGCGGCTGCGCCGTCCCGGACCAGGGCTGCGGCCCGGTGCACCAGCACGCGCGTCTTGCCCGTGCCCGCGCCGGCGACCACCAGCGCGGCGCCGTCGCGAAAATCCACCACCGACTGTTGCGAGGGATTGAGCATGAAAGGATCCTGATTGCTGCGAATTGAACGAATTGGGAAATGGCTGTTGCAGAGGCGAACAATGCCACCGCAATGCCCGGATTGCAATCCGTACGCTGAAATCCGTAAATATCCTGCGGTCAGGGCAATTCCTTTCTGAGGAAGGGGGCGGTGTGATTCCTCCCGATGGAGAGCGAAACTCCGTCGAGCCGGCGTGACGGGCACTGGAACTCCGGGTGTCCCGTCGAAGGCGGCACCCTCTTGCGGATGAAGAGGGAGTACCACGGATGGCAAAGCCGACCCACGGATGAAGA
>CAZSBQ010000373.1:0-2310 GCA_964604795.1 uncultured Victivallales bacterium | reverse complement strand
CCGCCGAGGGCGTAGACCAACCACATTGGACGGTTTCGGAGGAGGCCCCAGGCGGTTTCCTCCGCGCTGGATTTCTCGACGTCCTCGGTCTTGGCGCTGACAGTCTGACTCCAGAGCACATCCTGACTGCCGGCGTCCTGGATGGCCAACTGCACTTCGGCGCGGACCTCGTACGTGGTCTTCAACGGCAGTTCCTCGACCAGCTCGCGGGAAAGATCGCGCACGGCGCCGACCAGGATGGCGTCGGCGCGGTCGGGCGTGTCGCGCATGGCCTGTCGGGCTTCGGAGAGCGTCGAGAAATCCAGCTCGCGCGGCGTCAGCTCGGTGTCCGAGAGCATGTCCACGGCAAGCTGCTTGACATAACCGTCGATGTCGCCGGCGAAGGGGACCACCGCGACGGTCGAGACATCGCCCAGTTTCGGCGAGGCCGTGACGGTTGCGGATGCGTCGGCGACCGCCTCCTTGAGGGTTGCGCGGACGGCGGCGTCGAGTTCCACCAGTCCCTGGACCGTGTCGGGCAGGTAGAAGCGGTGGGCGAAGATGCCGCCCCAGACGTGCTGCTTGGTTTCGATGCTGCTCAGGTGCAGTTCCAGTTCCACGTAGACGCGCTGCGGCGTTTCGGTGACTTCCCGGACGGTGCCGTAGAGCAGGAGCTGGGTTGACTTGAGTTTGCCGAACTTGCTCAGGGTCGCTGGATCGAGCATGTCCTCCTTGCGCTCGTCCCACTCCACCTCGCGCATGACCGCGTCCCAGAACGGGTCCTGGCCGCCCTCCACATAGGGGATGTCCGCCGAGGTGACCGCGTTCTTCAGCAAGCCCTCGACATAGCCGTCCTGGTCGCCGCGCACGCCCAGTACCGATACTGTCCGGCCCTCCGGCAGCGACGCGTCCGCCAAGGACTCCCGCGCGTCCGCAACCGCCTTCTGCAAGGCCTGCCGAACCGATTCGCTGTACGCCGCCCGTGACCACGGCGCAATCATCATCCCCATCACAAAAACCAAACCGACTGCAAAGTGAAACCGTTTCATACCATCATTCCTTCTTGTTGTTGTTGTTGGTTGTCTATCTTGGGCGCCGCCCAAACCCGGCAGGGGAAACGTGGTTCCCCCTGCACCCCCCAAGCAGGTTCGTTTTCGCGCGCGAAAACGAACCGTCGGGAGTGCAGAGGGAGGAACTCCCTTTGCCGGGGGTTCGGGGGCAGCGCCCCTGAGACTCTGAGACTGAAGCTCGCGTCTACTGTGCCGGGGTGAATTCGAGATCATCGAGAGTTGCCAGGTGATTGATGAGGCCGGAGGGGAAGGTGTCGCGCTGATAGGTCACGCGGAACACCTGCCGTTTGGCGGCGAAATCCTGCTCGACCACGCGCACATCCACGACGCCGCGAATCTTCTTGACCCGCCGCACGAAGCGGTTAGCGTAGTTCGACATGCTTCGGTTGTTCGTCCATTTCGTGCCCGTCACCGTCACATGACTGGACCGCAGGCCAACCTGGTTTGCCGACAGGGTTTGCTGCACCCAGGGGACCACTTCGTCTTCGAGTTCCTCGGCCAGCGCGCGCAGTGCGTCCGCGCGTCCGAGCTTGCGCTCGCTGCGCGCATTGATCGTGGTGGTTCC
Source organism: uncultured Victivallales bacterium (assembly GCA_964604795.1). GTDB lineage: Bacteria > Verrucomicrobiota > Lentisphaeria > Oligosphaerales > CAZSBQ01 > CAZSBQ01. Next base: position 696 of record CAZSBQ010000373.1, on the reverse strand, counting down.
AAGCATCTTGCCCGCCACCACCAGCTTCGCCTCGGTTTCCACTTCGCCGTCGAAGACGTAGTAGTTGCCCGACTTGTCGAAGACCTTGGCTTCGGCTTCGAGGTACAGACTGACATCCACCAGCCTGTCCGCGATGGTGTAGCCCTCTGCGGTCAGCCGCCCTTGGATGGTGTTGCGCAACCGTTCCACCACCTGTTTGGCGTCCTGGTCCGCCGCCTGGGCGACCACCTTCATGTTCAGATGCCGAATCTCGGACTGTCCCGCCACGCCCTCGTCCGGAATCGTCGGCGTTCGGACGACCGATTCTCCCGGTTCCACCGTTCCCGTGCGCGTCGTCGAACAGCCGCTCAGCAGCGCCACCGCCGCCAGCCCGGTCCAACCCGCCTTTGCCATTTTTTTCCACACAGAGTTCATCACGCCCAGTCCTCCTTTCTTCCGTTCCTGTTGCTTTTGCTGCCACTCGCTCCACCCGAAGCAGACCGCTCCGAGAGTCGCCCTGCCGTCGAATACCCTAAGTATATCACTATTTGTCTTTGTTTACAATAGCCGTCTGTGATTTTGGGGCTCCTCGCCCCAAACCCTCGGCAGGGGAAACGTGGTTCCCCCTGCACCCCCCATGAAATTAAACCGCGAATCTGGCGAATCCACGCGAATGGGGCAGGGGCAAAGGCACGGACAGGGGCACGGGCAAAGGCA
>CAZSBQ010000372.1:0-2360 GCA_964604795.1 uncultured Victivallales bacterium | reverse complement strand
GGTGGTCGGTCCCATGATCGAATTTCCAGTGCCCCTGTTCGACTGGGGGCAGGCGGAACGGGCCGCCGCCGATGCCCGGGTCCGACGGGCCGCCGCGACCTATCGGGGGACGGTACTTGCGCTTGACTCCGGTATTCGTCTTACTCAGGAGCGGCTGAACACGGCTCGGGAGCAGACGACGCAGTACCAACGCGAGCTGATGCCGTTGCAGAAGCAACTTACCGAAGAGACCCAGCTGCATTTCAACGCCATGCAACTTGGCGTCTTTCAGCTGCTGGCCGCCAAGAAGGAGGAACTGCGCGTACGCCGAGGCTTTATCAGCGCGCTGCGCAACTATTGGATGGCGCGAGCGGAGGCCGAGCATCTTATGAACGGCCGGTTGCTGCGAGAGAGCGCCGTGGATATGCCCGCGAGTATGCCGCCCGGCGGCATGAATGGCGGCGCTGGCCACTAATCTTCGCATGGAAAGACTGACTCGACATAAAGGATTGCTATGAAACCGACCCTACAGCCAACTCGCCCCGCCGCCGTCCTGATGCTGCCTCTGCTGGCCGCCTTTCTCGCCGTCCCCGGAGTGCGGGCGCAGGAGGCCGAGGAACCGAACCCGGAGCTCCCCTGGGCGGATGCGCAGGCGGAACAGCTCCCTCCCGGCAAGCCCGGCGAGCACTACACGCCCGTCGTTGTGCCCAATGGGACGACCGCCGAATCCAGAATAGTCGACGGTGTCCGTGTTTTTCACCTCACCGCAGAACCCATCACCCAGGAAGTCGCCCCGGGCCTTGCCGTGGACACCTGGGGATACAACGGCAGCGTTCCAGGTCCGGTGCTGGAGTTGTGCGAGGGTGAGAAGGTCCGCATCTATGTGACCAACAAGCTGCCGGCCAAGACGTCGGTGCACTGGCACGGAGTCCTCCTGCCCTGCGGCATGGACGGCGTGTCGGGCCTGACCCAGCCCGCCATCCAGCCGGGAGAAACCTTCGTCTACGAATTCTACTTTCCGGACGCGGGCACCTTCATGTACCATCCCCACTTCGACTCGATGACGCAGGAGGGCATGGGGCTGACCGGCATGATCATCGTGCATGAACGGCTGCCGGCGGAGGAGCGCCCCGACAGGGATTTCTCCATCATGCTGCACGAGTGGAAGGTGGCGGTGGATACGCGGCGCCCAAATCCCAACGAAATGACAGATTTCAATATCCTCACCATGAACGGCAAGGCCATGCCGGGCACGGAACCCCTGGTGGCCAAACTCGGAGACAAGGTCTGGGTGCGCTACGGAAACCTCAGCCCCATGGACCATCACCCGATTCACCTGCACGGATACGCGTTCAAGATCATCGGCACCGACGGCGGCTGGGCCGCCGACAAGTCGAAGCTGCTGCCGGAAACCACCGTGCTCGTGCAGGTGGGATCGGCCAAGGTCATCGAATTCGTAGCCGACAACCCCGGAGACTGGCTATTCCACTGCCACATGACCCATCACACGATGAACCAGATGGGGCATGACTTCCCCAATATGATCGGCGTTGATACGGGCAAGCTCGACGAGCAAATCAGCGACATCATTCCCGGCTACATGACCATGGGCACCGACGGCATGAGGGACATGACGCGCTCCGGCATGCCGCTGCCCGAAAACAGCATCCCCATGCTTGGCGGCACCTTCCAATTCGGCGCCACCGTCCTGGGCGGCATGGCCAATGTGTTGCGGGTTCGTGAAAACATCGACAGCTACGAGGATCCGGGACCCTACGATTTCCCCGACGGCACGGTCGCCCGCGAGGCTACCGCCGAGGAGCTGTCGCGCGACAAAATAGATGTCGGCGCTCCGCCGGCAACCCCCTCGGCGTCGCCCCAAGGCGCGAGCATGGAGCACAACCATCCCAGCAGCAAGGAGAAACAATGAACACACACCTGCCGCAGTTTATCCTGTCCGCCGCAAGCGCCCTCACGCTGGTCGCTTCACTTGGAGTCACAGCAGAAAGCCGGGAACCGGCCATGGATCCGACCGACATCCTGCGCAAGGAACACGGCATCATTCGGAAAATGGCCGGTGCCGCAGAAACAACCGCCCGCAGCATGCGCCGGCGGGACGCGCTGCCTGCGCAGCGCATTGCCAAGTTTCACGACTTTTTCAGCAATTTCGCCGACCGCTGTCACCATGCGAAGGAGGAAGACGAGCTTTTCCCGGCCATGCGTGAACAGGGCGTTGATTCTACCATCATCGAGCTGATGATCAAACAGCACGAGGAAGGGCGTATTCTGCTGAGCGGCATTGAGCGTGAACTCAAGTCCCAGGAGCAAGGCCGGCGGGCCGATGAGGCACAAGTTGCGCTCGCGGTGTACCTGGATCAGTA
>CAZSBQ010000371.1:0-2376 GCA_964604795.1 uncultured Victivallales bacterium | reverse complement strand
GGCCAAACCCTGGGTGGAACACCGCAAGTTCAGCAGCGAAGACTACGAGGTGCGGATTTCGCGGCGCGACGAGGCCAATCGGGTCCCCCATGCCAAATATGTCCGGGAACTTGTCGAGGAAATCAGGAATCGCGAACAGCGCATCGACGTCTTTTTGGCCGAGGTCATGCAAGCCGTGCTCGAGCACGACGAGATGTCGGCCATCCCCAAGGCCTGGCTGCTGGACATCTGCTCCGGCGCCCTGCAGAAATGCGCTGTTCAGCCGGTCAGGGATCTGGAGCGAATTCGCGAGTTGCTCGGCGATGTCCCCCGCGAAGAGAACTGGTTCCATCGGGACCATCCCGATGTCGCCGCACTTCATAATCGGCTCGAGATGGCCTTGGCGCAATTTCCCGACATCCCGCCGATTCTCGATGCCGTTCGGCGCGGTCACAAACTGCTTGCCGCCACGCTCAGCAGGCAACCCCGGTACGCCGGACGCGTTGTGGCCGACGACCAGGGACAGTTGAGCTTGGACGTGCCCGCCGACATCCCGGAAGCCTGGATCATCCGCATCCATCCGGAGCGGCGAACCCGCGAAATCCGCATCGTCTCCGCACCGCCCGAGCAGGGGAGGGGCACCCTCAGTGTCGATCCGGCTGCGACATCCGCATTGTACGACGGACAACTCCTTTTCGCGCCAAGTGACGGGCGGAGCACCGCCGCCATCCGGCGCACTCTCGACGCTTCCGAAGACGACGTCGGCATTTACTCCGCCTGGCCCCGACAATAGAAAAGAAGACCCATGAGACGACAAAAAATCAATGAGGTGCTGACAAGCACCGAGCGCGGCGTGGACGTGACGGTGGCCGGATGGGTGCGGACGCGAAGGGACTCCAAAGGCGGATTCTCGTTTCTGCAGCTCAATGATGGCTCCTGTTTCGAGTCACTGCAGATCGTGGCGGGCGAGGAGCTGGAAAACTACCGTGACGAGGTTTGCCGTCTCCATCCCGGCGCATCGGTGCGGGTGACGGGGACACTGGTCGAATCCGCGGGCAAAGGGCAGGACGTGGAGATTCAGGCCCGCACCGTGAGTGTGTTGGGTTTCTCCGATCCCGAGCAGTATCCCCTGGGCAAGCAGCGCGTCTCCTTCGAACGCTTGCGGGAACTGGCGCACCTGCGGCCGCGAACCAACGCCTTCGGCGCCGTGGCCCGCGTGCGCAATGCCCTCGCTCAGGCCACCCACCGCTTTTTTGACGAGCGCGGCTTTCTGTACATCCACACCCCCATTATCACCGGCAGCGACTGCGAGGGTGCAGGTGAAATGTTTCGCGTGACCACGCTGCCCCCCGGACACGCGGGAGTTGGAGACTCGGACGACAAGCCTCCCCTGCACGAGGATTTCTTCGGACGTCCCACCTACTTGACCGTAAGCGGTCAGCTGGAAGGCGAAGCCTACGCCTGCGCACTCGGGGAAATCTACACTTTTGGACCCACCTTTCGAGCGGAGAATTCCAACACGCGCCGGCACCTGGCCGAGTTTTGGATGGTCGAGCCGGAAATGGCGTTTGCGGACCTCGCGGATGACGCGGATTTGGCCGAGGACTACCTTCGGCACCTGTTCCAAACGGTCCTGGACCGCTGCGGGAGTGATTTGGCCTTTTTCGAAAAGCGGATTGATTCGACGGTTCTGACTCGGCTCCGCGCTCTGGCCGAGGCGGAGTTTCATCGAGTGACCTACACCGAGGCTGTCGAGCGGCTGCAGCGTTCGGACGCCTCCTTCGAGTATCCGGTGCAGTGGGGATGCGACCTGCAGTCCGAGCACGAACGCCACCTCACCGAGAAAGTGTTTGGCGGCCCGGTCACGATCACCGACTACCCGCGTGAAATCAAGGCGTTCTACATGCGCCTGAACGACGACGAGCGCACGGTGGCGGCCATGGACGTGCTGCTGCCCTCGGTGGGCGAAATCATCGGAGGCAGCCAGCGGGAGGACCGGCTGGATGTCCTGGATGCGCGGATTCGCGACGCCGGCCTTGACTCGGAAGCCTATTGGTGGTATCGCGACCTGCGGCGGTTCGGTGGTGTCCCCCATGCCGGATTCGGCCTGGGGTTCGAGCGCATTGTGCAGTTCTGCACCGGTATGCAGAACATCCGAGACGTCATCCCGTTTCCGCGCACCCCGCGCTCCGCGGAGTTTTAGTGCGACCATGCTCAGAATGCATGGTTCCCGGCGAAGTAGGTGCGCTGAGCTTGAAAAGTCGGCGCACCCCGTCGATTCGGCCAGAATCGACCGACGCTTTCGTGCGGGTTGGCGTTGGGAACAAAACATAACTTTGTGGGACGAACTGTGTGCGTCGACTCCGGCGAGCTTGACGCACCTGCCAAAAGCGTTTC
>CAZSBQ010000370.1:0-2450 GCA_964604795.1 uncultured Victivallales bacterium | reverse complement strand
ACAGCACACCCATTCCCATCTGGCTCAACGAAGGGTACGCCACGTTCTTCGAGGGCGCGGACATCGGCTTCCGCGGCAAGAATGTGGAAATCGTCGAGGTCGAGAGCCGTGTCAGGGTACTCGACAACCTCATCGAGGAGCGCGAGGCCCTCCCGGTGGGGCTGGGACGACTCATGACAATGTCCACTGCGAAATTCTATCAGCCCACAGGACGGCTGGAACGGTACAGTCTGGCGTGGGGACTGGTCTACTTCCTTCACAAGGCCGCCGACCAGTATCCAGATCAACCCTACGACAAGGTGTGCAGCGCCGTCCTCGAAACCTGCGCCGAAACCCGCGGGGACTGGCGAGCTGCCTCGGGGAGAGCGATCTCCATGCTGGACATGAACCAACTGGAAGAGGACTTCAAGGATTTCTGGACCGACCGCGGAAATCGCAAGCGCGCCGAGCGAAGGGAGTTGTTCGATTGAATCGTCCTCGCCCAACATCCCGTCCCGGCGAGCGCGGAGTCGCGCTTGTTCTGGTCGTCAGCATCCTGGCGGTCATCTCGGTCATGGTCGCCCACATGGTGGTGGTCAGCCGCGTCAGCCGCGTCGAGGCTAAAGTGCTGGCCGACAGACACAGCCTGCGGCACACGGCGGAGTCCGCAGCGGAGTGGGCATACTGGATGTACGTCAACGACCGCCGCCAGTTTCCTGCAGCGCACCGCGATCTGCTGGCCGAACAGCCGCTCGTCGAAACCAGGGGCAACCAGCCCCCCTGGCTGGCCGACGGGCGCACGTACACGCTCACGCCACCCGACAAGCCAGGCGCACCTTTTCGAGTGCAGTCCGAAGACGAAAACGCCCCCGGCACGGACATCCAAGTGACGGTCCGCATCGAAGACGTCAACCGAGGATACTCTCTGCAGGGAAACGCGCCCCAAAGAAACATCGACGACTCGTTTCTCAACCTCGAGGAAAACGAGGAGATGCGCGCCTTTCTCGACCGCCTTGCCGACTACACCGACCAGGACAGGTTGACGCGCCTGGACGGCCTCGAACAACCACAATACGATAGTCGCGGCGAACCCGCCCTCCCCCGCGACGGCCCCCTGGAGTTTCGCGAGGAGGTGCTGTGGATTCCCGGGGTCGTCGAGGCGTTTCGGCGCGGAGCGGACGGAAACGAGCACGCCCGAAGCGTCCTGAACCTGTTCCAGCCGGTGCCTCCGCCGGGCCGAAAAATGCCGAACTCGAAGAAGCCGTCGATTTTTGCGGCTTCCCCCACGTTGATTCGCCAAAAACTTGATCTCGGCCTCGGACAGGCCGAGGCGGTTCTTCAGGCACTCGAACGGGCGGAGTCCGAAAACCTGCCTCTGGCCACCCTCATCAGTCCGGACATTCTTCAGCAGATTCGCCGACACTTTTCCGCGGGCGAATCGGGGGTGGCCACCTTCGTTGCCACGGCGCGAGCGCCCGGCGGCACCAGCAGACAGGTTCAAATTCTGCGCGACTGCCGCGGTGCCGTCGGCCAATCGCAGCGCACATTCCGATACATCGATTCGTGGGAGACAATTGTGCGATGAACCCCACCTCAACGTCCCCGCGGATCCGACGGTTCTCAACCGCGCAAAAGCACTTTTCTCCTGCTGTACAGCGAAGCCTGGCTGGCTATAGTACCGTACTATGATTAAATTCGGCCCAAATCAGGCGGCGGCATTGACATGGACCTCCGATGGCGAGTGCCGCGGGATTGTCCTGCGCCGCGAACACGGACGCGTTCGGGTCGTCCGCCACTGGCAGTCGACCGCGTCCGAGGAGGATTCGGTCGGCCGGGAACTTCGGCGCGGGCTGGAAGCGATGGCCGTGGCCCCGGCGGACATCCTGGTGGCGGGTGGCGCGGACGTGGTCGCAGGCTGCGCCGACGTGGAGCACCCTCCCCTTTCGGAGCGCGAACTTCGCAATTCTCTGCAATACGAATTGGCCTACCACGCCCCCATCCAGCAGGAGCGCCTCGTATGGGGATACCGCGTACTGAAAAGCCGTCAATCCAACCAAACCATCCGTTTGTATTATCTGCGTGAGTCCGAATGGCATCGCTGGCTGGATGAGCTGGGCGCACTCGGACGCGGAATCGACGCGCTGCTGCCCGCGCACGTGTGCCTCGATCCGGCCCTGAGCGAGCTATCCTGCTACCTGCCCGGAGACGAGTACGGCGGTTACATGCTCGAACCCGAAAAGGACGGGCGGCGCACCATCAGAGGTGTTTCGGCACCGCCCGCCGAGGGAGTCGGCGCCGCCGAAGAGCCGCTGAGCGCTCTGCCGAACTTTGAAGCAGGTGCGCTCCAGGAACTGGATGCCGATGCGCAGCGGTCGTTCCTGCCCGCCATCCTGCTCGCCTGGTATGCTTTGGGACCCGAGCTTTCCCAGGACCGCAAAACGCGCATCCAAGTACCGTACGACCTGCGCCCT
>CAZSBQ010000369.1:0-2462 GCA_964604795.1 uncultured Victivallales bacterium | reverse complement strand
CCGACCAGATTGCGCAGTTCTGTGCGCACCGTGACCCTGGCGGTCGCGCCGATGCGGATGCCGTCCTGGCAGACGCCGGTGATGGCGTCCAGCCGGTCCTCGGGTGCGGGGCACTGCAGGACTTTCGGGTTGACGCGGCTTTCCACGGCGTCGACCACGTCTCGACCGGCCAGGTCGATGGCCGCCATGCGATGAAAATCGATTTCGAGTCCGGCCTTGTCCGCGGCAATGGCCGCTTCGGTGACGGCGTCGAGGTTTCCACCGGTGAGATAGAAGGTTTCAACGTCCTTGACGGATATATCGATGCCGCTCTTGGTGAGGGTGATCATGGAGTTGATGATGCGGCGGGGATCGACGCGTCGAACCTTCATCAACATCATTTGGGTGATGCTCACGTTGACGCTGGTGGCTTTGGCGTTGATCCACAGCGGCAGAAATGAGGCAAGGACGAATCCGGCGATGAGGACCAGCGCCGCTCCGATGATGGCCAAAATGATCAACGGGCTTCCCGTCATGAGTTGCTCCGGTAGTTGGGGGCGTCCTTGATGATCTTGATGTCGTGCGGATGAGCTTCGCGCAACGAGGCGGTACTGATGCGCACAAAGCGGGCGCGCCGTTGAAAATCAGGGATGGTGCGGACGCCGCAGTAGCCGAGCGCAAAGCGCAGGCCGCCGGCATATTGGTGCAGGACGTCCGCCACCTTGCCCCGGTAGGGAATCAGTCCCTCGATGCCCTGGGGCACCAGCTTGTCGGGGTCCAGGATGTTCTGCTGGCCGTAGCGTTCGCGGCTGCCCCTGCCGGTGCGCATGGCGTCCAGACTGCCCATGCCGCGATACGCGACGTAGGTGCGACCCTGGTGGAGAATGGTTTCGCCGGGGCTTTCCTCGGTGCCGGCAAGGACCGATCCCATCATCAGCGCGTCCGCACCCGCGGCCAGCGCCTTTGCGGCATCCCCGGAGTAGGCGATGCCCCCGTCGGCAATGACCGGGACCGTGTCGCCGACGGCGCGGCTGACTTCGTAGACGGCGGTGATCTGGGGGACCCCGACGCCGGCAATGACCCGCGTGGTGCAAATGGAACCGGGGCCGATGCCGACCTTGACGGCGTCCGCGCCCGCCTCGACCAGCGCGCCTGCGCCCTCAGCCGTGGCGACGTTGCCGGCGATGATTTCGATGTCCGGATAATTGCTCTTGAGGAAGCGGACGGTCTCGATCACCCCTTTCGAATGGCCATGCGAGGTGTCGATGACCATGGCGTCCACGTCCTGGGCGGCCAACTGCTCGAAGCGCTCCTGGTCATTGGGGCCGACGGCTGCGGCCGCGCGCAGACGGTGGTTGGCGTCGCGGTTGAAGGTCGGCTCCATGTTTTCAATGATGGTTTTGACGTCGCTGAAGCTGTACAGGCCGAGCAGTCGGCGGTCCTGATCGACGATGGGCAGCTTGCCGACTTTGTGCTTGCGCATGGTCTCGAAGGCTTCGCGGATGGTGGTCCCGGGAGAGCCCACCAGCAGATCCTTGGTCATGACGTCCGAGACGGCCACATCCAGATCGGTGAGGAAGCGGATGTCGCGGGAGGTCAGGATGCCCACCAGGCAGCCGTTGTCGTCGAGGACGGGGAAACCGGCGAACTGATACTCGTTTTCCTCGCGAATGGCCAGCAGCTCGCGCACCTGGATGTTGCGAGGGAAGGTTACGGGGTCGGAAATCAGTCCGTTGAGGTAGTGCTTGACCCTGCCCACTTCCGCGGCCTGTGCGGACGGGGTGAGATTCTTGTGGATCACGCCGATGCCGCCCTGCAGGGCCATGGCGATGGCCATGTCCGCTTCGCTGACAGTGTCCATCGCGGCGCTGACAAAGGGCATGCCCAAGTCGATGTTCCGGCTCAGTTTTGAGCAGAGATCGGTCTCGTCGGGGAGGAAATCCGCGTAGGCCGTGACCAGGGAGACATCATCGAATGTCAGTCCCTGTTGCGGAAACTGGGCCATGAACGCTTCCATTGCCGGATTCTTCACGAGCGCCTCCTTGCGGCTGCCGAGCCGATCATGAGTGGAAGAATCGGCTGCGGCCATTGTCAATGTGTGCGGCGTGGACTATACAGGTGTCCGAGCACGTTTGCAACCTCTGCGTAAACAGCGCCCGGACGCCTTGTCCGAATCGCGCGGGAAAGTTGTGATTGCGTGAAACGTGAAGATGTGAAACGTGATTGCGTCTACTGGACGTTTCAGGTTTCAGGTGTCAGGGTGTGTGGGGGTGTGGGTGTGTGGGTGTGTGGGTGTGTGGGGTTATCAGTTATCAGTGACCGGTTTCTGTTCAGACGGCTTGACCCCTTGTTCACGCGGCCTAAAGGCCGGTGGTACTAAGTGGTGGCCTGCGGCTCCAGCTGGTACCCGCGGGCTTCAGCCCGCTCCTCGGTCCAGTCCTGATTTAAAGTTGACACCCTTTGAATCTCATTACTAATGCTTT
>CAZSBQ010000368.1:0-2480 GCA_964604795.1 uncultured Victivallales bacterium | reverse complement strand
ATGGTGGTGGGCGGTACTGGACTCGAACCAGTGACCTTCTGGGTGTAAACCAGACGTTCCAGCCAACTGAACTAACCGCCCGAAAAACTTCGGCTACTATAGCGCGGGGACCCGAAATCTCCAAGCCACCAGCGGATTCAAAAAAGCTTTCAGCCACACATGTTGGTGTCGTAGAGGGCGACGATGTAGGGGTGGTCGGGACGGTATTCGGTGAGCGGCTTCGGGTTGTCGACCCAGCCGGCGGGTCGGCGGTTCTCGCCCTCCACGCCGGTGGCCGCGTCGCCCATGTCCCGGCGACAGTCGTCAAGGAGCTGCTTGAGTTCACTCACGATGTCGGGGTTTTGCTCGGCGACATTGGTGGTTTCACCGATATCGTCGTCCAGATTGTAGAGTTCACCGGTCTCCGGCATGTCGGGGGTGCCGTTGCGGCGGGCGAACAGCTTCCACGGGCCGCGGCGGACCGCGTCGAGATTGCTGCCGTGATAGTAGAAGAAGGTATCACGCGGACTCTCGGCACCTGGCTCGCCGAGCAGTAGGGAGCTGATGTCATGGCCGTCAATGATGCGGTCCTGCGGCTCGGCGGTTCCCGCCAGCCGGGCGAAGGTGGGCATGAATTCCAGGGAGGTAACCATTTCGGAGCTGGTTCGTCCGGCGGGAACCCGGCCTGGCCAGCGCGCGATGCATGGCACACGCTGGCCGCCCTCCCAGGTGGTGGCTTTGGTGCCGTTGAGCGGGGCGTTGCTGCCACCCTCGGATCGTGCGCGCGAGCCGTTGTCGGAGGTGAAGACCATCAGCGTGTTCTCATCGATGCCCAAGGTCTTCAGCTCATTCATCAGCACTTCGACGGACCAATCGATGGCGGACACGGCACCGCCGTAGCGCCCGTTGGTGGTGCGTCTCATAAAGGCGTCCGCCACGATGTGCGGCAAATGCACGTGCATGTGCGCCAAATAGAGAAAGAAGGGACGGTCGCGATTTTCGCGCAGAAAGCGCACGGACTCTTCGGCGTAGCGTTCGGTGAGCCCGGCCATATCCGGCTGCTCCTGAATCACGTCGTCGTCGCGCAGCAGCGGCAGCGGCGGTCGGTTCGGGGCATTGGTCTGGCGGCCCATGTCATTGGAGTACGGCAGGCCGTAATAGCTGTCGAAGCCGTGGTTTGTGGGCAGAAATTCGGGCTGGTCACCGCAGTGCCATTTGCCCACCAACTTGGTGGCGTAGCCCTGCTCGCGCAGGACATCGGCAATGGTGATTTCGTTTTCGTGCAGGCCGTCCGGGCTGCCCGGAAACAGCACTCCGCAATGGGGATGAAACATGTCGAAGCCGATGCGGGGCGGATAGCATCCGGTCATCATGGCCCCGCGCGAGGGCGAGCAAATGGGGCTGGCCATGTAGAAGTCCGAGAACTTGGTTCCCTCGGCGGCCATGCGGTCAAGTGCGGGCGTGTTGTTCGCCGTGGAACCGTAGCAACCGAGGTCGCCGTAGCCGAGATCGTCGCAGTTGATCAGAATGATGTTCGGTAGGTCAGCGGACGTGCGCATGATGGCGGTCTCCGGAAATTAACAGAAATATCTATGTTGAAAAGCAGGTTTTTACGCTTGGCAGAACGAATGAACATCCACACAATAGCCTCTTTCTTGAGTTCAGCAAGCTCCCGCTCTCTGGTGGCAACTGAGGACGGCAACCGGGGACAGGCATACAGGCGATCGGAAATATTGCGCCACAACTCAAGCCCGTTCCGGGAATACACCCGACCATTGGTCGCGACTAAGAGTACAAACGCCTCGGAACTCTCTCTCTTCTTGCGGGAATCGACCTGCACACCGGCAAGGTTTTGCCCATCGTTCGGGACAGACATCGAAGTCGCGGGTTCATTGAGTTTCTCCAACTTGTTGACGACCAGTATCCGACGGACTGGACAATACGCATGGTCCTTGACAATCACTCGTCACATATTTCGATCGAAGAAATCAACAAAGAGCCAGTTGTGTTCAAGTGGAAGCACAAAATGGACGAAGTGGCACCAGCTTGATCACATAGAATTTATAGAACGGACTACTAGGCCTTGTGTTCGGGGTGAGGCGACCGGTCTTTAAGTGTAACATATCCTCCGGCGGTGCGCACCGTGCTCCCATCCAGCGGCAGGGAATAGAGGAGGTCGTCGAGATCATACGGCGCAAGCGACAACCGATTAGTCCGCTCAAAATGGGGGGGGTAAGGCATCCCCGTGGCCAGGGCAAAGGACATGACCGCAAAGGGCCTCGCGCGATAAGCGCGACACATGCCCAATGCCCCGGCCTACGAGGATGCGAAGTCCGAACTATTCGTTCAGCGCGAAGGTAAGGACCATGTCGACCCGAAACAAGACTATTTCCTTGTCCTTCACGTCTACCTTCTGCTCTTTGATCCAGACGCCGCAGACGTTGTCGACGGAGTCGCAGGTGCGACTGATTCCCTGCCGAATCGCGTCCTCGAAGCTTTTT
>CAZSBQ010000367.1:0-2507 GCA_964604795.1 uncultured Victivallales bacterium | reverse complement strand
GCTCCACCGACGCCTGTCTGCGTGCGACGCACAGGCAGGCAAGGTCGGCGGGGGCGTTTGAGTTTAAAGCTATGCCCCCCTTTTGGGACAGGGTCTTGCTAGTGATTCCCCGTCAAATCTTTATACTGTTTCTTGAGGATGTCGGCGGAGTGGTGCAGTGCCTTCATCTCGCCATCGGGCAATGGAGCGTCGACGATGCGGTCGATCCCGTCGGAGGCGACGACGCTGGGCACGCTGAGACAGACATCCTCGAGCCCGCACTCGCCGTGCAGCGGGCTCGACACCGTCAGGACGCTGCGGTCGTTGCGCAGCACCGCCCCGACAATGCGGACCAGGGCCAGGCCGACGGCGAAATAGGTTGCGCCCTTGTAGTCGATGATGTGATACGCCGAATCGCGCACCTGCTGCAGGATGCGGCGCTGCTGTTCCTCCCAATTGCTGCAGTTTCCGCATTGCGGGCAGAAGTCGCCGACCGCCACCCCGGAGATGTTCGAAATCGACCATGCGGCGATTTCGCTGTCGCCGTGCTCGCCCAGGATGTAGGCATGGACATTGGCGGCGTTCACCCCCGAGCATTCGCTGATCAGATAGCGAAAGCGCGCGCTGTCCAGCACCGTGCCCGACCCGAAGATGCGTCCGTCCCCCCATCCGGAATGCTCGATGGCAATCCGCGTGAGCACATCCACCGGGTTGGTCACCACAACCACCACCGCATTCGAGCCGCTGTCGACTATCTCATCCATGATGCCGCGCACAATGCCGGCATTTTTCGACAACAAATCCAGGCGGGACTCGCCGGGCTTCTGGCTGGCGCCCGCCGTGATCACAATCACTGTGGCGTCCGCATAGTCCGCGGAGTCGCCGGCGCGCAAACTCACCGAGGGCACGTACGGCAACCCGTGCGCCAAATCGAGAATCTGCCCCTCGGCCAGCTCCCGGTTGAGATCGTTCAGCACAATTTCGTCCGCCATGCCCTCGCGGGTCAGCGCGTAGGCGAAGGTTGCCCCCACCGCGCCGGCGCCGACGACAACCACTTTTCGCGATGTCCGGTTCTGCAAATCCATGCTCGTCTCCAGAGCTAAATGCGGTCGTCCCCGCTCAGCTCGAATTCCACCGCGTCGGCCTCGCGCGCCATCGACTCGACAATACTGCCGAAATCCTGCGGTCCCAGGTCCTCGGTGGCCACCCGGTAGCGCATCACTACCGAGCGTACGTCGTCGGCGTTGCGGTCGATGGTGAACGCCCCATATGGCATGGTCACGTTGTGCCGATAGATGATGTCCTGGGCCTCTTCGCTCACCTTGCCGCACTCGCTGTAGAACGTGGCCAGCTGCCGCCCGCGCGCATCTACCTCGTCAAAACTGAGCAGCAACTGATGGTGCCGGTCCGCCTCCAGCGGGACATCCAGGCGCACATAGCCATCCTCCTCGGACACCTCGACCCGGCTGTCCGCCAGCGCTGAGCGGACGAAGGAAACCGCATCGTCCTCGGACAATTGCTCCCGCGTTCCCTGCTCGAGGGATTCGCCGCGGATCACCTTTTCCCAGTCGTCGGCCTCGACACCCACATCGTCCCGCCCCGTGATTTCCTGGAGTGCGCGCATGGCGTCGGGACGCAGATTCTGCTCTTCCTTCATGATGCGCACCAGCTCCGGCCCCGCCTCCTCGTATTTCGCCTCGCCCAAAAGCGTGATTGCCGCCCAGCGCATGTTGGTGGGGCGCTCCTTGTCCGCCGCCACCTTCAGCAGCTCGGGCGCCGCTTCCGACAGCTGATCGCGCAGCGCTTCACGGGCTTGATGCCGAGTTTCATGATTCGCCAACGCCTCAATCAATTCCTGGATGGATGCCGCCATGACAATACCTCCGCTTGCAGTTCTCGTCCGTGCTCGACTTTGCCGCCGCTCCGTTTACCATACCCCGCCTGGTTGCTCGTGCAATGTTGCGCGCGCGCATTTCGGAGATAGGTTGTCCCGCGTTTTGCGCAACCCTCAATTCGCACGCCAATCTCCGAGAAAACACCATGGCTGACACCCTATTGCCCTTCCTGCTGTTTCCCGCCGTCGGCGCGCTCATCGGCGCGCTGACCAATCAGCTGGCCATCCGCATGCTGTTCCGACCCTACAAACCGGTCTTCCTGGGACGTTGGAAACTGCCGCTGACCCCCGGCGTGATCCCCTCCCAACGCGAAACCATCGCCACCAACATCGCCGCCACCTTCGAGGCCAACCTGCTCTCCGGACAGGACCTGCACGCCATGCTCACCGGCCCCAAAGCGCGACGGGCCATCGAAAACAAAATCGACGAAATGCTCGCCGACCTCGGCCCCTTCGCGAACTTCGCAAAAGGCTTCAAGCCCACCATCGTCAACAAGATCGTCTCCAGCATCGAGGAACTGGCCACCAACGCCATCCAGCAGGGAGGTGACCTCAACCTGCGCCAAAAAATCGAGGAGCGAATCAACACCATGGACATCCGCGCCCTGGAAGACCTGATCCTCGGATTCTCAAG
>CAZSBQ010000366.1:0-2509 GCA_964604795.1 uncultured Victivallales bacterium | reverse complement strand
CGCCTGAACGAGCAGACACTGGCCCGCTGGCGCAGCGAAATCGATGCCCTGCTGGCCGTGGGGAACAAAACAGAAACAACAGAAGGAGAAACACCATGTCACAGCAAAAGCAAACAATGCAAGACTGCCAAAAACCCCAAAACCTGACGGCCACCGCCGCGGACTGTTCGCCGGAGCAGATTCGCGAATGCCACGGGGAATCCGGGGACCATCCCTGTGTCGAAACCGAAGGCTGCGAGCACCCGGAGCGTCTGCAGGGCAAGCCGGGGGACTGTTCGAGCGAGCAGATTCGCGAGTGTCACGGTGATAACACCGCGCACCCGTGTGAGTAAGAGCACAGGATACTGGTGTTCGGTGTTGCGCAAAACCGAACACCTCTGCGCGACTCTTAACTCATAATTCCAGAGTTCTTGATCTCTTGGTACAGTTTGAACTCGAACGGCGTTGCCGTTGCGGAAAATGGCGGTGGTACAATTGCGGTGGCTATGCTTGGTTCTCGGGCCAACGGCCCGGCCCATTTTCAGCACCCGGTGTGAGCCTGCGAACGACCGCGCGCCAGCGGGGTCCGCGAGCGCTGACAAGCGCGTAGGGTCTGCGACCCTGGGGTATAAGTATGCAAGAAGTTGCGGGCTGAAAGTCCGCTCCAATGTCCTCTCCCGCAACGATATCCATTGGGGCGAGCCTTCAGCCCGCAAGTTTCGGTATATCGTGTACCCAGGGCTGCGAGCCCTGGGCTGGAACTGGACCGGGCTTTCAGCCCGAAGGCAATTCGGCACCACCTACTCTTCCGCGAGATCAAGTGTCTGAATTCAGAACTTAGAACCGCGGAACTCTTATGATCCACGTAAACCAACTGGCAAAATCCTTCGGCGACGTGCAGGCGGTCGCTAGCGTTGATTTCGACGTCGGCGACGGCGAGCTGTTCGGTTTTCTCGGCCCCAATGGTGCGGGCAAGACCACGACCATCAACATGCTCACCGGTCTGGCTCGACCGGACGCCGGGACGATCCGCATCGCAGACATCGACTGCTCGCGCAACCCGAAAGCCGCCCAGCACCTCATGGGCATCGTCCCCGACGAGAGCAACCTCTACCCAGAATTCACCGGCTTCGAAAACCTGTGCTTCTGCGGGTCGCTGTACGGCATGACCAAAGCAAACCGCGAAACCACGGCAACAGAACTGCTCGAACGCTTCGGTCTGAAGGAGGCGTCCGGTCGGAAGTTCGGCGGGTATTCCAAGGGGATGAAGCGCAAACTGACCATTGCCGCCGGGATCATCCATTCGCCGTCCATACTCTTTCTCGACGAACCGACCACCGGGATCGACGTGGCCAGCGCCCGGCAAATCCGCCAGCTCATCGCCGACCTCAACACCGGCGGGACGACGATCTTCCTGACCACCCACTACATCGAGGAGGCTGAGCGGCTGTGCCAACGCATCGCGTTCATCGTCCAGGGCCGAATCGTGCGAAGCGAGCGCGTCGAGGACCTGCTGCGCCAGGTGGCCGGTCGCCATGTCGTTCAGTTTGCGGTCGGTCAGGATGCCGAACGACTCTGCGATGTCGCAGGAGACGCGTTCCCGTCGCTGGAATGCAAAGCTCTGACCGACAATGCCCTTCGTGTGACCAGCGCCGAGCCGTTGCGAATCGGGCCGTTGGTGCGCCTGTTCGAAGAGCATGGAGCCGAGGTGACTGAAGCCCGCGTCATCCGCCCTTCGCTCGAGGAAGTCTTTGTCGAGGTGACCGGCATCGAGATTGGCGCGCTGAAACGCGAGAAGGAAAAGGCGGGGAAAGGAGGTGCGGCATGAAGCACTGGATCACATTCTGGAACATTCTTGCCAAGGACATGCGCTTTTACTACCTCAAGCCGCCGAACATCAGCTGGGGGCTGATTTTCCCGCTGGCGTGGACAGGGATGTTCTTCATCCGCTCCGGGGAGGGGATCGGCAGCATTCCGGCATTGCTGCCGGGGGTGATGGCCGTATCGGTACTGTTCGGCACGACCTCCATGCTGGCGGTCACCGTCACCTTTGAGAAGAAAGGGCGTTCGTTCGAACGGCTGCTGCTAGCGCCTATTCCGCTGGAGCTGCTCATGTTCGCCAAGACGGCCGGCGCCATCCTCTTCGGCACAGCCAACGCCTTTGTCCCCGTGATCATGGCGGCGTTTCTGATGGACCTCTCCGGGGTCAACTGGTTAACGCTTGTCCCCGCGGTCGTGCTCATCGCCGTCAGCTCGACGTTCCTGGGCCTGTTCATCGCGGTCTCGGTCAGCGAGGTATTCGAGGCGCAGACCTTCTCGAACTTCTTCCGTTTCCCGATGCTGTTCCTGTGCGGCCTATTCTTCCCGGTGGCGATGTTGCCGATTTGGCTGCGCCCTGTCTCTTACGTCCTGCCGTTGACCTACGGTGCCGACCTGCTGCACGCGGCGATTCATCGATCGCCCAACCTGCCGCCAATCCTGAATTTCACCATGCTGATAGCGTTCTGCGTCCTGCTGTTCGTCTTCAGCC
>CAZSBQ010000365.1:0-2520 GCA_964604795.1 uncultured Victivallales bacterium | reverse complement strand
CTCGGAACTGGTCCACCACCTCGGGGCGCTGCTTGTCTGGCTGTTTCGCTGTCATCTCGTCTCTCTTTAACCTGACTTCATGAAAAAAACGACCGCAAGGCCGTCGGTATCAGTGCGAACACACATTTTCTCCGGTGACCAGGCGTCCACCCAGATAGGCTTCCACCAAAGCGTCCGGCCCATCGCTCGGCACGCCGGTCACGACCGTCATTCCCTGCTCTGTAAACAGCTGCTGCGCTCGTGTTCCCATGCCGCCCGCCAGAATCACCTGCACGCCCTGCTCCTGCAACCAGCGCGGCAGGACTCCGGGTTCGTGCGCCGGCGGCACGGCGACGGACGTCCGCAGCACACTGCCCTCCTCCGCATCCGCGTCGACCAGGGCAAATTCCTCGCAATGTCCGAAATGTTCCGCCAAGGTACCACTTGCCAGCGGAACCGCAAACCGTTTTTGCGCTTTCTCCATCTCGATGTTCACTGCGGTTTCCGCGCCCGCCTCCGCCGTTGCGCTCAATGGTGCGGTCAACTTGTCCACAAGCGCTTGGAACGCCGCCGTCGCCGGACCGGCATCCGCGCGCGCAAACGGTATGCCGCTGTCCCCCGCCTCCATCACGCGGCTGTCCATGGGCAGACGCCCGAGAAACTGTACGCCGGCCTCCCGTGCCAGCGCCTCGCCGCCGCCTTCCTTGAAGACGTTGCTGAGCTCGCCGCAATGCGGACAGACAAAGCCGCTCATGTTCTCGATCACCCCGAGGACCGGCAAGGAAAGACGCGAGCAAAATTTGATTGACCGCCGCACGTCCGACACCGACAGCTGCTGCGGGGTCGTCACCACTACCCCGCCCGTCGCATCCGGGATCAGCTGGCATACCGACAAGGGCTCGTCACCCGTGCCCGGCGGCGAATCGATGATCAGATATTCCGTGTCCCCCCAATCCACATCCCGCAGAAGCTGCTCGATGACCCCCATCTTCATCGGACCTCGCCAAATCACGGCATCATCCGGATTCTCAATGAGAAAAGCCAGCGACATCACGCGCAAATTCGGGCTGGGTTGAATTGGTTCGATCCGCCCGCGGCGCATGCCCGTTTTTTGGCCCTGCAACCCGAACAACATGGGAATGCTCGGCCCGTGGAAATCAATGTCCAGCAGCCCGACCCGGTGACCGCGGTCGGCCAGTGTCGCCGCCAAGTTCGCCGCCACTGTGCTTTTGCCCACCCCTCCCTTCCCGGAAAACACCAGTATTTTGTGCGGGATCGCCGCCATCCGACGAGCCAATTCGGCTTTTTCTTCCGAGGGCGCGTTTGCTCCGCCCTCTCCCCCGCGCGAGGAAGCGGATGCGCATGTTCCGCACGTCTTCGAGTCGGTTTTGCTCGGCATCGATTCACTCTCCTGTAAGACTTGAGTTGGTTTCAGTGTTCACCCCAGCTGGTACCCGCGGGCTTCAGCCCGCGTCTCCCGGCTCACGCGGCCTAAAGGCCGGTGGTACTGCGTGGCGCCCGGCGCCCCAGCTGGTGCCCGCGGGCTTCAGCCCGCGTCTCCGGCTCACGCGGCCTAAAGGCCGGCGGTACTGCGTGGCGCCCGGCGGCCCAGCTGGTGCCCGCGGGCTTCAGCCCGCGTCTCCGGCTCACGCGGCCTAAAGGCCGGCGGTACTGCGTGGCGCCCGGCGGCCCAGCTGGTGCCCGCGGGCTTCAGCCCGCGTCTCCGGCTCATGCGGCCTAAAAACCCGTGAAAATTTTTGAACATAAAGAGTAAGGTATAGAATGATTCGTGCCAATAACTGTTGTCCTCACCCTTATCCTCGTTGCTGTCGGGAGATAGCTGCTCCGAGCTGAGCTTGATCCTCCGCAGTGCGCATTGCAATATGCCCGCATAGAGCTGCCAGGCCATTGCATTCTGCAATCCAGAGACACCTGTCCCTTTAGCATCGCGAGACGCACGGGCTTCCAGTGTCGACCACCCCGGCTCGACGGGACTCTCGTCCAAGAGGGATTGCACAAGCAGGCGCGATGGGCGAGACTCCGTCGAGCCCCGCCGTTTGCCGAACGGCAGGGCAGGCCGCCTGCACCGGGACGCGCGTCGTCTCCGGCAGACCGGCACGGGGCGCGGAGGCCGCGCCCTCTACTTGGTAGGGGCCGGCACCTCGACGGCCCGGGGGGGGACGCGTCCCCTTCGAAGGAAACCCGGGCCGCCAGTGCCAAGCACCCCGGCTCGACGGAGTCTCGCCCGCCATCGGGGGGGGCGGGATCAAGCCGCCCGTACTCGCCAGCCGAAATAGGCCAATCCATTGCGAAGGTTGAAGCGTTGCAGGGTACTAGTGCTATGGTATGGATACTGATCGTATCCGTGCGCGGCTGACCCGTCGGCCGCGGAAACCGATGCCCAGTCATCATCGCGAAGCCAGTGAACCATGAACAAAGACACCGCCAGAGACCGCATCGAACGCTTGCGCCGCCAGATTGAACATCACAATCAGCTCTACTACCAGCAGGCCCAACCCGAAATCTCGGACCGGGAATACG
>CAZSBQ010000364.1:0-2521 GCA_964604795.1 uncultured Victivallales bacterium | reverse complement strand
AGAACTGTCAGCTTTCCTTGCCGAACTGGCCTAGGCACGAGATGAATTCATTAAGTTAGCGCTTATGGACCGGCGCCCCCGATGGCCTGCGGGGGGCCGGGCGCGGAGGCCGCGCCCGGTACTTTGTAGGAGCCGGCGCCCCCGACGGCCTGCGGGGGGACGCGTCCCCCTCGAAGGGGAACCTGCGCCGCCAGCACCAAGCCCCACGGCTCGACAGGATATCGCACTCAAACGGGGGACGGGGGCACACCGCCCCTCCCTCAGAAAGGAATTGCGCTGCCAAACCTTCAGGATGGCTTGAAACCCGACGTTCGAAGGTATATAGTTGCGAGCTTCCCGCAGACTGCGTCTTCGCAGATTCAAACGGGACCGAAATCAGTCCGAGCTTGATCTTGCAAGGAAGCAGGCGTTGAGGAATATGCATGCTCCTCAGCAATGTCAGCTTCACCTCATCATTATTATACGCAGGAACTTGCAATGAATCACCTCCGTTTCCCCGCGGATTCCGAACTGTAACAAGCGCACAAAGGTAGAACATCGGACTTCACACCCGGTTTTTGTTTTTCCATGACCAACACCATTTTCGAATACATCCGAAGTTTGGTTCCCGACCCGATTTTCCGTTCGGGACAGGAATTGTTCGAGAGCGGCGCCGTTCTCGATGCCCACACTCAAGCCAAGACCGTCGAAGCCCGCGTGGCGAACGAATCCGGGCGCTTTGAAAGCGTCAGCATCTCCTTTCGCACCAACGGCATTGCCTCGCGATGCTCCTGCCGAGTTCGCGTTCCCATCTGCGATCATGCCGTGGCGGTCCTGCTGCGGGTTGCCGAGACCAACCCCGATTTCTACGGCTTCCTCGGCTTTGGCGACGACTCGCCCAAGAGCACGAGTGAGACCGGCGCACCGCTCGGCGGCGCCCCCGGGCACTCATCCGCCCCGCTCACGGACAGCTCTTCCCGCAAGGAGGCCTACGAGGGATACTTCTCCTCTCTGGTCAGCCCGGGACGCGCGTCGCACTGCGCCCTTTCCCTCCACCTGCTCGATGCCAACAAGGCCCTGGAAAGCCGCTGGCAGAACATGCACATCAAGGCCACGCTGCAGGCAGGCGACCGCAGCTACTCCGCCGGAAACATGAAAAAATTACTCGACGGAGTCAAGGCCGCAGGCGACATGCAGCTGAGCGACTTCACCCCCCGCGAGCGGCAGATCATCCGCTTTCTGTGCATGCACGCCACCCCGCAGGACGCCTCGGTCTTCGAAATGGACGCCATTCGAGCCGCCGACCTCTTTCACTGCCTGATCGGATTCGAGCGATTCTTCACCGAAAACGAACAGATACACGTGCACGGCCAGCATGCGGACCCCTGCATGGTCATCGCCCGCAACCACGACGAGACCATCGTCAAAGGCCGCCTGGAACTGCCCGGCACAGGTATCCTCCCCGAGGGTCGCGTAGTCCCGATCGCCGGTCGCGGCGGCGTCTGGATCGGCGTGCAGAGCCACTACTGGTGGCTGGCCGGCATCATCGATCCGGGCTGGCTGCGGTTCTTTGTGCACAGCGAGGAAGTGGCCGTCACCGAAGGCCAGGCCTCCGAACTGCTGCGCGCGGCCCATGAGGGACGAGTGCGGGCACGGATTCTGCGCGAGGACACCGCAGACGAAGTCGCCATCGACCGCCCCGAATGCACCCCTGTCCTGTCCCTGGACTGGCAGGGGCCGAACCTGACCGGAGAACTCGAATTCGACTACGGCTCGGTCCGCGTCGCGCCCCTGGACCGCCACGGCGGACAAACCGGCGCGGGCTACATCGTCCGCGACGCCGAGGAGGAAGCCGAAGCGGCGAACCACCTGCGCCGTCTCGGCTTCATCTGGTCCGCCGCCGGTCGGTGCTACACGCTGACCGCCAAAACCCACCTGTGGACATTTCTGCATGAGGCGCTCCACCACATGGAGTCCTCGTGGCGGCTGTTCATGTCCCCCGCTTTCGTCCGCAAGTGGCAAACCAGCGACAACGTTCAGCTCTCGCTGCAGACCGTCGACGAGGGCGAGCGCTGGTTTGAACTCCAAGCGGACCTGCCCGAAGCCGAAAACGCCGGTCTGAGCTGGGACGACATCACGCGTGCCTGTCAGGCCGGCGAGGAATACGTCGCCGCCGAGGACGGCACAATCATGCACATACCGCAGGACGTGCGTCAACTCGTCGAACTGCTGATCGTCCAGGCAAAGGATCAGGAGGAAAATCGCCTTTCCTTCGACATCAGCAGCGCCTTCCCCATCGGCGACAGCGTCGTCCCCTATCTCGGCGAGCAGAATCCCACTGCGGTTCGTTGGCGCAAGCTGCGCGAAATGTTTCTGAATCCCGACCTCAAATCCCGCCCCGTCGAGCTGCCCGAAGACTTGAACGCCCTCCTCCGCGACTACCAACGCGAAGGCATCGCCTGGCTGTCCATGCTTGAGGAAACCGGATTTCACGGCATCCTGGCCGACGAAATGGGCCTGGGCAAAACCATCCAGGCGCTGG
>CAZSBQ010000363.1:0-2548 GCA_964604795.1 uncultured Victivallales bacterium | reverse complement strand
CACCCAGGATGGCCGCAGTACGTAAGCAATCCAACCAAATTCTGTGGACATAGACTGACGCGCCACCAAGCCCCTCATCGTCGCGTTCTTTGCAACGGCTTCAATTCGTGATACATTGCCTTACATGAAAACCAGCACACTCACAATCCGGGTAGACGACGATCTCTGCACGCTGCTCGACGAAGCCAGCGAGCGCACTGGTCGGAACCGCAGCGAGATTGCCAGGGAAGCCCTCCGGCGACAACTTCGCGTAACTCGCTTTGAGAATTTGCGTAAACGTATCATGCCCTTTGCCGAAGCAAGGGGTTACCTTACCGATGATGACGTCTTTGCAGACGTGTCATGAAGGTCTTTCTTGACACCAACGTTCTTGCCGCTGCCTTCGCAACTCGAGGTTTGTGTTCAGATTTGTTGCGTGAGGTGCTCGAGAATCATGAACTGGTGACCTCACTTGATATTCTTGCGGAACTGAAACGTATCCTGCTTACGAAGTTCAAGATATCTGCAGAGCAGGCGGAGGAAGCGCTGGACATCATCCATTCATCTTCCCTGGTTTCAGCCCCATCTCATGAGATAGAGTACGATATTGCAGATGCTGATGATATGCCCCATCTATCTGCCGCTGAAAAGGCTGTATGCGCTGTCTTTGTCACAGGTGATAAAGAGCTCTGGAAAATATCTCCAGCAGGAAATATGCTGATTTTCTCCCCCAGAGATTTCTGGAAAATGATATCCGCAGAACAAGGACGATCCACCTGATCGGGAATCCGCTCCGCTCCTCCCCTTCAGGTGATCGCCAGCGTTGGAAGACCGGGATAATCCCGTGCGGAGGCGAAAGAGGAAATGCGTTTGACAGGAATATTGGGGACAAGAAAATGGGAGAGGGTGGAAAAGACAGGGCAGTCCCGTTCCGATGGGGATCGAAATGGTCCCGCCGACTGGAGGGCGAGACTCCCGTCGAGCCGGGGTGCTTGGTGTTGGAACCCCGGGTGTCCCTGATGGCGACGCGTTTTCTGTGCCCAGTCTCCCCGCGGGCCGTCGGGGCGCCGGCCCATACAATGTAGCGGGCGCGGCCTCCGCGCCCGTCCTTCCGCGGGCCGTCGGGGCGCCGGCCCATACAAAGTACGGGGCGCGGCCTCCGCGCCCCGTGCCCGCTCCCCGATGGCGATGGGGTCGCCGGTGCAGAAAACCTGCCCTGCCATTCGGCACGCGGCGTGGCTCGACGGAGTCTCGCCCTCCACCGTGTCCTGTCCGAGATATACCCTTCCCCACAATCTGCTGCCAAGGTGCATTCTGCCATTCAGAGAAGAAGATGCTTTGCGAGACAATTGTTTGTGCTTGGCACTAGGTCGTTTCGGGCAGTATGGTGGAAGTGTTTGCGAAGTCCGCAGTCGAGAGAGGCAGAAACAAAAATTTCAATCGGGTAAGGGGGGAGTCTTTAGCTCCCCCTCCCCACACCACCGTACAAGCGGGTCCGCATACGGCGGTTCCGTGATTGGCTACCCCTTCTGGGACGGGTAGTGCACGGACACCCAGAGCTGTCGGATCGAAATGAGGCCCTGCTCTTCGAGCCACTGGTTTGCCGTTCCCTTCGGTCACTCCAGCCCTTCGAGACTGGCTCTGGCTTCGCCGGTCTGTTCGTCGGCTCCCGGATTTGGCGCTTCGCTCCGGATCCAGCAGGTCCGGCTCTGCCCTTCGGGCGGTGCACTCCGGCTTCCTTCGGACGGTAGGTCGCCCTCCCGCCCTTGCCTTCGGCTAGCGGTTGGTGTATGATGTTCCATACGCGAGTTCCTCCACAGGGGACTTTCACCCCATTAGTTCAGCGCCCATGTCGGGCGTACACAAGTTGGTGCTCCCGACCTCCTATCGTCGGCGGGAGACCATAGTGTTCGGCAAGAAGAGATGTGCAAGGATGACGATTGTCTGGACTGAATACATGCGCTATCGTGCCAGTCTGAGAGGGTTTGACCTCGCGGTGATTGAACGTATACTGAGGCATGGTGCCGAGCGCTATCATGATCGATCAACCGGGCGCAGAGTAACCGTCGGGCGTCATGGCGATGGCCTTGTACTCGTGCCGTTCGAGCAAGAAGGTGAAGTCATTACGCCTGTCACGGTGCACGCTACAACCCGTCAGCAGATTCAATTCCGCCTAAACTCCGGGAGATTCAGCCATGAATAAACCACGTATGAGCTACTTTGACGGCAGTGATGTTCTTCACATGATTATTGCCTAAGGCAAGGAGGCCTCCAGCGTCGAGATCAGCCCGAACATCACGGCGGAACTCGATGAGGAAGGCCGCCTCCTGGGAGTCGAGATTCTGGAGGCCAGCAGTTTTCTCAGGGATTCTGTTCTTGAGTCAGTTGAGGCCAAAATACTGCATCTCTCTGGTAGTGCAGCGTAGCGTGAGAAGGGATCCGAACGATTGCTTTCAGCGGCACGCTAAAGCGTGCCGCTGAAGCAGGCGTTCTCAACAGAAATCGGGACTTATTGCACAATGCCAACTATATCGATGTTCTACGGAATCATTATTCGGCTCTATTTCGC
>CAZSBQ010000362.1:0-2562 GCA_964604795.1 uncultured Victivallales bacterium | reverse complement strand
AATCCTACGCCGCATTCGATGACCGCATCAAAACCGCCGTCGAGGCCGCATCGGCACTCAACGAGCAACGCGACTTGCTCGCCGAAAAATTCGCCGAAGCAGGCATCAGCTTGGGAATGGATGAATCCGACGCCCAGGATGCCGACCTCAAAAACCTCGACCGCCCGGAACGATACCAGGCCACCGCCGAATCCATTGCCGAACAGGCCAAGGCCATCATAGAGCGCGACACCCGCATCATCGAAACGCTCACGAAAATCGGCAGCACCATCGACCACCCCATCGACCGCACACCCTTCCAGGAACGCGACAAGAGCATCGCCGACGAACAGGAAGGCACCGTCCAAGTGGGACCCTACAACGTGGGGCCGGAGCTGGGCGATCTGGAAGAGAATGTATCCAACCTGCAAACCCGCTGCAACGAGTATGCCGACACCCTCTCGAACACACTCTTCAATCGGATCGATCTCTTCTCATGGAACGCCGACAAACAGGCCATATCCAGCGAAACCGAATACACCGACGGCCTGCGTGAGCTCGTTGATGACTTCGGCGGCATCAACCAAAAACTGCGCGAACTGGAAATCACCAAGCAGGATTTGGATGAGACCAAGGCCGATCTCGCCGAGACCGAACAGGAACTCAGTCAGACCAAAGAGCGGCTGATTCAACGAGAAAACGAAATCGCAAACCTCAACGACCAGATTAACCGGCTGAAGGACCAGATCGGCATTGGCGATGACGACACCCCTATCGTCAAAATCGAGAAGGACCTGCGCGGCGAAGTGCTTGAGGTCAACCGCCAATGGGGATTCGTCGTCACCGATCTCGGTCGAGGCGAAATCAATTCCGGAACGGAGCTGCTGGTGGCTGAGGGCGACGACTTTGTGGCCCGCGTCATGGTCACACGCGTCCTTCAAGACGTCAGCGTCGCCGAAATCAGCCCCGAAGTCCAGTCGGGCGACATCTCCATCGGCGACCGCCTGATCCTTCCGCAAGAAGAAGCGAACTAAGGGAGCCCCCCATGCTGGAAAGCAAATTTTTCACGATTAGCGCCGTCATCACCGTTCTCTGCCTAGCCGCAATCGTGGCCATGCAAGTGACCGAAGGCATGGTTTTCGGACTCTTTCAGTAGGTATGGACGACCATGACACGGAAACCCCGCCGTTTTTGCCGCGCAACCCTGCCTTTGCGTCTGGCCGCCACAGCAGCCGTGCTGGTTCTCCTAACCGGCTGCCGAGCCATCCTGGGCCCGGATGAGGACGAACGCCCCTCCGATCTGCCGTGGAGCGAACCCGCAGGCTGGGAGTCTCAGGGCATGGGTGTGCCATATTAGTGTGCACCCCGGTCCCACTCCTGCACAAACAGTCAGCCGAGAAACGATGACCGACCACTTCCGCCGTCCCTGCGCGGGGCCCCATGGGATTGCCTGCCGCCGGATCAGAAACGTTGAACCAGCCTTCAACCCAGGGTCGCGGACCCAGGGCTGAAAATGGGCCGGGCCGTTGGCCCGAGAATCAGGCTGAGCATCCACAATTGCACCACCGCCATTTTCCGCAACGGCAACGCCGTTCGAGGTGAAACTGCACCAAGATGGCAAGAGTTCTGAATTCGGCGCCACCGAATCTTCCGCGAGATCGAGAGCCTGAACTTCGTCACTGGCACAAACATTGCTTCACGAAATCCTGAAACGTGTAAGCCGTAGGCAGTATCCGCTACAGGCAGAGATGCCTGTAGTACTGTAAAAATCTGAAACCCAATCATAACTGATCACCGATCACTACCCACTACCCCAAGGAGCCCCCATGCACACATTCATTTCCACCTGTTTTCGCGGCACCGTCTTGACCCTCGTCATCCTGTCCGCCACGCTGTTTGCAGCCGATGCGGCGGACGGCCCTCTGCCCAAAGAGCTGGCGACCCGAGCCCATTCATCCATGTCGAAAGCGGTGGACTACTTTCTGGAGACCCAGGCGGAAAACGGTGCCTGGGCCAAGCACCCGGCCATCACCTCTCTGGCCTGCACCGCTTTGGCCAAATCACCACAGGCGAATGACGAAGAGGTCGTCGAAGCCATCAACCGCAGTCTGGACTTCGCCCTGTCATTCCAACAGGACAGCGGCGCCATCTGGGTCAAAGGCGAGGAATACCCCAACTACACCACAGCCATCACCCTGCTCGCGTTGGCCACGGTCAACCGGGAACAGGACCTGCAGGCGATGCGCGAAGCACGCGCCTACCTCATGGATTCGCAAGTCCGCAACATCCCGGAGCAAAATCCGTTTTACGGCGGCATCGGCTACGCCCGCCGACTGCGCCCCGACCTCAACAACGCCCAGTGGGCTTACGAGGCGCTGCACGTATCCGAATTCCTCGCCCAGGAACCGCTGGCCGAGGATCCGAACGCCATGCAGCGCACCCGCGAAATGTGGGAACGCGCCGAACGCTTCATCTCCTCCTGTCAGAATCGCCCCGAAAGCAACCCCGAACGCAAAGGGCTTGACGCGGTGGCCTCGGACAAGGAAAACCACGGCGGCTTCTTCTACATGCCCGGCGCCAGCC
>CAZSBQ010000361.1:0-2586 GCA_964604795.1 uncultured Victivallales bacterium | reverse complement strand
AATTGAAACTGCCCGACAATCGAGCCCCCGACATGGAAACCATCCCCTCGCTGTCGCGGCGCATTCTGACATGGATGCATGAGAAATACCCGCAGAACATCAATGCGCGTTGCGCGTCGCGGGAAGTCGGCGCAAGCCTCTCCAGCATCACCCATCGTCTGAAGCAGGAAACCGGCAAAGGGTTTTCCGAGCATCTCCGAATCGTCCGCGTCAACGAAGCCAAGCGCCTGCTGGCCTACACCGATCTGACAATGAGCGAGATCGCCGGGAAATGCGGCTTCAGTGATTCCAGCTACTTCACCAAGGTCTTCCGCGCCGAGATCAATCTCAGTCCCAGCGAATTCCGCAAAATGCTGAATGCGGACACCAAGGCCCTTCCCAACAGGAACTAATCCAGGACCTCGCCCTGCTCAGGCCGAAGGCGTTTGACGCGTCCGGACTCGAGGAATTTGGCGTAGACATCCATTGCATGCGGGACGGACGAAAGGAGCGCGATCATCCCGACGAGCTGATACCCGCGAGCGACGCTTTTCAGCACAGCGGGGGGCGTGCCGAAATAGGATAGCGGGGGACGCGGTTTTGGATGGCGTTTTTGAGGGCGGGAATCTGTGGGGCCTCTAGGCATTCGAGAAGCTCGAAGATGGAATTCTGCCGCGCGACCACATCTTCCGGACGATGGTTGCGGGCGGCTTGTTCAAGCTGCACGTATGGTTCCGGGAAGGCGTTGGCCGCCGCGCTGACGAAGCCGGTCGCGCCTGCTTGGATGCCGTCGGCCAACTGCTTGTCGTCGCCCAGGAAATAGCGCGGAGTTTCATGGAGCAGGGACAAGTCTCCGGAGGAATCCTTCAAGCCGAAATGGGGAACTCGACGCAGAATTTCGGGTGTCAGCGGATTCTGCGTGTGCCGGGGAAAATTGTAGAGCAGCAGGGGTGCCTCGACGGCCTCCGCAAGCGCCTGGAAGTACCGGATGATTCCTTCGGCCGGCGCCTGGGCGAAGTAGGCGGGGGGCAGGCACAGAATGCCGTCAGCCCCCAGCTCCTGAGCTCGGCTCGCCAGTTCCAGCGTGTCCGGGAGGCCCCCCCCGCCGGCCTGGAACAGCACCAGGCCCGGAAAGTATTCGAGGGCCAGTTCGAGCAGTTGGATGCGCTCCGCCGCCGATAGTGAGAAGAATTCGCCTGTGGTTCCCCCCACCAACACACGGGTGACGCCGTGCGACGCCAACCAGGCAAGGTGTTCGACAAAGGCCGGGGGAGCAAGTGCTCCGTCCGCTTCGAACGGAGTGAGCAGGGGCACGATCAAACCGCCCCAGTCGACCTCGCGGATATCCGACTCCAGGACCGAGCGGACCTGCGAGTACAGTTCGTGGTCCAGGGACTCCAGTACGAGACGATAATCCGCTCGGCAAAACAGGTGAAGGTCTGCCCATTTTTTGCTTTCCGCGCCGTGCTCGGCGAATTCCCGCAGGTTGCTGTGCAGAAACGTGGCCACCGCCTTGTCCGGAGAGTAGCTTCGCTGTTCGAGATCGCGCCCCAGGCGTGTGGCGAGCTGGGTTCGCCAATCCGAATCGATGAAGATGGCGAAATCGACCTGGTCCCGAAAGCGGGGGTACGTGGAGACTTCCCCTTCGATGAGGGTCCAGCGGCAGGGGGTTAATGCTTCCGTGACGTGCGCCTCGCCGGCAAGGGAGTCATAGACCGGTTTGCGGATTTCCTCACCGCGACGGATGGCTTCCAGGTGCTCGGCAATGAGGTCCATTTCATTGGCCTCCGGATGCGGGCCGAAGATGCCTTTTCGGTGTCGGATTTCGCGTGGGGTTTTGTAGTCGTCCAGGCGAAGCACGGCGGCTTCGTCGCCCAACTGGCGAGCCAGCGCTTGTGCGAAGGTGGTTTTGCCGGTGCCGCCGGGTCCGCCGACGGCAATCACCACTGTTCCAGCCTGTTTTGCAAATCGTGTTTGAAGAATGTCGGCGACGAGTTTTTCGGATCGACGGCTGCGTCGTCGGTCGGTGTCGCTGGGTCGAACGTGTTGCTTGTATTGATGCATGGGGCCAGCTCCGCAATGATCACCGAATACCGCTGTCTTCGAGCACTTCTGTCGCGATGGCTTCGGGGGTTGATGCGTCGTTGACTGGGATCGTGGTGGCTCCGGGGTGCTGGTGACGGAACCAGGTTCGCTGTCGACGGGCGAATTGCCAGGTTCGCCTGGCAATTTCATCGGCAAGTTGGGCTTGCTCGTCCCGACTGCCTCCGGCGGGACAGCGTTCGAGAAATCCGGCGATTTGTCGATACCCGAGAGCCTGATGCGCGGTGGGGGTGTCGAACAGGCCCTGTGCGGCAAGCGCGCGGACCTCTTCAATCCACCCGCTGTTCAACATGGCTTCGGTGCGGTTTCGAATCCGGGCTTTATGGATATCGGGCTCGGGTATGAGGATGAACTGTCCGAAGGCGGGGTCCGGCACGTCGGTGCTTGACGAAGCTTGCCGTTCGCGGGGAAGTTTTCCGGTGACGCGCAGAACTTCGACAGCACGCATGAGCCGGCGCGGATTGACTTGCAGTCTCTCGGCTGCCTCGGCATCGCGTTCGGCGA
>CAZSBQ010000360.1:0-2660 GCA_964604795.1 uncultured Victivallales bacterium | reverse complement strand
ACGTCTCCTGCCAGCGCCCGACGGTTTGGAGCGGCTCGATGGCTTCCGGCGGCGCGTTGCCGTCTGGTGTGGGGCCGATGTTGTGCAGCAGGTTGCCGGTGCCCGCCCAAGTGGTGTTGAGCATTTGCAGGATGCTGCGGGCAGTGTAGCTGTCCGGGGCGATCAGACTTGAAGGCAGGTATCTCCAGCTGTTGTTGTTGAAGGTCATGCAGGCTTCCCATTCGTGGTCCTTGCACTTGACGTGGCCCTCCGGTGTGCCGAAGACCTCCGGCAGGTCTCGTAGTCCTTGGCGAGGAGGTCTCGCCGGGGGCTCGCATGACGGCGTTGTAGTTGGTTTGCTCCGTGTCCCAGAAGCAGACCCCTCCTGTTACTTTGGGGGGGACGAAGAGCCGAGATGGATTTGCAGGATGCCGATTTCCGCGGGGGTTACCCCGTCGAGTCGTGCGGCTTGGGCCAGGGTGTCGGGGCGCAGCTTCTGCAGTTTGTCGCGGGCTTCGCCGCGCAGGCCGTGGATGCCGGCGTAGTCGAAATCCGCGGGGATGGTCCATTCGGCGAGGTGATCGAGGGAGCGTGTCCGCTCCCGCTCTCTGGCGATGTATCCCTCGTAGCGTGCTTCGATGCGCACTTGCTCTGCGGCGCGTTTCGACACGCTCTCGCGTAGGCCGACGGATTCCAGGGTCACTCCCGGTCGACGCAGATGCTCCCAGAGGGATGCGCCCTCTTTGCGCCGTGTTTGCAGAGCGGTGCGGAGTTCGCGAATCTCTTCCTGGAGTTTTTGGACGCGGTCGAATTCGGCGCGCGGGGCCAGTCCCAGTTCATATCCCAGCGGAGTGAGGCGCAGGTCGGCGTTGTCCTGACGCAGCAGCAGGCGGTGTTCGGCCCGGCTGGTGAACAGTCGGTACGGTTCGACGATCTCCTTGGTCACCAGGTCGTCGACCAGCACGCCGATGTAGGCTTGGTCGCGGCGCAGGATCAGTCGGTCTGCGGAGTTCGCGGCTTGCTTTGCGGCATTGACGCCGGCGACCAGGCCCTGGCCGGCGGCTTCCTCGTAGCCGCTGGTGCCGTTGATTTGGCCGGCGGCGTAGAGGTTCGGCCAGCGGCGGCAGGCCAGGGAATTGTCGAGCTGGTGGGGCAGGACAAAGTCGTACTCGATGGCGTAGGCATAGCGCGACAGGTGGGCGCGTTCGAGTCCGGGGAGCGAGCGGACCATGCTAATCTGCACCTCCGGAGGCAAACTGGAGGAAATGCCGTTGAGGTAGAATTCGTTGGTGAACACCCCTTCCGGCTCGAGGTGGATGGTGTGCTCGGGGTGGTGCGGGAAGCGCACGACCTTGTCCTCGAACGAGGGACAGTAGCGCGTTCCCACGCCCTCGATTCGACCGCTGTACATCGGGGACAGGTGCAGGTTTTCGCGGACAATCTCGGCGGTTTGGGGTGTGGATAGCGTGGTGTGGCAGGGCTGTTGCGGCAGTCTGCCGCCGCCGAACGCCGGTGCTTGGTCCGTATCCTCCCGAAAGGAAAAGCAGTAGGGTTCCTCATCGGGATCCTGGCGTTCGAGGGAGGTGAAATCGATGCCATCGGCGGGAACTCGCGGCGGGGTTCCGGTTTTGAGTCGACCGGTTGCGAGGCGGAGGTCTTCGCGCAGCGAGTCGGCGAGCGCCACGGCAGCCGGATCGCCCGCCCGTCCGCCCGCCATGCTTTTCGGCCCGTAGTGCAGCACACCGTTGGGAAAGGTGCCCGGCGTAATCACGAAACAGCGCGCGCGGAGCGTGTCGCCCACGTCGGTTTCGACGGCGAGCACCTGTTCGCCGCGAGTGATGAACCGGGTGACCTGAGCCTGGCGCAGCTGCAGATTGTTCTGACTTTCGAGTACGTGTTGCATGCGCCGCTGGTAGACAAGTTTGTCGCATTGAGCGCGCGGCGAGCGCACCGCCGGTCCCTTTGACCGATTGAGCATGCGGAACTGGATGCAGGCGGCATCGGTGTTCCGTCCCATTTCCCCGCCGAGGGCGTCGATTTCCCGGACCACCTGGCCTTTGGCGATGCCGCCGATGGCCGGGTTGCAGGACATCTGCGCGATGTGGTCGATGTTCATGGTCAGCAGCAGGGTTTGTGCGCCGAGACGGGCGGCCGCCAGAGCGGCCTCCGCGCCTGCGTGGCCGCCGCCAACGACCAGCACGTCAAATTCTTCCGATGCAATCGACATGGGCAGAAGCTCCGTTGAAGAACCGTGGAATCAGGAGGTACTGTACTATCGCTTGCAAGTTATGGCGCATTGTCCGACTGGATTGAAAATCGGGGATATCGAGTCTATCTTACGAGCATGAAGAAGAAGATTCCATACGCGGTGGCGAACTACGAGAAAGTTGTTGACGACGGCTACTACTTCGTCGACAAGACGCGGTACATTCGCGAACTGGAGTTGTACGAAGCACCGGCACATCTGCGTCCGCGGCGCTTCGGCAAGAGTCTCTGGTGCTCGATTCTGGAGTGCTACTACGACGTCAATCGGCGGGACCGCTTCGACGAGCTGTTCGGAAACACCGACATCGGACGCAATCCCACCGGTCAGCACAGCAGCCACCTGGTGATGCGCTTCGATTTTTCCAAGATCGAGGTTCTGCCCGACTACAAATCGCTGAAAGCGAAGTTCAACAGCG
>CAZSBQ010000359.1:0-2698 GCA_964604795.1 uncultured Victivallales bacterium | reverse complement strand
CTCGGCAACCCGATGTTCTCGCATACGCGGGACTACCGCCTTCTGGCGGACCAGGTGACCGTCGAAGGAGATGTGACTCATGCGAACATGGTCGCCATCGACTTCCACGAGATGGCGCAGTCGACCCTGATCCCGGATTTTGCCGTTCTCTCCCAAGCCTCGTACAGGGGGGACGACGAAGCGGTTGTATTCCGCTCCTACAGCGAGACCTATCAAACGTATACGCTTGCCACGGCGGAGTTGGCGTCGGACGGGCTCGGCGTCGACGCCGACACGCTCAGCGGCGAGTTGGTGTCGTATGATCCCTTCGCCTACCCAGTCGGCTTCCGCGAGTATGCCGAGGGTGCCTACGTGCCGCAGCGGGGGAGCATTTCAGTGGCTGCGGAGGCGATGTTCGGTGACGTGCCCGTCGGCGGCCAGTCGGTGACGAACTTGGTCGTGAAGAACACGGGCAATGCCGATGTCTCGGTCTTCCAGATCGCGCTTGGCGGCGATGACTCCCCGCATTTCGCGCACAACGGGATGCCGCAGGTCATCCCGCCGAGTCAGCAGTTGGTAGTGCCGATCGCCTTCGGGCCGCGCGAGCAGCGTGCATATCAAGCCACGCTCACGCTTAAAAGCACCGATCCCTCCAATCCTGAGGCGGTGGTTGCCCTGGCGGGGACAGGGGTCCTGACGGTCAATCAGCCCCCAAGCTTCACCAAGGGGCCGGACCAGAGCGTTGCAGAGGATGCGGGCGCACAAAAGGTGAGCGCCTGGGCCACGGACATCGATCCTGGCGGCGAAGACGAGGGAGGGCAGATTCTGAGATTTGCGGCGGAGGCGAGTGCACCGGATCTGTTTGCCCAGGCGCCTGCCGTGTCTCGGGACGGCATCCTAAGCTACACCCCCGCCGAGGACGCGTTCGGCAGCGCGACCGTGACAGTCATTCTGGTTGATGATGGCGGCACCGACAACGGCGGCGACGACACGTCCGTTCCGCAGACGTTCACCATCATTGTCGAGCCGGTGAACGATTCCCCGTCCTTCCATGCCGGTGGCAACCTTACGGTCAAAGACGACGCAGGGCCGCAGACGGTTGAGCCCTGGGCCACCGGGATTTCCCCTGGACCGGCCAACGAAGCCAGCCAGGCCGTGGAGTTCATGCTCACGCTCACCGGTGTCGAACTGTTCACCGTGCCACCCAGCCTATCCACCGACGGCACACTCACCTTCACCCCTGACCCGGATGCCGACGGCGGTGTGTCCGCAGTGACGGTCGTTCTTCGCGATGATGGCGGCACCGGGAACGGCGGAAACGACACTTCGCCCGAGCATGCGTTCACCATAACGGTCGAAGATGTCGGAGAGGATTTCGACACCGATGGCGACGGGCTTCCCGATCCCTGGGAACGAACGCACTGCGGAGACCTGCGTTTCCTGCCTGCGGACGATCCCGACGGTGATGGGCGTACCATGCTTCAGGAGTGGCAGAACGCTACTGATCCCCTCGGGTACGATCTTGTTTTCCGAAGGGGGTGGAATGCTTTCTGTTTGACGGGTGTGGTCAGGCCCAGCGGGGTGACTGACCTTTTCGGCGGCGAGCCAGCCCCGTCCGTTCTGTCGGAGGTCTGGCGGTGGGATGCCGAAGCGCAGGAATGGCAGACCGTTGCCGTGCTCGAAACGTTGACGACCTATTACGTCTACGCAACCATGGATGCTGCGGTTCCGGTCGAGACGAGCAGCGGATCCGACTGTGCAGGACGGTCTTCCGCACGATCCGCCCGCGCGGATACGGACGGAGACCTGCTTGATGATGATTGGGAAACAGCGCATTTCGACGACTTGCGCTTCCTTGCCGGGGACGACGCGGACGGCGACGGCGCGACCAATGCCGAAGAACAGAGCGCCGGTACAGACCCCGCCGGGTATGACATCGTTCTGCACGCCGGTTGGAATGCGGTCGGCTTGGCCGGCGTTTTCGAGCCGAACGGAATCGAGGATATGTTCGGGACGTATCCCGACTCCCCGGTTTTTCCGACGGTCTGGCGATGGGACGGTGTCGGGCAGAACTATGTCCGCCTGACGAAGCTCTCCGGGCTCCTGGCGGGTCAGTCCTACGATTTGCTTTTATTGGCCTTTGGCCTAAGTAGGGATCCCTACTTTCCTGACCCGTAGGAACAGCAAGAGTTCATTCAGGATGCTATCTTAATGGTGGGCGTCCAGGACATAGATGACCGCTAAAAGCAAATCGGAGGACTGACCCGGAAACACCCGGGCTCCTGGCGGGTCAGTCCTACGATTTGCTTTTATTGGCCTTTGGCCTAAGTAGGGATCCCTACTTTCCTGACCCGTAGGAACAGCAAGAGTTCATTCAGGATGCTATCTTAATGGTGGGCGTCCAGGACATAGATGACCGCTAAAAGCAAATCGGAGGACTGACCCGGAAACACCCCGGCCTTCTGGAGGGCGAGCGTCCCCGCGAGCCGGGAGGCGACCGACACTGGAACCCCGGGTGTCCCGTCGAAGGCGGTGCCCTCTTGCGGATGAAGAGGGAATCCCACGGATGGCAAAGCCGACCCACGGATGAAGAAAGCACAGGAAGAAGGGAAAAGTGCCGCAGAGGCATCAACGACCTGCGAAGAGGCCGGCACAACATGGGTCGCGGGTCAGAGCATCTTCTTGTTGTCAAGTCCTTGCGCTGATTTTTTTTGAACAG
>CAZSBQ010000358.1:0-2702 GCA_964604795.1 uncultured Victivallales bacterium | reverse complement strand
CAAGCGGTCAGAGCGACCGCTCCGGCAAACGTTGCCATGTTCATCGATCCGGAGGTCGTCTTTCGGCTGAGAATGTTGTGTTGCGGAACTGCTTGCTCGTGTCTCATGGCTGTTCTCCTTGTTTTCGTTGTTTTCCTTGTTGCTGCGGTCCGTTCAACTGCCTTCTGCATGGTTTCGTCTCCTATGTTGCGTTTGGCCTCACTTGGACTCGTTCGCCTGCACGAAACTGTTGGTCTGTCTGCCGTTCTGTGAATTCCGCCGCGGTGGCGGGTGTGCCGCCTGGGCGTTCCTCGATTCTGATTGATGGGGATATTGACTGAGGGGGGACCCTCTCGCCGTTGATCAATCGCACCAGGAGGCCGGTCACGCGTTCGGCCACCTCTGCGGGGGAAACAACCAAAGCGGTCGCCGGCAACGGCGAGAAAATGTGTGCGCCCTCGTTCGCATGCATCGCGATCCGAATCTCATCTGGAACCCGAACGCCGGCTTCGAGCAGGGCAAAAGATGCTCCGGGAAAGACTTGTTCATCG
The DNA here is from genome assembly GCA_964604795.1 of uncultured Victivallales bacterium. Classification (GTDB taxonomy): domain Bacteria; phylum Verrucomicrobiota; class Lentisphaeria; order Oligosphaerales; family CAZSBQ01; genus CAZSBQ01. The sequence goes on along the minus strand of CAZSBQ010000358.1, from coordinate 2,172 downwards.
CAGATGACCAAACCGTCGGGACGCGGCTGGATATCATGCATCAACCGCCGCGTGAGGTCGTAGCCGATTCCGTACGCGGCAGGGTGCGGAATATCCACAATCAAGTCGGCATCGGACGGCACTCCGGCCTGCTCCAGGATGTAGTGGCACGCCGAATCAGGCAACCCCCATCGGAGAACCGCAATGCGCCGGCACCCTTTGGACACCAAGGAATCCACGGCGTGTCGCAGCAGATTCTCGTAATCCGCGGCAGCACCGAATGCCGCTTGCAGGTTTGCCTGCACGACCGGGATCGACTGTTTCTGGAATTCCCCCAGTCTCTGCCGGTCCAACGCCTGCCCGACCACAAACACCCCGTGCAAATGCTCTTTTTGCAGGCCCACCTCCAAATCGGCGCATCCCGCAATGGGCCCGGTCACGCTGCCGGTCTGTTGTTCCAGGCTGTAGATGCGGACCCGGTACCCTAAGGTCACCAGCAGTTGCTTGGCACGCGCCATCATGGGCATCCAGTACCCCAGCGTGGCAGGTTCAGTGAGATCGATGTTCAGCAGGATGCCGACGTGCTTGAGGGCATGGAGGTCCGCGACATACGTGCCGCTGCCGTGGCGGCGCTCGACCAGCCCCATCTCGACCAGCCCCGCGACCGCTTCGCGCACCGTCAGCGTGCTGACGCCGTACTGCGCGGCCAACTGCGCCTCGGACGGCAACTTCGCGCCCGCACGCAGATCGCGCCGCACCTTCTTCTCAAGATCTGCGCCAATGCGCTGGTGTGCGGTGGCCCGCGGCTTTTGTCTTGGCAATGCTTGTTGTGATACCGGCATTCTCAATAACCTCAAAAAAGTCCCTAAATGAGTTTGCATACCCTCACTGTACTGCATTTTTATCAGAATCCAAGTCGTTTGCTCAGTTTTTCTGCATATTCTTCGCTTTTAATATTTCATTCTCCCGTCAAAGCGCTATAGTGGGCCAAGTTTTCCTGAAAAGTCATTTAGGGACTTGCCCGAGAAAGGAGCGAGAAGCCGCAATCGGTCTCGCAGGAGAGAAGCGAGAAATTGGCACGGTTTTTTCAAGAACCGACAGTCCATGACCGTTGACCGTCTCAAAGGTGTTCAACGTGGCGACGGAGCCGCAGCGGCAGCATTCTGCCACGGCGACTCGATGACTTGGTGACGGGTACGGACGGAGCATTCGAGGTGAAGCGGTGGACGTCCACCGAAACGAACAGCAAGAGAGCAGAAGACCCACCCACAACGAAGGAGAAAAAATCATGCAACGCCACCTATCGAGTACTACCAAGTCACGATCAGCAAAGCCAGTCAGAGAATCTCGACTGCACCGAGGTCTCCGAATCCTTCCTGCTTTGGCATTGCTGGTGTTGGCCGCATACGCCGATGACGCCAGGAGTGCGGAGCGTCCGCGTCTGGTCGTGCCGCGGTTGGCTGAGGCACCGACCATCGACGGCCAAATGGTCGTGGACGAGTGGGACCGGGCGGCGGCGGTCACCGGCTTTGTCGGCGCCACCGGAAGTTTCGGCAAGGTCATGGTTCCCAAGGAATCCCGCATTTATCTGGCCCAGGACGGCGAAACTCTCTACATCGCCGTCTGGACCGAACTGGCGCCCGGCGAGAAGCCGACCATGAAATTTCGCCGTCGAGACAGCAAGATATACATGGACCGTCAACAGTTTGAAATCTGGCTGACCCCGCCGACCGAGGGGCATACGACGGCCTATCAGCTCATCGGCAACGCCTACGGCGCGCTGTACGACCTTAAAAAGGTACCGTCGCTTGGCATCACCAACCCGAACTGGAGCCCGAAACTCAAGTTCGAGAATTCCTTCAAGACCGGCGAGTACTGGATTGCGGAGATCGCCATACCCTTCGACACCGTGGCCGATCCCGACCACTTCGCCCCGGAGAAGCCCTGGGGCGGCATGGTCGCGGTTGCCTGGCCGCAGCGCTCCTGGCCCTTCACCCACGGCTGGTACAAGAATATTGAAACTCACGCGCTCATGACCATGAGTGACGACGATACCTGCGCCCGTCTGCTCGATATGAGCAGCCTTTTCGAGAACCGCTTCGCTCCAAAACTGGAGATAGTGAACGGGCACGAGCAGAACACGACCTTTACGGTCCGAGCCGAGCGCGGCGAGACCGTGATTGAGAAGGAGGT
>CAZSBQ010000357.1:0-2786 GCA_964604795.1 uncultured Victivallales bacterium | reverse complement strand
CACCGGCTGGAAAGCCAGTGCCACGAATGCACCGGCTGGAAAGCCAGTGCCACGGGGGATTATTGCAGCAGTTGGCGGCGGACGGCTTCGAAGAGGAAGACGGTGGCGGCCTGGGCGACGTTGAGGGATTCGGCGTCGCCGGGCATGGGCAGGGAGACGGGGCGGCCCGCGGTTGGTTCGGAGACGCCGCGGGCTTCGCCGCCGATGACCAGGGCGGAGCGGGGCAGTGCGAAGTCCGCGGAGAACGCGCTGACGCCGCCGCGGGGGACGGTCAGCCACAGCGGTCCCCAGTGCCATTTTTCCAGCCTGGCGGCGATGTCGGGCAGGGAGGGGTGGCGATGCAGTTCGAGGGCGAATTGCGCGCCCATGCCGGCGCGGAGGGTTTTGGGGGCGTAGGGATCGGCGGTTCCTGCGGTCAGGCAGACATGGCGTAGTCCGACGGCCCAGGCGGTGCGCAGGATGGTTCCGATGTTTCCGGGATCGGCGAGGCCGTCCAGGACCAGCAGGAAGGGATCGGACGGCGGCGGAGTTTCCAGGGGAGACATATTGGGGATTCGGAAGAGGACGAGAATTCCCTGGGGATTCTCCGTGGTTGCGAGGTTTGCAAGGGTGGCTTCCGGGACGGTTTCGACGGGGCAGGGGAGGGGTTCGCAGCGCGCGCGCAGCTCGGGATCGGCGCAGGTGTCGGCGAGGAGAACCGTCTCGATGGTTTGCGGACTTCGCAGCAGGAGTTCGCCGCAGCATCGGCGGCCCTCGCAGAGCGACAGGCCGGTTTTGCGCCGGCCGTGACGGGCGCCTGCTTGCCGAAACGCTTTTTCGACGGCGCGGGTCATGAGGATTTTCGGGGGGCGCCGAACAGGAAATCGAAGTCCTCGTCGGAGAGTTCGCCGGGTTTGGTGGGGGCGCCGTCCATGATTTGGTCGAAAATTTTTCGTTTGCGCAGCTGAAGGTTGCGGATGCGTTCCTCGATGCTGTGGCGGGCGACGAGTTTGTAGACGGTGACGGGTTTTTCCTGGCCGATTCTGTGGGTTCGGTCGGTGGCTTGGTCCTCGACCATGGGGTTCCACCACTGGTCGTAGTGAATGACGGTGTCCGCTCCGGTGAGGTTCAGCCCGGTTCCGCCCGCTTTGAGGCTGAGCAGGAAGATGGGGACGGAGGCGTCATTGTTGAAGTGGTCGACCCTCGCCTGTCGGTTCTGTGTGCTGCCGTCCAGGTATTCGTAGGGAATGTCCTCTTCGACCAGCCAGTCCTTGAGGATGCGCAGGAAGGAGGTGAACTGACTGAACAGGAGGATGCGGTGTCCGCCGTCGATGGCTTCCTCGATGATTTCCTTGAGCAGCTCGGTTTTGGCGGACGGGGCTTCGCGCAGCTCGTCGGTCAGCAGGTTGTCCGGCAGCAGGCGGGGATGGCAGCAGACCTGGCGCAGGCGCATGATGACCGAAAGCAGTTGGAATCGGCGGGTGTTCCAACCCTCCTTGCGGGCGATTCGGACCATTTCGCGTCCCGCGCTGAGCAGGTTCTGATGGATTTTCTGCTGTTTGGCGTTGAGGTGGCAGTAGACGACCTGTTCGATTTTCGGCGGCAGCTGCTTGCATACATCGGCTTTGGTGCGGCGCAGGATGAAGGGGCGTATGCTTGCGGCCAGTTCCTGGACCGCGGTCGGGTCTTCCGAGCTGCCTGCGGCGTTGCCGAAGCGCTGCCGAAACTCTTTTTGAGTGCCGAGGAATCCGGGCAGGAGGAAGTCGAACAGCGACCACACTTCGCGCAGGGAGTTTTCCAGCGGGGTGCCCGTCAGGATCAGGCGGTGGTCGGCGCGCAGGGACTTGCAGGTTTTGGCGTTGGCTGTGCCGGGATTCTTGATGTGCTGGGCTTCGTCGAGAATGAGATAGTTCAGGTGTTGTTTTTCGTAGAGTGCGACGTCGCGTCGCAGGAGCGAGTAGGAGGTGACCGCCAAGTCGATCTCCGGCAGCCGCTCGATCAAGTGTTTGCGCTGAAGGCCGCGGACCGCCAGGGTCTTGAGTTGCGGAGCGAAGCGTTTGGCTTCGATGAGCCAGTTCTCGATCAGGCTGGTGGGGCAGACGACCAGCGAGGAGCGGTCGGTTTGGTTTTGTTGGTGGCGGCGGACCAGGGCGGCCAGCGCCTGGATGGTTTTGCCCAGGCCCATTTCGTCGGCCAGGATGCCGTGAAAGCCGGTTTCCTCGAGCATGGACAGCCAGGCGATGCCTTCGCGCTGGTAGTCCCGGAGGAGGGCGTTCAAGTCTTCGGGCAGTTCAACGGGTCGGGATTTGAGGTCGGGATTCAGGAACATATCGCGCAGTTTGCGCCAGCGTACTGCAGCGGGATTCTGTTCGCCTAGATAGGGGGCTACGCTGTCGCCGATGGGGAAGGCGCTGCTGATGTCGAAGGAGAGTCGATTCTCCTCTTGGTGCTTTGCCTGGACGATCAGCAGTTCGACGAGTTGACGCACGTCCTGCGGGATATGCATGACCGTGCCGTCCTCGGCGGCGATGTATTCCTCGCCGGCCTGGCAGGCTTGCGTGATGTCGTCCCAGCTCAGGCCGGCGTTTTCGGCTTCGGCCAGGTCGGCTTGGAGTTCGAACCAGCGGTCGCCCTCGTCGACGGTCTGCAGCGAGAGCTGAACGTTGTCGCTGCTTTGCCACTTGCGGACGAAGACGGGGGACATGAACAGCCGCCACGTTGATTCCATGTGGTGGAGCGCCTCATGCAGAAATGTCCACAGATAGGTTTTGGCGGTCAGCGTGTAGCACCGACGGGCGGCGGACCAG
>CAZSBQ010000356.1:0-2797 GCA_964604795.1 uncultured Victivallales bacterium | reverse complement strand
CAGGTAGGCGCCGACCGCTACGCGGAGTCCGGCCCGAGCCAGCAGTGGCGCGGTGTTGCCGGGGCCGCCCGCGCTCGCGCCGCCCTCGTTGATCCAGCGCCGATAGTCGGCCTGGTCATAATCAGGCATGTTCGAAACGGCGCATTTTGCCAGGCCGCCGGGACCGACCAGGTTGTCGACAAACGTGAAATCCGGGCTGCGCAGGTCCAGCACCGCCGTGTTCAGAATCAGTACATCGGTGTTTGGTTCATTCATCATTGATGGTACATGTCGGTTGTCGCGCAACTGTTCGGCGCCGGTTGATTTTTGTTTTGCGGAGTCTGTCGAATGCGATTGCCTTTTGTTCTCATCCCCGGACTTGTCCCTGCAGGAGAGGCTGACGATGTACGCAGTGCCCGCGCAAAAACCAGTCCGTCGTGAGGTCGGCACTGCCTTTCGGTGGCGTCAGGCCGTGTCCGTGCAGGGGGTTCGCAGGAGGTTTGGCAAGCACCAGGTCAAGTGGAACGGACGAATTCTCGTTCACTACGGCCCACTCGCTGTTGGCCGGATGCAGATTGCTCCAGGCATGGGCGCAGGGGGCAAAATCCGGACGCGCCACGTACAATTTTTCGCCTTGATTGAGCACAACGGGGACGAGGCCGTCGGTTTCGCCGTCCAGTTTCGCAGGCACGCGAAATTCGTCGGCCATGGCCTCCGCGCGCTCGCGCGCCGCCTTCAGGTAGGGGCGAGCCTGATTGACCGGGTGGGTAAAGGCGACCGGATCGATGTAGAAACAGACCCGGCTCTGTTCGGGGTTGGCGCACAACGTGAAGTCCTCGAACTTGGCGGGGATCATGTCGATGTAGCCGGGTTCGCGCCACAAGCTCTCCGGCGAGCGGTCCGGGTCGGCGATCATTACATAAGTCCAGCTTGTATTCCAAGTGGAATTTGGCGGACTAAACCCGTTCAGCACTTGGCTGGCGTCGATGGTTCCGGCGGGAACCTCGGTGCCGCCGCCATGCACTTCGGGATCAAAGGCGAATACGTTGTTGTGGCCGTGGCGGATCAGAAAGGGGGTCACCAACGCCTTGTTGCAAACCGCGTCGTTGATTCCAGTGTAAATGGCCAGTACCGTCTCGTCCGCCGGCGGAAAGAGATGCGCCAACTCCAAGCTGTTGATGTCCTCGGATTCCGCCAAATATTGCGGACATCGCAAAAAAAGGGCAAACGCCTCCCGTAAAAACTGCTGATAAGCCGCCGCTGTCAGCTTCGATTCGGGCGGAATCGCAATTTTGCGGTTGATGTCCTGTCTCATCTCAAATCCTCCGAAATTGTGGGTCCAATGCTCCGAACAGGCGTGTATTGCCGTAAAATACCGCTCGGAAAGATCTTTGCGCAATTATGCTTCTTCGAGCGTCTCAACCATGCTCACCCCTTCCGGAATCTGCCGAGGAGCGGAGCGGTTGCAGGCCAGCACGGGCATGCCGAAGGCGTGGGCGATCCGCGCCACCGCTCGGCCGATGGTTCCCAGTCCGACGATTCCCAGTGTGCGGTTCCGCAGCTCGATCAACGGCGTCTCCCAATAGCAGAAATCCTCGCTCGCCGCCCAGCGACCCGCTCTCACGGTCGCGTCGTGGTGCGCCACGCGCTGGGTCAGGTTCAGCAGGTGGGCAAACGTCATCTGCGCCACGGACTCGGTGCTGTACGCTGGCACATTTGTCACCACCACACCTCTCTCGGAAGCGGTGGTCAAATCCACGACGTTGTAGCCGGTCGCCAGCACACCGATATAGCGCAGTTCCGGAAGTTGCTCCAGAGCCGAACGACCCAGCAGTGTTTTGTTGGTGAGCACGATTTCGGCCCCGCGGGCGCGCTGCACCGTCTGTTCCGCCGGTGTGCGCTCATGAACTTCGCACTTGCCCAAAGCCTTGAGTCCGCCCCAGTCCAAATCGCCGGGATTGAGCGTGTATCCGTCCAGAACAACGATCTTCATGCATGGACCCTCATACTTGTCGCTCTTCCGCTCCCCTCTAGCACAACCACAACCGGCGCAAGTTGAAGGTCATGTTTTAGACCAGCTACACCCTGTAGACTCGCCAGGGTGCCACGTTGCCGGCGGGCGCCTCCTCGCCGGTCAAAATGTCCACGGCCGGGCCATCCTCCCAATCCTGCGCTTTGAACGACCACAGCAACCGGTCACCGTTCGTTCCGCTCCAGACCACGCCTGCATCATTTTTGAGTACGGTGCGTTTTTTCATGGTGCCGCGGGCCGCCTTGTACATGGCAAAAAGGGTTTTTATCGCATCGACCGCGTCTTCGTTCCACTGGTCGCGCGGTATCCGTGGCAATGCCATCGACGGCACCCGGCGGTGCGCGAGGCAGCGGAAGAGCATGTCGACCGGGGCCTTGCCGGTAATCAGCGCCTTGTCGTCGTACTCTGTATTGTGCAGGCTGATGTTCGAATCATAGGAATAGCCCAGCATATCGTCCTGGTAGATGTCGCCGCCATGCAAGCCGCAGCAGCTGTAACTGGAAAAGGCGACGATGGCTTCAGGCGTGACGTACAAGTTGCGTTTGGTCATGTCGGCGTAAAGCTCAGCCATCTTTTCAAATTGTGTGCGCATGGTGCCGTCGGAATAATCGACCTGCCACCAGCCCAGGTTTGAAAAGCTGTCCCAGAGAAAGCCGCTCAAGCCGGTTCTCTCGCAGACCCCGAGAATGCACTCCCGCCAATAATCAAAGACCGGGCTGTTCAGATTCAGCGTCCAGCAGGCGTTGGCATAGCCGGTGGAGGGATGCCGGCCGGATTCGGTGGCGG
>CAZSBQ010000355.1:0-2801 GCA_964604795.1 uncultured Victivallales bacterium | reverse complement strand
CTCACCATCCGCGCTGGAAATATCGCTACAATACGTTGTCGCATTTTGCTGCGAAGATGAAATCGCTTTCGGTGAGTCCGTCGATTTTGTGGGTCCAGATTTGGATTTTCACCTTGCCGTAGGTCAAGTAGATGTCGGGGTGGTGGTTCTGCTCTTCAGCCACCTCTCCTACGCGGTTGGTGAAGTCCAGTGCCTGGCGGAAATCGTCGAACGTGTATTCCTTCTCAAGATGGTGCTCGTCGACCACTTGCCAGTCACCGGCGAGTTGCTCGGACAAGTCTTTGATCGCTTGTCCTTTGAGGGGAGGTGTGCCACCCTGACAGGCTGTGCAGCTCTTGCTTGCTAATTCGCTGGCCATACGATCATACTCCTTGTTGTGTGTCGGTTTATCGTTGCAAAGAACGGGACCACGCGCTGGACACTCGTCCCGCTTGATATGTACTTTAGCACTCTCCGGAGGCGGATGCATCGGGAGATCACGGATTCCGAGCCTCGAAAAGCCTGACAAGGGGGCTTGGGGACAGGCTATCTGTGTCGTCCGCGAAACCGCCGCGCTCGCCTACAATGGCTTGCGGATCGAACGGCACCTCATGCCGCCCTTGACTGCCTCCGCCGAATATCCCCCCGTTTTCTCGTGGCGGCACCAGCACGGCTACTCGCCGTACCCCAGGGCGAAGCCTCGATATTTTCCCAAGGACAAATCCCGAGGCTTCCAAGCTCTCCCACTGCCTGGATGATTATTCTCGGCGTAGGGGTTTGTGCCAGATGTTCATGCTTTCGATCCGACCGCTGATGTTGGTGTTGTTGGTGAGGGTTCCGGCGTAGGTGTATCCGCGGCGGGCGAAAGTGATGTTCATGCCGGGGGAGAGTGCGCGTGCGATGGTGTAGGCCGTGCGGAGTCCGCATTTGGCCATGGCATCTTCCATGGCGCTCAACAGGGAGACGGCGTGTCCGTTTCCGCGCCCTCGCGGCAGGGTTGCGAAGTCGGTCATTTCGACGGTTTCGGTCTTCCGGTCCATTTCGGCCGAGGACAGGGCTTCCAGGCCGTCGTCCCCGCGCTCGACGCCGAAGTAGTCCACGCGCGAGCGCATGGTCTCCAGAAGGTAGTCGGGCTGTTCGATGGGAAACGGATAGGAGGGAAAGACGGCACTGTAGATTCGGCTCATGGCCGGGATGTCGGCCTCCGTGCAGGGGCGCAGTCGACAGCCCTCGGGCAAGGGGGGGACAGCGGCGGATGCTTCACCGGCTTTTTGACGCGCCAAGCGCAGGGTCTCCTCAACAGCGCCCGGCTCGGGCTCGACGGCCCTGGCCGGGTCGGGGTAGCATCCCAGAAACGCAGCGGACTGTCCGTCGGCGAAAAAGTGCGGTATTTCGGCCTCGATTCGGTACCCGTTCGCCAAAAACGGCGCGGCGGCCGAGCGGGGGACCTTTGCAAACACCTTGGTGTAGCCGTGTGCGTGTGCGAACTCCGCAAGCTTGCGCGGCAGCACTGCGGGGTCCGCCTCGCCCATCTTCATGACGTAGATTCGCTGATTGTACGGGCCGTGCTGGATGGTGGCGCCGTTGAAGGATTCCACGCGGTCGTGCATAATCCCTACACCTCCGCTGGCTGCTCGGTCTCGTGAGTTTCGCGCCGCACGTGCCGCTCGTTGCCCTCGGGGGTCATCGAGATCGACGCATCATAGTCGGCCATGAGTTTTTCGATGCCCAGGGCCTTGCGCTCGTCGGCGTCGTCGAGCCCCAGCAGCAGGCTGCAGTCGTCGCAGTTGCGGTCGCAGAACACCCGCTCGTAGGAGTCCGGCTCCTTGTAGGATGTGATGACTCCCTCGTAGTTGCGCAGGACGACCTTGTTGGTGGACCAGGAAACCAGGTACTGGGGCATGACCGGGATTTTGCCGCCGCCGGGGGCGTCGATGACGTAGGTGGGCACGGCGAAACCGCTGGTGTGCCCGATCAGACTCTCGATGATTTCGATTCCCTTGCCGACGGGAGTGCGGAAATGGGTAAGCCCCTCGGACAGGTCGCACTGATACAGATAGTAGGGACGCACCCGGTTTGCCACGAGCTTGTGCACCAGGCTGCGCATGATTCGCGGACAGTCGTTGACCCCGGCCAGCAACACGGATTGGTTGCCAAGAGGGATGCCCGCGTCGGCCAGCTTGGCCAGGGACTGACGCGAGGACTGCGTCAGCTCGCGCGGATGATTGAAGTGGGTGTTGATCCACAGCGGCTGGTATTTTTTCAGTACCTCAACCAGGCCGTCTGTGATCCGGTACGGCAGCACGACTGGCGTGCGGGTGCCAATGCGGATCACCTCCACATGGTCGATGGCGTGCAGTTCGGAAAGAATCCAGTCCAGCTTTTCGTCCGACAGCAGGAAGGGGTCCCCGCCGCTGAGCAGAACATCCCGAATTGCCGGGGTCTCGCGGATATAGCGCAGACCGCCTTCGATCTGCTCGTTGTCGGGAATGAAGTCCACATCCCCAACCCGGCGTTTGCGCGTGCAGTGTCGGCAGTACATCGAGCACATGTTGCTGACCAGGAATAAAACCCGGTCCGGATAGCGGTGGGTAATCCCCGGAACGGGGCTGTCCTTGTCCTCGTGCAGCGGGTCCGCCATGTCCCCCGCATTGACCACCAGTTCGTTGGGCGTGGGAAAGGACTGCATGAATACCGGGTCCGTCGCCATCGACTCGGTGTCGATCAGCGACAGATAATAGGGGGTGACCGACATGGGGAACTTCTCCACCGTCCGGGCAAAAGCGTCGCGCTGCTCGTCGGTCAACCGGCAGTCCAAAAGC
>CAZSBQ010000354.1:0-2813 GCA_964604795.1 uncultured Victivallales bacterium | reverse complement strand
GCATGCAGACCGAGTTGCCGGAGGGGGCGGGGACCAGCACCAAGTCCATGCTGGGAACCTTCGAGTACATGAGTCCCGAGCAGAAGGATGGCAAAGAGGCGAGCGCTGCCAGCGACATCTATTCAGTCGGCATGATGATGTTCCGGCTGCTCACCGGACGCAAGCAGCCCGGATTCAAACCGCCCTCCAAACTCGTGGACGGTCTCAATCCCGCCTGGGACGACCTCATCCTCACTGCCCTGGAGGAGGATGCCACCGACCGTTTTGCGAACGCTGCGGCCATGCGGGAAAACCTGCCAAGCGAAATGGAGGGCGAGACTCCGTCGAGCCGCCCCGTGCAGCCGCAACCAACGCCACCCCCTGCGCCAAAGAGCCCTCCGCCGGAGCACCAGCGGTTCCAGCCGCCGTCGCCTCGCGTAAACGAACCACCCACGGCACCCGAGTCGCCACCCAATCCGGCCGCCGAAACGCGGCGCGCGGCACCCGAACCCCGGAAGAAAAAATCCGGCGGCAAGAAGATGGCTGTTCTTGTTCTGCTTGCGCTTGCCTTGGTCGGCGGCGGAGCCTATCTGCTGTACCAGCAAGGCCAATACGAAGCACCGGCTCGCTTATCAGATTCGTATGAAATTGCGAGCGCTCCGGACACAAGCTCGCAGAAGCGGGCTACCTCAGAGCCAGAGTCTCGGGAGACCGACGGGCCGGTGCCGGGCGAGGACTGGAGGTCTCCCGCGACCGGCATGGAGTTCGTCTGGGTGCCGAAGCTGAACTGCTGGGTCGGCAAGTACGAGGTGACCAACGGGGAGTATCGGAAGAAGGAGCGCGGGCACAGTTCGGAGGAGTACAAGGGGCATTCCTTCAACGGCGACCGGCAGCCGGTGGTGTACGTGAACTACTCCGACGCGCAGGCCTATGCCACGTGGCTGACCCAGCGGGACCGGGAAGTGCTCGGCGGCGCGCGGTACCGCCTGCCCACGAAGGACGAGTTCACCACCTTCGCCCGGTGCGACGACGGCCGCGAGTACCCTTGGGGCGACAACTGGCCGCCCAAGAGCGGACAGGCGGGGAACTACGACGGGGAGGAATGTGACATCAGTAGCGGAGAAATCGATGGCTATCGAGACGGCCACGTGGTGACCTGCGACGTGGAAAAGAGTTGGAAAAATCCTTGGGGGTTGTACGGTGTTGGCGGCAATGTCTGGGAGTGTACGTCCGCATCTCCGGGTGGCAACTTCGATGCGTGGCGCGGCGCGTCCTGGAGCGGCGACGCTCGGGGTCCCCTGCGGTGTTCGGGCCGCGGCGGCCTCTACGCATCGCCTCGGAGCAACGACGACGGGTTTCGTTTGTTGTTGAGTCACTGACCTGCCTGCGCCAAGCGTAGCGCGGCAGGCAGGGGACCTGCTTACGATTTGTGGTTTTTGGCTTTTGGATACAGAGGCAGGAATGGCGAATATTTCTCCCAGAGACGCGGAGAGAAGTGCAAAGGCAAGAGAAGGTATGGCGATTATTGGGGTATGACGATTGGAGGGCAAAGGCGGAATAACGTAAAACAGGCATCCCTGCCTGTTCATCAAGCGAGATGAGTGAGTTACCAGTTATCAGTGACCAGTTATCAGTGATCAGTAATCAGTTGCCACCCACACACCCACAAACCCACACACTCCCCCTCCCACACTCCCACACTCTTCACATGCCCCCGGCCCTTGCCAGGGCGGTCTTATACTAATATGTAAGATGTTTGTCTTCAGGTTTATAATGGGCAAATCTGGACATATTCCAGATTGGTTATACAGTATGCTTCCATTATGGCTATCAGCACAAAACCGACTGGACAAGCCCTGCAACTCACCGGCGTACACGTGCGTCCAATCCTGCCTGACGAAGAGGAGCAGTGGAATGCACTGATGGAAGACGCTCATCCACTCGGCAATGCTTCGTTCCCTGGGCGCCGGATCAAGTACGTCGCCGAACACGGGGGGCGCGCGGTGGCGCTTCTGTGCGTGAGCGGCTGCGCCTATCACCTGGCGGACAGGGATCGCTGGATCGGCTGGTCGGAGGAGCAGATGGCGAGGCGGCGCGCTTTCGTGGTCCAGAACAGCCGATTTCTGATTCTCGGCAAGAAGAAGCGTTCGAATCTGGCCTCGAAAGTTCTATCGAAGTTCGTGAACCGCGTTCCGGGGGATTGGCTGGACCGGTTCGGCTTCGAGCCCATGTTGATGGAGACCTTTGTCGATCCGGTCCATTTCCGCGGCACCTGCTACAATGCGGCCGGATGGACTCAGGCGGGCACTACGCGCGGGTTTCGCCGCGACGGACGCGAATTCTACAGCAAAGACAGCCATACAAAGCAAATCTGGCTGAAGCCGCTGCGTCGCGACGCGGCAGAACTGCTGCGGTCCGAGCAGCTTGCCGCCGAGCTGCGCGCGTTCGAAGCGCCTCTGCCTCCGAAAGCGGTCACGAAACGACTGGGAACGGAGCGGATGCACTCGCTGTTCGAGGCCCTGCGCGGTATCGACGACCCGCGCCGTGAACAGGGCCGCCGGTATTCGATGGCCTGCTGCCTGTCGATCGTGGTCTGCGGGGTCCTGGGTGGATGTCAGGGCATGCGCGAGTGCGCGGAGTTCGGCGCGAGTCTGACGCAGAAGCAGCTCAAGGCCCTGCGGGCATGGTCCAACCGCAGGACTCGCCGTCGCACCGCGCCCTCCCGCGACACTCTCTGGCGTGTGACCGCGCTGGCCGATGCCGCTCAGGTAGAGCGCGTCGTTTCGCAATGGTTTCGCGAGGAGGGGCTTTTGCCGGAGGCCATCGCCCTGGAC
>CAZSBQ010000353.1:0-2843 GCA_964604795.1 uncultured Victivallales bacterium | reverse complement strand
GTAAACGATTTGAGGGCGAGGGAACGATGAGTCTCCCTGGGCGCGATGCGCAGGGTGAACTCCACCTCCAAGGTCTCGCCGGGAGGGATGTAGGGCAGACCGCGTCGCGGAATGGTCAATTCGCCGCGCGGCTGCATTCGGGCGCCGCCGGCGACAATCAGCGGATAAACGCCGTCGTCGGCCTCTTCCCGTGCGGTGCCGTAGCCGAAGCGAAGCGGCGGCGCAATGCTTTCATAGCAGGCGAAGACCTGGGCCGCACCCGCCTCGGCACGAATCGCCACGGGCTCTCCCACGCTGCTTTGGACATTGTCCGTGCGGCGCTTGCCCGGTTCCGGAACCTTGGACAGAGCCAGGTCGAGCAGGCTAATCCGGAAATCGGCGATGGGGCGTTCGGTCCGGTTTTCCAGGAACATGCGCAAGCGAACAACGTTGTCCTCAAGGACGTGCCGGACACGCAGTTCTCCCCAGTCGTAGGTTCGTGTGACGGATTGGACATCCGAGTCGATGACAGGGGCTTCGCCCGCGGTGTCGGCCTCGTCGTAGGTGTAGTTCCAATAGTCGTTATCCGGGTTGACCGTTCGATTTTCAAGCAAAACCTTGTGAACAACAGGAAGAGGATCGGAGATCAGTTCGGTGTTGCCCCACTGTACGGATAGCCCCTGATCGCCGAACGACATTGCCGCCTGTAGCCCGCCCTGAGCACGGGTGGCAGGAGCAATAACCACCGTAAAAAGCACGGTCCGGGTCAATAAAAGCAAAATGCGACGGGCATTTTTAGAGTTTGCGCGGAACGTTTTCCGAATCATGGGGGGCGTCTCTTTTTTCACCAGCGATGGTTGAGGATGCCGGCGGCATCCGCTTTGAATTCGAACGTGCGCGGGCGAGGCGCCTCGCCTTCGGGAAGCGGCGTGACTTCCAGTATGTAGGTTTTGTCGGCCTCAAGTTCCTCGCCGAGCGCATCGAGGTCTCCGAGCCCGCCGATATCCCCGGCGGAAGGGGCGGCGGTTTCCATTCTCATTTCAGTCGCCGACTCCATGCTTTTGGCGCGCTTGAAGGGCAGCTCACCGACGCTCACACCACCGTAGGCGCCGAATTCGCGCTTGCCCACGCGCTGCTTGCCCGCATCAAGCATTTCGAAAAGACTGACTCTGAAGGCGCTCGCCCGGCTCCAGCCGGGCACGGATCGCGCATTGACGCCCACGCGCACCTTTTCCGGAAAGCTTCCCCACAGCCAGACATTCAGACGCTTCTTTGCCTGCTGCGGAATCGGGTTCAATTCGGACTGACTTCGACGACGCGCCGCCTGCTCCTCGGGAATATGCCAATCGTAGACGATCAATGAATCGACCACCGCCTTTGTTCCGGCAGCTGCGCCGCCCAGGATGACACCCGGTTCGAGGGCGGCAGAATCCCGCCGGGCGGGCCGAACCGGAGCGAACGCCTCGGCGGCTTTTTTGCCGTCAACATAGATTACATACTGCCCCAACTCCCAGGTCAAAAGGACGTGAGACCAACCGCCTGTGCCTGCCGGCAGGGGAGCAAACGCGGTTTGTAGATGGGGTTCGCCGCCTTCGGCATCGGCGGGTTGGTCCACCTCCAGCTTGCGCTCGCGGGCTTCGAGGGCAAGTCCGAGCCGCCCCTTGCGTTTTTCGAGCGTTAGATCGAGGTCCAGATGATGCCGGAGACGGAGCACGGTCAGCGGCTCGGTGCCGGCTTGGCCGGGGTGAAGATCGAATTCGACACCACCCGCGTACCACTTGGGAACCACATTGAAGCGGACTTCGCCGCCGCCGAGTTGGGCTGCTTTGCCCGCGAGGCCGTCGACGAGCACGCATTCCCGATAGTTGTCGTCACGCGGCACGCCGGCCCCCAGATCGGGCTCGATCCCGTTGTCGAAGGAGGCCGCGAAAAGCACGCCCGGCGGCGGGGACGCGCCCTGCTCCGTCGTGCCTTGGATGAGCAACGCATTAAAACCAGCAAAGGCATCGGCCTCGACGGAAATCGTGCGGCCCTCAGAGGCTCGATTGCCGGCGGGCATCAACCAGACATTTTGCTGCGGGGCATCGGTTTCGATGCCGGGCAAATTCGGGTTCAGCTGGACGGAGTGGGCGGCTTCTCCCCGCCAAGCCAGCATCAGCAGCGCGCGCTTGCGGTCGGGAGAATAGGCCACGCGAGCACGCAGGTTGGCAGGCACAGGACGGTCCGCGACGAGTGCGCCGACATCCAGAGGGGTTCCCTGCCGCCAAATCAGGGACAGTGCGGGGATCGGTTCATTGGCCCCCTGGGGACCAAAGCCCACATACCCGGCGAGTGCCGCCATTCGTTGCTTCTTGGCCCGGCCGGCCGCCGCGAGTTCGGCCACGGTGCTCGGGTCCTGATCGGCGCGCCACATAAGGATGTCTCCCCAGGCGGCGGCGCGGACCAGCTCGGCCCGGCGCAGGCCCGTCTTTGCTCCGTGGATATCGGTCACGCAGAAGGCGTCCGGTATCCACTCGCGGACGTGCGGCGGCGTGGTTTCAAAGGCAACTTCCTTCTCCGCCATGGCCTCGGCTTCCTCTCGGGAGTATTCCATGTGCTGTTCGAGGGTGAGCACATAGTCGGTGATATCGCTTTTGAGCTTGAGTTCCACGTAGGGAGCGGAGTGTGCCCAGTAGGCTTCGTGGAGGACATGATCGGGCGGGGGAATCACGTTGCCGCGCATCCGTTTAACATGTCGATAGCGGTATGCGTTGCCGAGCACCCATTCCGGAGTGTAGATGCCGCCGACACGATGCTCGTCGATCCCGCGCAGACTGTCGTTGTAGATCAAATAGTTCTCCTTGGCGTTGCGGATGACGTGAGCC
>CAZSBQ010000352.1:0-2846 GCA_964604795.1 uncultured Victivallales bacterium | reverse complement strand
GCCACTGAAGTGCATCCGGGAAGTAGTACATCCACTGCGCCCCCTCCTTGTCACTGCACTCCAACAGCCGCTCAAAATCAAATATAAACGAGCGAAAATTCGACTTTTCAGCCGATCCGCACCACCGCGCCTGTCTTCGGTGGCGCTCGGGCACATCCCGTGCCGAAAAAGCCCTCTCAGAAAGGAATTGCCCCGCCTTCTACCGCTTCGTATTGGCACCTTGTGGAATGAGTGCTACGGTAGAACTGTAGTTCGACCCCGACCAGAATGGGGTCGCGGCGCTTTTGGTCGGTGTGTCGAGCTCGTCAGAGTTGACGCACCCGGTTTGACCGTCAACGTTATGTTGGGTTTTCAACGTCAACTTGCACGAAAGCGTCGGTCGATTCGTGCCGAATCGACGGGGTGCGCCGACTTTTCAAGCTCGGCGCACCTACTTCGCCAGGAGCCAAACCTTTAAGGAGCACACCATGGTATTTGCAGCGTCTCGCATTTTTCGCGGATCGTTCTGTGGGGTGGTGTTCTTGTTCTTCTGTGCCGTGGTGGCCGTCTGTCCGGCGCCGGCTCGTTCGGTGGAAGGCAATTTGCTGCGCAATGCCGATTTCAGCGAAGGGGACGACGGCCGTCCGGCGGACTGGCTGGTTATCGATCAAACGCACGAGGCCGTCTTCGAGCTGGCCGAGGACCCTGAAACGGGCCGTGGAAATACGCTCTCCGTGACCGTCAACCAGCGTTCGGAGCGTCCGTGGGACGTTCAGCTCCGGCAAACGCTCGACCGACCGCTGGCGAAGGGAACCAATCTCCAGGTGAGTTTCGAGTACCGAATGTCCGCAGGCTACTGGTTCACCTGCTACGTGCAGCAGGAGGGTGGGGCATGGCAGAAATACATTGAACTGCGCATCGACAAGCCTGTGGACGAATGGTCAACATGCCGGTTCACCTACCGGATCCCCAAGAACATTAATGCCGGTGAAAGTTCGCTCTGTTTTCACTTGGCCGCCGTGCAGGGACGGGTTGCTTTTCGCAACATGAGCATCCGTGTTCTGGCAGAAGACTTGGACGCGGAGGCTGTGAGCGAATCCGATGCACTGGTCATTGGGGGCGATGCCGTGGACCGTCAATGGCGGCGGAAGGCTCGGCAACGGCTGCGGGAACACCGAGGCGGAGTTCTGACGGTGCGTGTGCTCCGCGGCGATGAACCTGTTCGGGACGCTGAGGTGGAGGTCTCCCAGACCGGTCCTCTCCTGCCGATCGGGGCTGTGGTACCCCTTGATATTCTTGCTCCGGCCCTTGAGGTCGGCTCGTTGCGCAGGCCGAAGGTTGACCCTGCGATGGTGGCGTCGTGCCGTCAGTATGTTTTGAATTCCGATCTGTTCACGCGGGTCATTTTTCCCGATGCCCTGCGCTGGTCGGTGTTTGAGCAACTGGATGCGGAGGAGCTGAAGGCACGGGTGTCGAAACTGGCCGAGGAGGGACTCTCTGTTCATGGGAGGGCGTTGTATACCCCCGCCTTTCGATTTGCCCCGCGCCATTCGCGGCAGTTGGACGCGGATGGGTTGCGCGCCGCGGTACTGGAGCACATTCACGCCCAGGCATCGGCATTTGAACCGCTCATTCCCGAGTGGACTGTGATCGACTCGCCCCTGACGTATCGTGAGATATATAATGTCACGGGGGAGGGTCTGCTCAAGAAGGTGTTTGAAGCGGCGAGGGAAGCGGCGCCGACAGCCCGCCTGTTTCTGGGCGAAGATAAGGCGCTGACTTCGCCCGTTGAGGAACGTCTCAACGACTTTATCGGTCTCGTTCGCTGGTTTTTGGACTCCGGCACGCCGTTGGACGGGCTGGCAGTTCGGGTGCCGACGGGGCGGCCGTACTTGGCGCCGAAAGCGTTGGAGAGCCGTTTGGCGCGCATTGCCGAATTCACCGATCTGCCGCTTGTCGTCGCGGGTTTGGATGTTGACGCGCCCACGCCGGAAACGCAGGCCACGCGGTTGGCGGACATGCTGCTGCTGTTCGCCTCGCACCCGCAGGTGTCTGCAGTGTATTTTTCCGAGCTGTGGGCACCGTATGCGGCCCGACCGGGGAATGCCTTGTTCGACGACAACTTTGAGGCGCGTCCGGCGTTGGACGTTCTGACCCGGCTGCTGTCCGAGGAATGGTCCACGCACGCGCAGGCACAAACGAACGCCGAGGGCATCGTCCGCGTCGAGGGATTCACCGCGCCCTACACGATTACGGTCCGGCACAACGGCAAGACGGTCCGGAGCGCATGCGCGCTGGAGAAATCCGGAACGGAGATTACAGTGCAGCTTCCCGAGGAATAGCGGAGGCGGTTCACGGGGCATGGCTCGGCCTGAACCGGCGAACACCTCGCCGATTCGTCCTGCAATCAGCTGCGCCAAATTACTTGCGTGGACCTCTCAACAGACCGCCTGGGTATGCCTGAGGGTACGGAACCCCTTTCACAGGAACATGTAGATTTGAATATTGCCGACCATCTCGCCGCCAGCGCCGATCGCTTTCCCCATCGTGCGGCCATCGCTCACGCCACCGGACGGCAGCGGGGAGGATGGGATACCTATACGCAGTTGACCTTCAGCGGGCTGAATCGGTTGTGCGACGCTTATGCCGTATTCCTGCGCGACCGTGGATTGCGTCCCGGGATGCGCACGCTGCTGTTGGTCCGTCCCGGCCCGGATTTCGCGGCACTGGTGTTCGCGTTGTTTCGAATGGGGGCGCTGCCTGTGCTGATTGATCCCGGTATGGGGATGCGCGGCTTCTTGGGCTGTGTGCGCACGGTCGAGCCGCAGGGATTTCTGGGCGTGCCTGGCGCCCAGGTGATCCGGCGG
>CAZSBQ010000351.1:0-2855 GCA_964604795.1 uncultured Victivallales bacterium | reverse complement strand
GCCAACTCGGCGATCTGGACCGACACGCTTCCCGACGGTAGCACCGTGCTGAAAAGCTGGGAATGACCGGAGCGGAAAAACTTGTTCGGAGCACAATGGAGCGAGAGTCCCCTCGAACCCCGCCGTTGGCCGAATGGCGAGGCAGATTGCCGGCACCAGGGAAGTAGAGGTCGGCGCCCCCGACGACCGGACGCGGGCTGACCGGGCGCGGTGGCCGCGCCCTCTACATGAGTTCACCCCCGGCGTCGAACGAATGGCGGGGCAGGCCGCCTGCACCAGGGAAGTAGAGGTCGGCGCCCCCGACGACCGGGCGCGGGCTGACCGAGCGCGGAGGCCGCGCCCTCTACTTGAAGAAATGAATTGCCGACAACCTCTCCCGTCTAATCAAGAACTTCGATGATGGACCCGTTCCTTCTGGCTTTCATAGAGCTGACGCTGGTGATGGTGCTGATCATGCTGCTGCACAGCGTGAAGCGCCTGATCGGATCGCCTGCCTTCTATCTTTCCCTGGGATTGTTTTTGGTGCTGGGGCAGATCGTTTCCGCGTTCGGCATCCAGATTGATCCGGGGATCGGCGGGTTCACCGTGGACGTCGGCAACGTGGTGCTGACCGCGCCGTTTCTGGTGGCGCTGCTGTTGATCTACATTCTGGACGGCACGCTGGAGGCGCAGCGGGTGCTCGTGGGCTTTCTGGCGCTGCTGATCGGCTACTTGTGCCTGTCCATGCTTCTGACCACGCAGTTCAGTCTGCCGGGCTACACCAGCCGGCACCCCGAGCTGTTCCGCTATTTGAACATGTCGCTGAGCCGCGGGCGCAGCGTGGCCAACGCCACCTTCGCAGCCAGTGCGGTGGACCTGTTTGTGCTGCCGATTTTCTACCAGTTCTTCAAGAACCATCGCTGCCGGTTGTTCATCAGCGTGCTCGGGACCCTCCTGCTCACCCAAGTGATCGATTCCTTCCTGTTCCAACTGCTGCTGACTCCGCACCTGAGCAACTGGTGGGAATCCCTGCGCGCAGGCTACCTCGCCCGCGCAGGCGCCATGGTCTGGCTGAGCATCCTGGCAACCATATACCTGCACATGACACGCACGACCGCAACCCAGACGCGACGCCCGAGCCTGGACATCATCTTCGCATTCATCGGCGGATACGGACGCGCCGAAATCCTCCGCCGAAATCTCATCGAGTGGGAAGGCCGCTACCGAACCGTGGTCGAAAGCACCAGCGACTGGATTTTCATTCTCGACCACAACGGCATACTGCTCAGCGCCAACGCCATGGCTCGCAGCTACCTGGGCTCGGTGGATGACAAAACCGTGTCCGCACCCAAAATCTTTCGGGAAACCGACGACAAGCCCATTTCATGGCCGCACACCTGGACGACGCTGTGCGAAAACGCGGCCGAACCAGCACCCCACCAGGCGTTGCGGAGGGAATGGGTCGCCCAGATGAACCACGACAAGCGCAGCAAAACGGACGAGGACGCCGAACTGCACCTCGACGTCCAGATTTCGCCCGCTACAATGGAGGAAACCCTCGTGGCCATATGCATCGCACGCGACATCACCGAACAGCGCCGCCTGGAACGGGAACAGGCCACCCTCCGCGAACGCGTCGCCATGATCCAACGGCTGGAATCCGTGGGCGTGCTCGCCGGCGGAGTCGCCCACGATTTCAACAACTTGCTGCACACCGTTCAGGCATCCGTCGACCGGCTGCGCAAAAATCAAAACATCCCCGACGACGGGCAGGCGATTCTCGGCACCATGGAGGACAGCCTGCAACGTGCCTCCCGGCTGACCACCCACCTGCTCGGCTTCGCCCGGCGCGGCAAGTACAACCCCGAGCGCATCCTGGTCCAGGACCTGCTGGAGGATATAACAGCGCTGTTCGATCCGCTGCTCGGCAAACACATCGGTTTTCGCTGTCTGGAGACCCCCGACGCCGTGTATGTCCGCGCGGACCGGTCCCAGCTCGAGCAAGTGTTTCTGAACATGCTGATCAACGCGCGCGACGCCCTGCGCGAAACTCAAAAGAGCGGGCGCATCGTGCTTCGGGCCGAACGAGCCACGCCGCACACCCCAGGCTGGAAGCTGCGACCCCAGGACCACCGCGCCGCCAACGCCGAGGACTACTGCTGCATCCGCGTCAAAGACAATGGACCCGGCATCCCCGACGAAGTGCGCGAAACGCTTTTCGATCCCTTCGTCACAACCAAGGACGTGGGACGCGGCACCGGCATGGGCCTGGCCATGGCCTACGGCTGCGTCACTCATCACGGCGGCTGGATTCATGTGAACTCCGCCCCCGGCAACACCGAATTCCTGGTCTTTCTGCCATGCTGCACGTGACCGAAATCTTCCACAGTATTCAGGGCGAATCCACCAGGGCTGGTCTGCTGTGCGTCTTCGTGCGGCTCGCCGGATGCAACCTTCACTGCCGGTACTGCGACACGCCGCAGGCCCATGCCGAAGGCACCCCCATGAACATCGAGGACATCGCCACCGAAATGCTCGGCCGCGATATCCCCCTGGTCGAGATCACCGGCGGCGAACCGCTGCTGCAGCCGGAAACCCCCCATCTCGCCGAAACGCTGGCCTACGCCAACCGCACGGTCCTGATCGAGACCAATGGTTCGGTCGCCCTTCCCGAGCGCCGACGCTTTCACGCCATCCTGGACTGGAAAACGCCCGGCAGCGGTCATCCGGAGAGTTTCCTCAGGGACAATCTGGCCCGCCTGCGCACTGGCGACGAACTCAAATTCGTCATCTGCGACCGCACGGACTTCGGCTGGGCGGTCGACCGCCTCCCCGAAGTCCCGGCCCCCATCCCCGTGCTGTTCAGTCCGGCCCCC
>CAZSBQ010000350.1:0-2869 GCA_964604795.1 uncultured Victivallales bacterium | reverse complement strand
CGCACCTCGTGGGCGACCGAGACCGCGACCTTGCCCAGGGCGGCAAGCTGAGTGGTCTGTTCGAGCCGTTTCTGAGCGTCGGCCAAACTGTCGAGCAGGTGCTCGAAACGTTCGCGCAGGGAGGCGACTTCGACGGGCACGCGCTGGTGTCCGCGAAATGCGCGGTCCGCATCGATTGCCGCTGCCGGGCTGTCACCCCGGCGCAGGCCCTCCTGCGAAATCCGCACCATCTGGGCGGCCAAGCGGTGGAGCGGAGCGGTGATCGATCGGGAAAGCAGCAGGGCGACGCCAATCGCCGCAGCAATCGCCAAGCTCGTGGCACCGGCAATCCGGAGGGCCACATCCAACTTGGCCTGACGAACGGCGGCGCGGTCGACCAGCAGGAAGAGGGTCGCTTCCATACCCGAATTAGGCTGCTGCGCGCCCAGCTCGGCTCGCCCGACTATCCGGGGAGCTCCCGCCACCACCGGCGCCGAGGGAAACGAACGTTTCCGCCAGTCCGCAAGCAAGCGGGCCGCCTGCTCGGGCGCCAGGCTCGTAGCCAGCGTCCGCCCCGCCGGGTCCGCCGCAAGCAGCTCGCCGCCCAGCAAAGAACTCATCTGACGCAGCATGCCGTCGGACAGCGGGAGAGACAACTGCTCGATCAGCCCGGCCGCATTGTCCACCACGCCATGCACCAGCCGGTCCTCGACCGTCCGCCCCACCGCGCGCCATCCTGCGAACCCTGCAATCCCGCCCGCCGCCAGCGCGCTCAGCGCCGCAAGCAACACGATTCGACTTCGGATGGAGGGGTTCGCAAGCATGGGCGGTCACGGTCCTGCGATGCTGATTTGAGCGGTTTGCGGGAAAATCCGACAAGCTGTTGGGAAACAAGCAAAAACATAATACTGTATACGTCCGACAGGAAAACGCCTGCGCCGAGGCAGGCAGACAACGCAGAACAAAACCACACAGGGTCTCATCGTGCCACAAGGACTTGGAAAACTGGGCGACCTCTTTCCCGAGAAGAGGATCAGCTGCCGCATCCGCGGTTGCGGGAATCTGGTCATGTTCTCGGGCGATGAAGCCATGGAAAAGGCGGCGAACGGTCATCTCGACCGGCGCCAAATGTGCGAGGAGTGCTTCCAACTCTACAACGAATTGGCCGACCAGGAGGTTGCCTGCTCCAATCCGGAATGCTCGAACACTTGGACGTGGACGCGGTTCCAGCAGCTCGAATCCCGTCGGCGCGGCTTTCAAAAACCGCCGGACCGGCTGTGTCAGGCCTGCCGTGAAAAAGCCGAGCAGATGGAGGACAAGGCCATCCCGTGTCGCGTGCGCTCCTGCGAGCGCACTTGGACCTGGACCGCCGAGCAGCAAACCCGCGCGGGCGGCGGCGCTCCCCCGGAGCGCTTCTGCGAGGAGTGCTGGAAGCGCTTTCGCGATCTCTCCGACAAGCACGTCCCCTGCCGCATGAAGGGCTGCGAGCGCACCTGGCTGTGGAAGCGCTTCAGCCAACTCGAGCACCTCGCCGAAGGCAAATCCCTCGACGAGCCCCCCAAACGCATGTGCCCCGACTGCTTCAAGCGGATGAAGGAGCTGTCCGACCGCGAACTGCCGTGCAAGGCCGACGAATGCGAGCGCACCTGGACGTGGAACAGCTATGCCCAAGTGGAGCACGAGTTGCTCAACGGAGCCGACGCCGAACCGCCCAGCAAACTTTGCCCCGAGTGCTATCGCTTCTTCCGCAGCAGTCACGACCGACAGATGCGCTGCCAAAACCGCGGATGTCGCAATACCTGGACCTACACCCGCGGAATGCAGCTGCACGACTGGCTGAACGGCGAACCCTCCCCCGCACCCCAAATGTGCGAATCATGCAGCCAATACCTGGAAGCATGCAGCCCCCGAGAAGAGGAATGCATGGTGCCGGGATGCCCGAACACCTGGACATACTCTCCACTCGAACAAACCAAGGACCACGCCGCCGGACGACACCAGCCCGCCGCACGACGCTGCGAACGATGCACGGCGTTTCTCGCCAAACGAAAACCCGAAACCCTGACATGCGCGAAATGCGGCGGAGAATTCACCTGGTCCACGTATGAACAGCTGCTGAACGCTTTGGGAACCTTCGCCAAACCCACACTCTGCTCCGAATGCGCCGGACAACGCCTGGCAGGTGACTCCGGCAGTCACATCGTGACGCCTCCGAGAGACCACCACCATGTCGTGCGCATGCCCGCGGCCGGCAAATGGACTGAAAACCCCCGCACTTCCCCATGGCCTCCCCACCTCACGCACGAGGACCTGGCCGAAGCGGAGCAGGCGGAGCTGCGCATCGTCGCGTTCGGAGACGATTTGGTCCATTCCCGCGAAAGCGAGGAAGCCATGTGGCCGAAGCGTCTTGAAGTGCTGCTCAACGAAAAGCGGGCCGACGGGCGAACGGTGAAAGTCATCAACGCAGGCATGCCCGAGACCGGCAGCGAGCTGGGATGCATCCGCTGCGACCGGGACGTGGGGCCCTTCGCGCCGCATTTGGTCATTGCTTCGTTTGTGTTTGGCGACGCCCTCCTGCCGCTGGACGAGCAAAGCGGGCAGTGGCGCACCTCCAACCACGAGCGCAATCCCGAGGCGCTGACCCGGCTGCTCGAGAAACTTTCCGAAACCGGTGCCGGTCTGCTCTACGCCGTCCTCAACCCCATCCTGCCTGCCATCCGCGTCGAGGAGCAGCTCGAGGGCCAGTGCCGAAAATGGGCGGAGGCGCAGGACCACGAGTACAAGCAGTGCGCCGCCCATCATGCGCGGATTTGCAGCCAAAAACAGATTCCCCTTGTCGACCTGCGCCCGCGCTTCGAAGTCAACGGCAAACGCACCGCCCGCCGGTGGA
>CAZSBQ010000349.1:0-2871 GCA_964604795.1 uncultured Victivallales bacterium | reverse complement strand
CGCCAGGGAGCGCTTGGCGAGCACAACTGACAACAAAGCCAATTATGCTCCACTATACTAGTAACGTGGCCACCCCGGGCCGCAGGGAGCCCTGCAACCCTGCCTGTGTGAACCCCGGCTATCTTACCAGTTAGACCCCTGGCCAAAGAGGGTTTCGGGATAGTGTAGGCGCATTGTGTTGTGATTCGCGCGTCGTTGATTTTGTCGTTTACAGTGTGTTTCGGGGTTGAACCTCCGAGGCGCGCTCGGTGGCGCACCCCGGAGGCGTGCTTGACGAAACGGATTACTCGCCCTTGATTTCGATGCGGCGCTGTCGGCTCTTCTCTTCCTCGACTTTGGGGAGGGTCACAGTGAGCCGGCCGTTTTTGAAGCGCGCGTCGGCTTTGTCCATGTCCACTTCGGCCGGCAACGGAATCTGACGGACAAAACTGCCGTAGGCGGATTCACGCCAGTAGCGGCCGCCCTCCTCGTCTTTTTCCTCTTCCTCTTCCTTTTTTTCTCCGCTGATGGTGACGCGGTCGGCATCCACCTCGACATTGACGTCGTCCTCGGTCATTCCCGGCAATTCCGCCGTGATTTTGACCTCGCTGCCCTTGTCCTTGACATCGACGGTGGGGATGAATTCACGCTCGGCCACGGCTGAAAAATCCGCACCGAAGGGGCCTCCCCAGTCCGCCAGGAAATCATCGAACAAACGATTCATTTCACGCTGCAGAGAGCGGGGTTCGCGCTGGCCGCGCCAGCGTCTCGGGCTCATTCCTCGGTTGGATCCTCGTGTTAGAAGTGCCATGTGATTACCTCCAGAACTCGCAATTCTGGATTGTCGAGAACTACAGGAACGAGACCGGCAAAACGCGCCGGCGAGTGTTGCTCACGCTGGGAAATATGCAAAATCTTCAGGAGAGCGGGAAGCTTGATTCTCTGCTCGCCTCCGGAGCACGATTCAGCGAGAAGCTGGCTTTGATCACGGCCAACAAGGCTGGGACAGCGAGCCGGTGACTGCCGGCGCATTGGGCCCGATGCAGTTTTCGTAAAGTTGTGGAGGGAGCTTGGGAGCGGCAGCGCCATTTCACGCTGCCTGAATGGTCGCCGACATCGCTTCTCCGTGGAGCAAGCCGTCTACCGTACTGTCATGCTCCGGCTCTTCGAATCGGGAAGCGACCGTTCCTCGCTTGTATGGAGAAAAAACATTCGTCAGAGGGCATGTTTTCTGCAGCTTTCTCGCGATTCTGCTGCGGCGAGAACTTGAACGCCGCCTCGCCGACCGCGGTTGGTCTTTCGAATGGAACGATATTCTTCACAATCTCAACGAAGTCGTTGATAATCAACACCTCTAATTTAAAACTGTGGAAGATGAGCCGGAGCGAAGGCTATATCGGAGCACCGTATGACGGGGATGGTTGGCCGGCGGCAAGATAAGGCCCGAACATCCTGCTGGGCGAGATGACGTCGGACGTAATCGTGGCGTGCGGGGTGAAGAATAAGGGCGGAAACTGGGCCGAAATTTTCGTGCCGTTAAGTGCCGGAATTCGCGAGAGCAGGGGCGAGCATGAAAAAGCAGGAAATGCCTCGTTTTGCGGCTGGGGAGGTGGTGGTAGGGAGTGGATTCGAACCACTGAAGACATAAGTCAGCAGATTTACAGTCTGCCCCGTTTGGCCGCTTCGGTACCCTACCGGATGCGTTGTTTTTGTGAACGCAAGGGTGTACTATAAGGGAGAAACTGGGATGAGCAAGCGGGCTGTGTCGATTTTTTTGCGAATTCGGCGAAGGCGGTTTCGGTTTGACGGGGATTGCGCGTGTGCGCCGGGGGTCTATTGTATGGCACTCATGAGTCAGGGCATCTACAATCTGCTGTCGACGCGCGAAGTTCACGGTTTGACGAATCTGGCGGTGGGATCGCGGTTCACTGTGGAGGGCAATTTGCAGGGTGCGCACCGCAGTCCGCTGCGGGGGTTCAGCGTGGAGTTCGCTGATTATCGGCAGTATGTGCCGGGGGATGATCTGCGGCATTTGGATTGGAAGGCGATGGCGCGCAATGAGCGTCTGTACATCCGTCAGTACGAGGAGGAGTGCAATCTGCGCATGTATCTGCTGGTGGACGCGTCGGCTTCGATGGGGTACGGGCATGGGGAGTTGACGAAGTTTCGTCACGCGGCGCGGCTGGCCGCGGCGCTGGCGTTCGTGACGATTCATCAGCAGGACAGTGTCGGGCTGACGGTGTTCGACCGCATAACGCGGGTGCAGCTGCCCGCTCGTTCGGGGTTGGCGCATCTGCGCAGTCTGGCGGATACGCTTTCGGAACAGGCGCCGTCGGAGGAGACGAACATGGCGGAGAGTCTGCATCGGCTGGCCGGCAGTGTTCATCGTCGCGGACTGGTGGTGGTGATCAGCGATTTTTTGGACGACATGGAGCGGATTCAGGCGGCGCTGGCGCATTTTCGTCACCGCAAGCACGATGTGATCGTGTATCATGTGCTGGACCCGGCGGAGTTGGACTTGCCGTTTCGTCGGTTGAGTCATTTTCGTGATCCGGAGACGGGCGAGAAGGTTTTGGCAAGTCCCCGGGAGGTGCGCGCGGCGTACCGCAAGGCGATTGCACGATTTCTGCAGCAGTGCCGCAGTCTGTGCGCGTCGTTGGATGTGGACTACGTGCAGGCGACTACGAACGAGGAAGTGACGGACCTGGTGCGCCGGCATCTGAGCCGACGACAGCGGCGAGGCCGATAGTGGAGGTTCGCAGGCTCACTCCGAGTACATGGCAGGGGCCGCTGCCGCAATCGTTTCCGGATTCTTGGAGGCTGTGCCTCACGACTCATACACGGAAGTTTGAAGGGTAGGGGCACGGTTTGAGCGTGGCGCGTCTCGCTTTT
>CAZSBQ010000348.1:0-2876 GCA_964604795.1 uncultured Victivallales bacterium | reverse complement strand
GGCAAGGATTTTGTGGTCGACGGCGACGGCGCCTACTGGCGCGCCATCTCGCACATCGCTTCGGCTCACTCCTATGAGCGGGCTCAAGGCATGGAACATGCCTACGAGGCCGGTTTCGTGCTGGGGCAGTTCCAGCGCCTGATCAGCGACATGCCGCCCGACAGTCTGCATGTCACCATTGACGGATTCCACGAGACGCCGCGCTACTTCGCAAAGCTCGACCGGGCGTTGGGTACGCGCGAGGGGCAGGAGCGCTGCTGCTCGTCCGCGGAAGCCGAACGATGTCACAACTTCATCACGGCCCGGCGCGACTGGTGTTCCGTGCTCGAGCAAGCCAAAGAGCGCGGCGACCTGCAGATGCGCCCCATTCACGGCGACCCGAAGATTGCCAACATCATGATCGACGACGCCACCGGCAAGGGAACTTGCATCGTGGACCTTGACACAGTCATGCCCGGGTTGGTGCACTACGATATCGGCGACTGCATGCGCTCCTCCTGCAATCCGGCCGGCGAAGAGACAGCGCAGCTCAATCACGTCTATTTCGACACGGATTTGTTCGAGGCCATCTACAAGGGGTACTCGGTGTACGCGCGCGAATTTTTGACCGATGCTGATCGGCATTACATTTACGACAGCATTCGGTTGGTCGCCTTTGAGCTGGGGCTGCGGTTCTTTGCCGATTTTCTGGCGGGCGACGTGTATTTCAAAACCCGCTATGACGGGCATAACCTCAACCGCGCGGCGGTGCAGTTCAAGCTCGTGGAAAGCATCGAAACGCGCGAAAATCTGATCCGAAAAGTGATCGACGGCGAATAGCCGAGACTCCAATTGACGGTGCCGCAGCGCGAGTCTCCGAGCCGGCTGCGCCAAACGGCGAAGACAGAAACCAAAATCACCATCATGCGAATCCTTGTTCTGAATGGCCCGAATCTGAATCTGCTGGGAACCCGCGAACCCGAGGTTTACGGGGCGTTGACCCTTGCGGACATCGAGGCACGCATCCAGGCGCGGGCCGCCGAAATGGGGATGCGCGTGCAGTGCCGTCAAAGCAATCACGAAGGAGAGTTGGTGGACTGGATCGGACAGGCGTCGGACGAATTCGACGCGCTCATCATCAATCCGGCCGCCTATACCCACACCAGTGTGGCGATGCGCGATGCCCTGGCCGCGAGCCCGCTGCCCGCAGTCGAGGTGCATCTCAGCAACGTGCATGCCCGCGAGGAATTCCGGCATCGCTCGTACACCGCCGCCGCATGCATCGGTCAGATTCTCGGATTCGGCCCGCTCGGATACGAACTGGCCCTCGTCGCCCTGAACAACCACACGAACCCGAAAAATGGAACCGAACAGCAATGAACATCAAGGAAATCGCCAGCGTCGCCGACTTGATGACCAAGCATGACCTCTCCGAGTTCAGTATCGAGAGCGAAGACATGAAACTGGTCATTCGGAGGGAACGTGCTCCCCAAGCCGCTCCCCAACCTCCGCCGCCGCCACCGCCGCCGCAGCCTGCCGCCGCCGGTATGCCCGAACAGGCGCAGGCGCAGGCGGTTGAGGAAGCGCCCGCGAAAACCATCGATTCGCCCATCGTTGGCACGTTCTATGAAGCCCCGGCACCCGGTTCGGCCGCGTTCGTGTCCGTCGGCGACGAGGTCGACGAGGAGACCGTGGTGTGCATCGTCGAAGCCATGAAGGTCATGAACGAAGTCAAGGCCGAATGCAAGGGGCGGATCAAGAAGCGCCTGGTCGACAATGCTCAGCCCGTCGAGTACGGCCAGCCCATTTTCGAGATCGAGTAGGTGCGCGGCGGCCGCCCGAACCCGCTCAGGTTTGGAGCCTGAATCGGACATCCTGCGGGATGGTTCGTTTGCTTGTGTTTTTCCGCCCTTCAGGAAAAGGTAAAACGCGGACGGGTCAAATCCGTCCGACAACGAAAGCCCGGCTTGCCCGCAGCGCGCGTCGCCGCGGCGGATTGCCGGTGGAGAGTCCATGGTTTCACGCTTACTGATTGCCAATCGGGGCGAGATCGCCCTCCGCATCGTTCGTGCCTGCCGCGAGCTTGGGGTGCACAGCATTGTGGCCTATTCGCAGGCGGACGAGGAAACGCTGGCTGTCCAGCTTGCCGACGAGGCGATCTGCATTGGCCCGCCCCCCAGTCCGCGCAGCTACCTGGACATCAATCGGATCATCGCCGCGGCGGAGGTGTGCAATGTCGACGCCATTCACCCCGGCTACGGTTTTTTGTCCGAGAACGGCCACTTCGCCGAGGTCTGCAAAGACTGCAACATCACCTTTGTCGGACCGCCGGCCGCCAGCATCGAGGCCATGGGCAACAAATCCCGCGCCCGCGAGACCATGATCCGCAACGGGGTGCCCGTGACGCCGGGCAGCGACGGCGTGATCGAGTCCGAGGACGAGGCGCGCAAGCTCGCACGCAAAATGGGCTATCCTGTGATCATTAAGGCTTCGGCCGGCGGCGGCGGCAAGGGAATGCGCATCGTGCACAACGACGCCAGCCTCATTCAGGGGTTTCACGCCGCCCGCCTCGAGGCTGAAATGGGCTTTGGATGCGCCGATGTCTATATGGAAAAGTTTGTCGAGAACCCCCGCCACGTTGAATTCCAGGTCTTTGCCGACCAGCATGGCAACGCGGTTCACCTCGGCGAACGCGACTGCAGTCTGCAGCGCCGCAACCAAAAGTTGATAGAGGAAGCGCCGTGCCCGGTGATGACGCCGGAGCTGCGGGCCAGAATGGGGGAAAGCGCGCTCCAGGCGGTGCGGGCAGCCGAATACGTCAATGCCGGAACCGTGGAGTTTTTGTTGTCGCCGGACGGCGAGTACTACTTCATGGAGATGAACACGCGCATCCAGGT
>CAZSBQ010000347.1:0-2880 GCA_964604795.1 uncultured Victivallales bacterium | reverse complement strand
TAATTGGACACGAAACACCAAAAACAAGACAAATTCGCACCCCGCATTCCAAGGAACGTTGTGTGCCGGTTCCGATTCGCAGCGCGTGAGAAGTTGACAAAGGCGGGCGCCAATGGCATATTGGTTTTGTCGCATCCCCCCAGGGTAACATTCTCGCATCGGACAACTGTCACGGGGCTGCTGGAACTTATGGCAACCGGCAGATGTTTCAGGGATTCAGATTGGTGACAAAATGAAGCTCGCAGATCGAAAAATGCTCCTGAACATGGCGGCGCGTCGGGCCAAGCCGGGCGCGGGGAGCATGCTCTCCGAAATCCGCGAGAACAGGCCGAATTATGGCCCGAACCTGGACCTGCCCCCGATGGATGACCTGCCATATGTCGTTGTCGGCGGATTGGCCGTCGCCCTCTACATGCCGCCGCGGGCGACGTTGGACGTCGATATCCTCGTCGCGCGGCCGGACCAGCCGAGGGCCGAGGAACTTCTGGCGAATTACAAATGCCGCCGATTGGGGGCCCTGAGCGCAGGCGGAAGTTCCTGGTTGATGCCGGATGGGCGTACGTTGGATGTCCTTGCTCTCGATCTGCCTTGGGTTGACGAGGCTCTTGCGGACACGGTTCAAGGGCCGGGTGGCGTCCCTTTCATCAAGCTTCCGTATCTCATTCTCATGAAGCTCGAGTCGGGGCGTCTCCAGGACCTCGCCGACATCAGTCGCATGCTTGGTTGTGCCGAAACAGAACAAATCGAGAAAGCACGGTTGGCCGTGGCTCGATTTCGACTGCACGACGCCGAGGATTTCGAGAGTATGCTAAAACTCGGCAAGATGGAGCACGAATGAGCTGTTCGTTCTTTGCGATTATTTTTCCGAGCGGAAATTGCCTGTCCGCTTGGTGTTGTCGCTCACATCAGCGACAGAGGATCGATGTCGACGGCGACGTGGACCGGATCGCGCGGTGAGCGGGTCAGCGCCCCCTGGCGCAGCAGGCGGGACAGACGGATCACCTGCGAGGTGCGGAACGCCATCTGGTAGCGGAAGCGCCTGCGCACCTTGGCGATGGGCGACGGCGAGGGCTCAACGACCACCGTGCCCTCGGGAAGCAGCTCGCGGACCGCGTCGGCAAAGCCCTTGGCGAACTCCGCAACGGCTGACTCGCTCTCGCCGGAAAAATGCACCAGAACCATGTGCGTGGCGGGGGGGAACCCCATGATCTCGCGAATCTCCAGCTCCTCGTCGCGGAACCCCTCCACATCGTGTCCCAACGCATACTGCAGGGCAGGGTTGAAGGGCGTGTAGCTCTGCACTATGACGTGACCGGGCACCTCGCCTCGGCCCGCGCGCCCGGATACCTGGGTCAGCAGCTGAAAGGTCCGTTCGCCCGCGCGAAAGTCCGGCATGTGCAGCGACATGTCCGCAAACACGATTCCCACCAGCGTCACGTTGGGGAAGTGCAGCCCCTTGGCAATCATCTGCGTGCCGATGAGGATGTGAATGCGCCCGGAGCGGAACTCGTTGAGCACCTTGCGGTAGGAATCCTTGCGGGTCATGGTGTCCGAGTCCATGCGCGCGATGGTGGCGTGCGGAAAGGCCCCGTGCGCGGCGCGTTCGATCTTTTCGGTCCCCAGTCCGGGATACTTGACGTTGCGGTCTCCGCATTGGGGGCAGGCTTCCGGAGCGGCCTGCAGGTTTCCGCACAGGTGGCAGATGAGGCGGGCGTCGCGCCGGTGATAGGTGAAGGCGTGATTGCAGTCCGCGCAGGTGGCCACAAATCCGCAGGCGGTGCACATCATCTGTGTGGCGTACCCGCGACGGTTGAGGAACAGCATGGTCTGCTCGCCCTTGTCGAGTCGGTCGAGGATCAGCGACTGAAGCCGGCGCGAGAAGATTTGCGGCCCCCCCTGGGTGGCCGCCTCCGCCGTCATGTCCACCAGTTCCATGTACGGCATGCGCTGATTGTCGACCCGCTCGGGCAGGTGGGCGAGCCGATATTTCTTCTCGCGAACATTGCGGAACGATTCCATGGCGGGGGTGGCCGAGCCCAGCACCACCGTGGCGTTCTCCATCTTGCCGCGCACCACGGCCACGTCGCGGGCGTTGTAGCGGGGCGCCTCCTCCTGCTTGTAGGTGGTTTCGTGCTCCTCGTCGACAACGATCAGCCCGACGCGCTGAAACGGTGCGAACAGCGCCGAGCGCGCTCCGACCGCGATGCGCGCACGCCCCTCCCGGATGCGAATCCACTCGTCATGCCGCTCGCCGTCGCTGAGCCCGCTGTGCAGCACGCAAACGGTATCGCCGAAGCGACCGCGAAAGCGCTCCACGGTCTGCGGAGTCAGCGAAATCTCGGGCACCAGAACAATGGCCTCCCGGTTCAGTTCCAGGCACCGGTCGATGGCCTGCAGATACACCTCGGTCTTGCCGCTGCCGGTCACTCCGTGCAGCAGCACCACGTCGTTGCCGCCGCAGTCCTGGCTGGAATTGATGGTCTCGAGCGCCTGGCGCTGCGCGGCGGTCAGCGTCAAGTGCGATGTTCGCAAAACCTCCTCTCCGGCAAACGGATCGCGCCCATGCAATTCCTCGGAAATGGTGACCAGCTCCTTGTCGGCCAAACGCTTGATGGCGTCGGCGCCAGCCCCGGCCTCATGCTGCAGCTGGTGGATTTCGCAGCGCTGAAGCCGCACGATAGTGTGCAGCAGCACGGCCTGCTTCGGCGCCCGCCGCTCGAGCTGCTCCGCCGCCTCGGCCAGGTTGGCTTCGGGGTTGACCGTCACGATCCGCCGCTTCTTCTGGGTCATTTTGCCGCGCCGCACCACGGCGGGCAGCACCGCCCGCACCGCCTGCTCGCGCGTGCAGCAGTAGTAGTCCGCAATCCACTGCGCCAGCCG
>CAZSBQ010000346.1:0-2919 GCA_964604795.1 uncultured Victivallales bacterium | reverse complement strand
CGCAGATGATCACGCCATCGCCATCCACCACGACGGGCTGGCGAAAGCCGAACTCACGGATGCTCTCCGCGACGGCGTCCACGGCGGCGTCATTCAGGCGGGGGTTCTTCTCGTAGGGGGTGATGCTGTCAATGTCGCGCAGTTCGATTTGCATGGATGCCGGTCTCCGGTGTGGTTCAAGAGCTGGTCGGGCGATCAACGCGCCCATGTCCATTTCTTTCACCACACCCCGGCAAACTGGCGGGATCGGACGTCCGGGATTTCCTTCGGACACCGAAAACAAACTGTGCTCTATAGGGCGACTGGTTCCCGCGCGTAGGACTGCGTTAACCCGCCGGAAGTACCTATTCGGTCGCCGCAATGGCCCATTGCCGGGTCGGAAAGCCCGTGCTCCCGGCGGCCGGGTTGCGCGAGAGCGCCTGCGGCATCACGGTAAGCGGCACACCCGGCAGCGGCAGCGGGCCGCTTCGGCGCAACACACCAGACATCCGGGAGGCACTCAGTTGGGCAGCGACAGCAGCGGGAAGCAGGAGCGCAGGTGGGGCAACATGACGGTCGACGCGAACCTCCGCGACGAGTGGTTGGCGGACCTCAACACGATGCGCGTCCTGGAGTTGCGCAGCATCTGCGAGGGGCACGTGGCCCGTGTCGATCCGCTGTCGCGGAATGCCCACATCACCGCCGTGGTACACGAGAGTCTGCAACCGTTCTTCCATGGCCACTGGGACGAACTGCGGGAGCCGATCAGCGGCCTGCTCGCAGCCTGCTTCTGCCGGGATGACGCCCGCGTCTCCTTGACGGCCACGCGGGAGATGGCGTTGAGACCGGGCTCGTCGCATATCGATGTGCGGGACGCGCTGTTCATCGAGGCTACGAAGCGCCATGCACGGCGACGCCGGGAGATCGACGAGGAGACCGTGCTGTGGCTGGAGCGCACGGTTGCGGCGTTCATGGCCCTCGACGAAGGTCTGCTCGCTCTGTACGAACAGGGCACAGGCGGCGTCCCGATTGGCAGGCGCAGGAATCGGCCAAAGCATCCCGTTCGGCCCGCATAAGGCACGCGGACACCGGGTCCCGCCGAATCTTTCCCTCGCGCGTGCGCGTGAGGCGTGTGGGGTTCAGGAAGGATATGAGGCAGGGGGTGGGAAAAGATGGGAAAGATTCTCTTTTTCTCTCTCTAACTATCTATAAACACGCTTGTTACGCTTCGTGAAATCTTTCCCCGAATCTTTCTCCCGGCGGGGGGAACGATTGAGCAGGATTCGTTGCATTTGGCCGATTCCGGGCCGATTTCGGGGGGATGTTTCTCCGGTCGGGGAAAGGTCGGGAAGGATTGGGAAAGATCCAGAGGGAAGATTCCCATGCGGGTCAAACGGGAGTGGGTGATGCGCCCGACCGTACGGAAGGTGCGGAACCGGGCAGGCGCGCATGGGGGCGTTCACAGGGGGCGGCTGATCATCGCGCCAGGCGGTAAGCGAGTGCGCTCTTGGTGCTGGACTTGATCTCTGTCCTGACAATCTGCCCCTGCTGCTCGAGTGTGTCCGCGATCTCGTTGAGTTCCCTGGCCGTGCACTTGAGGTACTTGAGAACGCGTGACCGGGTGGCTGTACACTCGGGCTCTTCGTGAAGGAGCTTGAGCACTTTGAGGCACTGTGCGTGGAAGGGGTTCTCGCTGACATGGAGTCCGGCCATGAACAACATCCGGCGTGCGTGGTGGACGACAAAGTCGCGGGCCCACTCGACGGCGGCCCGGTCGATACAGGGCTGCTCGTGATTGACGCTGATGGCGTGGATCAGAGCCAGCTTGCGGGTCATCTGGCGCACGCGTGACCAGACGGTGGCCGTGACGGCATCGTTACGGGCGTTGGCCTCATTCTGCCGCTCCCGGGCAAGCGCGCGCACGGCGGCGACCAACTCCGTTGCCTCGTCGGTCATCGGAACCACGGCGGGGACCGGCGTGACGTCCTGCAGGTTGCCGCCGCCCGGATTGAACCGGGCCCACCATTCCGCGACCTCGATGATGTGTTCGGGGATCGGCGCGAGCGTCGGTTCCTGGTCGGTGACATTGGCGGCGGCTTCGATGGCGATGGTGCGCGAGAAGAAGCCGTCGGTGAGCATCTTTTCGGACAATGCGTTGTAGTAGTGAACCGGCACAGCGGTCCCGAGCACGGTCAGGGACGGCTGGTGGATTTCGCGCGATTCGCGGCTGACCAGCTCGCGGGTGGTAAACGTGTCGTCGCTGCTGGTGTACAGCTCCTTGAACTTGTCCAGGATCGCGTCGTAGCGTGGATCGCGCGAGTGCTTGGCCATGAGCAGCACACCGTCGAACTCGTCGGTCTGGCAGAGCACGGCGGGGACCGCGCAGAGCTTGTCCTCAATGCTCTCTGCGCTTCCAAAGCGCTGCACGACGCAGCGCCCCAGGCCGACCCGGCGCAGGATGCGGGAGTTGACCTTTCGCGGGAAGTCCTTGCCCGAGCCGCTCAGCGCCAGGGCCAGAATGTAGAGGTTGGTGCGATTGCCTGCGGGGTCGCTGACCTTGCGCGCGCCGAGCAATGACATCAGGGCCACCGCTCCGGCGAAGGCCATGGCGGGGTTGCGGGTGGGCGCGTGTGCCATGGTGTAGTCCATCACCTCGGCGATGAAGCCGGGGACATGCAGCAGGTCTTCGGGCAGCGGCCCCGGGTCGGCGGGTCGGTCGGAGATGTGTGCGTCATCGGCGGATATGTCTGGACTGTCGGCACTGTCCAACCGAGAATCGCCACATGTCTGCATGGTGGCCGATATCTCCGAGTTGTCGGCGTCATCGGCGCGTTGTGCGCCGCACATCGCCATGATGCCGGAGATGTCCACGTCATCGGCAGGACATTCCGCACCGTAGCCATTCTCGGCCAGAGATGCGGACGCGGCCGCATAGTCGCC
>CAZSBQ010000345.1:0-2921 GCA_964604795.1 uncultured Victivallales bacterium | reverse complement strand
ATCTCTTGCTCCACCGACGCAAGGTCGGCGGGGGCAGGGAACCCCTTTCCGGACAGGGTCTAGCGTGAACATTCGCTCCCGCCACGCAAGCAGGGTTGGCTTTCAAGTTTCAGTTTCTTCAGTCCTTCAACCCCGAAGGCTCCGTTACCCCGAAGGGGTTATGGGACGGAATCCCGTTGGGATTCGGGGCCAGGCCACCAACCTCGAAGTTCCAATGAAACTTCGAGCGGCTAATATTGAATGTTGATTTGGTTTATCACCTTGCGGCGCAGAGTTTTTTCATTCAATATTCTGTTTCACGCGGCCTAAAGGCCGCAGGTACTATCGGACGCCCGGCGGTCCCTGTTGGTACCCGCGGGCTTCAGCCCGCGTATGCGGAGGCGCGACCGGTGCTGTCCACGATCCTGCAACGCTTAAGAACGGCACAGTATTGGCCTCTTTAGCGTGCGGAGAAGTAGGGTTCCAGGATGCTTGGAATTTGGTCGGGGGTGACTTGGCCGTAGACTTTCTCGCCGATGGTTAGAACCGGGGCGAGACCGCAGCTGCCGAGACAGCGGGTGCCTTCCAAGGTGAAGACACCGTCGGTGGTTGTCTCGCCGAAGTCGATCCCGAGTTCGTCCTTCAGGCGTTCGGCCAGGCGTTCGGCGCCGCGGACGTAGCAGGCCGTCCCGAGGCAGAGGCTGATGGTGTGCCGTCCCGGGGGATGGAGCCGGAAGAAATGGTAGAACGAGGCCACACCGCTGACTGTGGCGGCGGGGATTTGCATGAGTTGCGCGACAGCGTCCAGTTGCTCCGGCCCCAGGTAGCCGAATTCGTGTTGCACCCTATGGAGAACGGCTATCAGTTGACTCTCCGGATGCTCGCGTTGCCGACACTCGCGGATGAATTCGACGATGTCGGGCGTAAGCGCGTCTTCGGACTGCTGCTCGATTTGTTTCCAGTTGTCGGTCATGATTTCACTCATCGGATACCCCGCGGGTGTTGCGGTGTGTAGTGGGCGTGAAGGAGTTCGTAGGCCTTTTCGCCACCTTTTTCGCCCAGGAATTCTTCGTATATGGTTTTGAGTGCCGGATTCTGATGGGACCGCCGCAGGTCCTTGGCGCTGTCGATGGAGTAGAGGGCCTGGGCGCGCTTTTCAAGCAGTTTGGGATCGAGGACTTCGTAGCCGTCGGTGGGATAGGGTTGTCCGCCGCCGCCGATGCAGCCGCCCGGACAGGCCATGATCTCGAGGATGTGGTACTGCTTCGTGCCTTCGGCGACTTGATCGAGAAGAATTTTGGCGTTGGTGAGTCCGTTGGCCACGGCCACGTTGACGGTGTGCTCGCCCAATTGCACCGAAGCCTCGCGGAGCCCCTCGACCGCCCGTACCTCTTCGAATTCCAGCTGCGGGTTGATCTCGCCGGACAGCGTCTCTGCGGCGGTGCGCAGGGTTGCCTCCATGACGCCCCCAGTGGTGCCGAAGATGTCGCCGGCACCGGTGGCGATCCCAAGGGGCGCGTCGAAGTCGCCATCGGGGAGCGAGGCGAAATCGATTCCGTAGCTGCGAATCATCCAAACCAGTTCGCGCGTGGTCAAGACGGCATCGGTGAACGGCAACCCGTCCTGCAAGTAGTGTTCCGGGCGGCGAATCTCGAACTTTTTCGCCACGCAGGGCATGATGGCGACGGTGATTATGTCCTCCGGGGCTTTGCCGAGCTTGTCGGCGTAATAGGTTTTCATCAGCACCGAGAGCATGGTCATCGGCGACCGGCACGTGGAGGCGTGCGGGATGAGCTGGGGATAGAACTTCTCCATGAAGTTTACCCATCCGGGGGAGCAGGAGGTGATCATGGGAAGCGGTCCGTCCTCGAGCCTCTGGAGAAACTCGTGAGACTCTTCGACGATGGTCAGGTCAGCGCCCAGATCGGTGTCGAAGACCGCGTCGAATCCGAGGCGCCGCAGGGCGGTGACCATCTTTCCCGCGGCGGGCGTGCCGGGGTCCATTTCCTCGAACCCTTCGCAGATGGCTGCCCGGATCGAGGGCGCCGTCTGGACAACCACGGTCTTGTCCGGGGCCGCCAGGGCATCCCACACGTCGTCGGTGTAGCGCTTTTCCAGGAAGGCGGCGGTCGGGCAGGCGTTGATGCACTGCCCGCACTGGATGCACACCGAGTCGTCCATGTTTGCCTGGTGCGCGGGCGTGACCACGGTGTTGAAACCGCGGCCCTGCTGGCTGAGGTTGCAGACGCCCTGCACTTCGGCGCACACGCGCACACAGCGTCCGCACAGGATGCACTTTTCGGAGTCGCGCACCACGGAACGGCTCGAGTCCTCAAGGTCGAATTGCTTGCGTTCGCCTTCGAACAAGCGTTCTCGAACGCCCATCGAGTAGGCCAGATTCTGCAGTTCGCAGTGTCCATCCCGTTCGCAGGTCTGGCAATCCATGGGGTGATTGTCCAGCAGCAGCTCGACAATGTCCCGGCGTGCCTGACGGATTTCCGGGCTGTTGGTTTTCACCTCCATGCCGTCTCGGCAGTCGACGCTGCAGGAGGCCATGTAGAACGGCATGTCCTTGACCTCGACGATGCATACGCGACAGGAAGCACGCAGGCTCAGGTCGGGATGGAAGCACAGGCGCGGAATCCGCACGCCGAGTTTTTCGGCGGCCTGCATGATGGTGGTGCCGGCCGGCACCTGCAGCTCGTTGCCGTCTATGATTACGTTTACAGTTTGTGGTTCCGCCATGGCGGGGGCTCCTATGAGAATTGGGGGGGCAGGTTTCAGGTGTCAGGGGGTATCAGTTACCAGTTATCAGTTATCAGTTACCAGTTATCAGTCATCAGTTACCAGTTATCAGTCATCAGTTATCAGTTACCAGTTATCAGTCATCAGTTATCAGCAGTTATCACGATTCAGATTATCGTGGATATGTCGCGAAAATC
>CAZSBQ010000344.1:0-2947 GCA_964604795.1 uncultured Victivallales bacterium | reverse complement strand
AGGAAAACGAGTTATGGATTTCAAGCAGCTTCTTCCGCTTCGATGCAGTGTGCAGCATTATCATTGGGGAACGCGCATGCGCGAGGGGGAACCGCCGTTCATCGCCGCGCTGCAGGGGGAAACCCCCGAGGACGACACGCCCTACGCCGAGTTGTGGGTGGGCGCGCATCCGTCCGCGCCCGCAGTTGCCCGGCATGCCAACGGCACGACGCCGCTGAACGGGTTGATCGAGGAGAACCCCAAGCAGATTCTGGGCGAATTGGTGGTGCGGCAATTGGGATCGAAGCTGCCGTTTCTGCTCAAGGTTCTGAGTTGCCGCCAGCCGCTGTCGATTCAGGCGCATCCGGATCGGGAGACGGCCGAGCGGATGCACCAGCGCGATCCGGAGCATTTTCCGGACGGCAATCACAAGCCCGAGATCGCGGTCGCGCTGGCGCCGTTTGAGCTGCTGTCCGGATTTCGGCCCCCGGCGGACATCGCCGCCGAAATTGCGGCCCGCAGCAGCCTGAGTCGGTTTTTTCACGGGCATCTGTCCGTGGACTGCGCCAACCGAGCCGCGGACTGGTTGCGCCAGGCGAGCGAACGGGTGGTTTCCGCGTCGGACAACAAGGTGAACGATGCGCTTGAGGGGCTTGCTCTGGAGCTTACCATGTTTGATGAGTTGGCGGATTCAGACCGGCGGTTTTTGGAGGCGCTGGAGCATTTTCCGGGTGACCGGGGCGCGCTGTTCGCGTATTTGCTCAATTCGCTGCAGCTGCAGGAAGGGGAGGCGGTGTACACTGCGCCGGGCATTCCGCATTCGTACTTTCACGGCACGATCGTGGAGTGCATGGCCAGCTCGGACAATGTGGTGCGGGCCGGGTTGACGCCCAAGCACATCGACCGCGAGGCGCTGCTGGGCATTCTGGATTATTCGGCCGAACCACCCCAGGTGTTCATCGGCGAAGCCGCAGGCAAGGGGATCAGCAGCTACACGGTCCCCGCCGAGGAATTTCAGATCGACATGATCTCCGGCGAGCAGGACCGGAAGATTGAATTGACTGCGGGGGGGGCGGTTTCGGTTATGGTGGTTTTGCAGGGGCATGTGAAGTTCGAGACGGTGGCGGGCGAGGTGGATGCGCCGCGCGGCTCCGCCTGGCTTTGGCCGGCCGACCTGTCCAAGGTCGTTTGCCGGATGGTGGAGGCTGCGTCCATGGTGGTGCGAGCGCGCCCCAACGTGCGCGCATTGCTCGACAGCATCGAGGTGGTCGACCTGGAAACGGATGACTCGGCGCTGGACTTCGGGGCGATGCTGGCCGCGCAGACCGGCGAGCTGAAGGAGGATCCGCAGCCCGGCGAGAAGGTGACCGGACGCGTGACGGCCATGGACCGCAATTCGGTGTTTGTGGACTTGGGCGCGAAGAGCGAGGGCGTGCTCGATGTCGGCGAGTTTGCCGACAAGGACGGGACACTGACCGTCCAGGTCGGCGACACCGTCGAGGCCTACTGCCTGTCCACCGACGAGGAGCGCATTCGTCTGACCTGTCGGATGACCGGCGAAGCCGCGGACGGCGCCATGCGCGAAGCCTACGAGTCCGCGATTCCTGTAGAGGGACGTGTGACCGCCGAGCGCAAGGGCGGATTCGCCGTCAAGGTCGGTCACCAGGAGGCGTTCTGCCCTTATTCCCAGATCGACATCGCGCGTCGCGACGCCGGCGTCTACATCGGCGAGACCTTCACGTTTTTGGTGACCGAATTCAGCGAGGGCGGCCGCAACATCGTGCTCAGCCGGCGGCGCCTGCTCGAGCAGGAGCGGCAGGGCCTGGTCGAAGAATTGAAGAAGTCTCTGAGCGTGGGCGACATCGTGACCGGCGAGGTGCGCCGGGTGATGGATTTCGGGGCGTTTGTCGATATCGGCGGCATGGAGGGGCTGGTGCCGGTCAGCGAGTTCACCTGGGGGCATGTGGACGATCCGCATGAGTTTCTTGGCGAGGGCGAAACGGTGCAGGTGCAGATTCGCGAGATCGACTGGGAGCGCGAACGGGTTTCGCTGAGCCTGAAACGGGCGGGGCGCGATCCGTGGGAGAATATTGAAGGCCGATATGTGGTCGGCGCGACCTACGAGGGCACGGTGACGCGTCTCGCGCCGTTCGGCGCGTTCGTGCAGCTCGAGCCCGGGGTGGAGGGGTTGGTGCACATCTCCAAGCTGGGGGCGGGACGGCGGATCAATCACCCGAGCGAGGTGGTCGAGGAGGGGCAGGACGTCGAGGTGTCCGTCGAAACCATCGAGACCGACCGCCATCGGATGGGGCTGTCAATGGAGCAGAGGATCGGCGGCGGCGAAGCCAAGGCCGCGGTCAACGCCGGTAACACCGTGACTGGAACCGTGGACGGCATCCAGGACTACGGCGTGTTCGTGAAGCTGCCCGACGGACGCACCGGACTGCTGCACGCCAGCCGCATGGAGTTGCCCGGCGGGGGGGACCAGGCGCGCGAAATCGAGAAGAAGTACAAGGTGGGTCAGGAGGTGCCCGTGGTGGTGGAAACGGTCGACGGCGACCGCGTGGCGCTGAGCGAACCGGGCGAGGAAGAGCCCGCGGGCGATGCGCTCAAGGATACCGACGGCGGCAACCTGGGCAGTCTCGGCGGCCTGTTCGACGGGCTTGAGCTGTAGCGAGTGGGTGGAGGGGGGGCATGTCGTGGCTCTGCCTTTTAGGCGGAGCTGCGGGATGTTGTTCCCGAGAGAGGCGGTCGAGCCGGGCTGACAAAGGGTGCATGCGGTGTTGTTTGCTTCGGTGATTGCGTTGTCCGTGCACTCGACACCCCACCCACCGGCTGGAAAGCCAGTGCCACGAATGCACCGGCTGGAAAGCCAGTGCCACGGATGCACCGGCTGGAAAGCCAGTGCCACGAATGCACCGGCTGGAAAGCCAGTGCCACGAATGCACCGGCTGGAAAGCCAGTGCCA
>CAZSBQ010000343.1:0-2980 GCA_964604795.1 uncultured Victivallales bacterium | reverse complement strand
GTCTCCCAGGGAATACGGTATTCGAAGGTGTAGCCCGAGCCGTCGTCCCACTTGCGGTAGGCGGCGTCGAACAGCTCGTACGGCACTAGGCCGTGCGGTTCCCATTCCTCGCGGGGAACCCGATAGCTCATGCCTCGGTGCATCTGCAAGTTGGCCGACCCGTCGTCGGTGTAATGCCATAGCAAGAGGTGGACAATATCGTCTCGGGTGTCCTCGGGGGCGTCGGCACCGCGATATTTGAAGGAACTCTCACGCACCGGATACTCGGCGGCGGGATTGGTGACAATCCGGAACTGGATGGCGTCGGCGTCCCACGCCCGGTTGGCGGTGACTTGCGGGTCGTGCCGATTCATCATCGGAGTGGGGTCGCGCACTTCGCCCGAAATGTA
Organism: uncultured Victivallales bacterium; assembly: GCA_964604795.1. Classification (GTDB taxonomy): domain Bacteria; phylum Verrucomicrobiota; class Lentisphaeria; order Oligosphaerales; family CAZSBQ01; genus CAZSBQ01. Next base: position 2,591 of record CAZSBQ010000343.1, on the reverse strand, counting down.
CAGCGCTTCGTCGTCGTACATGGCGGCGATCTTGGCACTCATGGTGCTGCGGGTCGCTTCGATGACAAACATCTCGATCTGGCCGGACAGATCCCAGTCGTCGAGCTGCCCGTCGATCATTACCTCACCCGGCGCCGGGGGGATGCAAAGCTGTTTGTGCCGCCCGCGACCGGTGTCCGCCTGCACCGATGTGCATAGCGCCGTCGCCAGCATGGTTGCCGCACCCGTTTTAGCCGTCATTGCCAGTGTCTTTTTAAAATTCATCGTATTCCTTGCTTCTGCTTGTTGTTTCAGTCGAAGACCTCATTCCCCCAGCCCGAGCAGACGACGCCGGTTTGCACGATGGCATCGGATCGGACGCGCATTTCGCTGGAGCCCCACTCGACAGGCTCAGTCCAAGGGTAGACGGCGTTGGACGGCAGAATGCCTTGCGCACCGTGGCCTTGTATCAAGACATCGATCGCGTCGTAGTCGTTCATATTGTGGGCCCGCGGGAACCAGCGTACCGAACCGTCGAGCCGCGCGACGTTGGCCCCGGCAGTAGTGCCCGCCCCGCCGTCCCAGTGGTTCCATTCCTCAGGATAATTGGAATTGTGCGGTTCCCCCCACATGGCTGGAACACGACCGGGCAATGGCGTGCCGGCGGTGCGCCGGACCTTGTCGCCTTGATCCCGCAACCGAGTGAGCGTGATACTGGTCGGGTTGAGCCAGGGATCGTAGTCGGTGTTGAAGGCGAAAGCTGCATACGGAAGGCGAGAGTAGTTGTAGCGGCCGTCAGTCAACCGACGAACATTGGCGGGGCAGATCAGCACCTGCGGGGTGGCGAAACGCAACCAGTTGGACATACTTTCGCCGGCGGGAGGGTGTAGCCCCAAGTACTCGCTCACCATATTCTGGAAATCGGCGCTGTCACGAATCTGCCCGACCACATTTTCCGAGGCGCGGCCGAGGAACATCAACTGATCGTCATGGTCGAGGACATGCATGGTATAGGTCAAACCGAGCTGCCGCATATTGCCGGCACAGGCCATGCGCGTCGCCTTGTCGCGAGCCCGGTTCAGTGCCGGAAGCAGCAGACTGGCCAAAACGGCGATGATCGCGATCACCACCAATAATTCTATGAGCGTGAACGGATTAACGCTCATAAAATTATAAGGTCGTTTCTGGGGGAACGCCGGGGCGCGGGCCGGTTGTGGTTTAATTTTGTTCATATTGCTTTCACGTGGCTCTTCAGGGATTCGGTGAATCCATGTCTTCGTGAGACGCCCAGGTGACCGAATCACCGGCCGGCTGAATGACTGTTGGTGTTCTGAGCATTATTTGGGCGATCGTCTGCTACTGCCGCCGCCGACGGTGCGTCAACGCCAGTCCGCCCAGGATCAGCAGCACGGCGGACGTCGGCTCGGGCACGGGAACGAGCTGCCAGCCGTTCGCTTCCGGATCGAACCCGGTTGGGAACAGGGTCAGAGCATCGTAGATCGGCGGGGTCGACGGATCGAAAGTGACTTGTGTGAGCCATCCGTCTGCACTGGAGCCGCCCGCCAAACCGCTCAAGTCAGCCTTTTGAAAGTTCGCATTGTCAAGCACGACAAACCGCAGGGTAGTGCCGGTAAGATCGGCGAGCGTGAAATCGGCGCCGGTGAGGTCGGGCAGGGAACCGCTGCTGAACATGCTGGAATTGACCGTGGCCTCCGTGAAGTTCGCATTGACGAAACTGCCTGGTGTTCTGTCCAGAGCTCCGGTGAAGGTGAGGCTGGAGCTCGAGAAATCCGCGCCGTCAAAAACCGCGTCTCGAAAAAGATTGGTACCCGCGCCCGTAATCGCGGCCCCGGAAAAATTGGCGCCGGTGAAGTCGGCGGATGCAAAAGCTTCCGTGCCGGTGCCCAGGTTCATGACGATCCCGGACAGATTCGCGTTCTGCCACTCAGCGCCGGCAAAGGTCTGCTGTAGCCCGTCGGCGACGTTGATGGTGACTGCGTGCTGTGACCAGTCGGCGTTGGCGCCGTTGGTGCCGCGGAAGCGTTGGATTTCCGTGAGGTTCATCTCCACATCCGCCGTCCAGGTGGTGCCGCTGAGATCCGTGAAGCGAAAACTCACCGCGCCGACGTTTGTGGCGTCGGGCGTCAGTTCTTCTCCCGATAGATTCTGATATTCATAGCTCCCATCCACGTTGATAATCGTTTCGGCTGTGGCGACCGAGCCCATTAGCAGGAGAAAGGCGAGTGCTTTGGCCAGAAAACTTCCCACTGTGCTGGTGTTTCGGGTGCCGACATTGCTTTTTTGGTTCGGATGAGTGTTCATGATGTCGCTCCTGGTTGTCTGGGTTGAGGTCGGGTTTGGGGTTGGGGTTGATTGAGGTGATGTCATGGTTCTGGTCTCCTGTTCATGTTCTGTGGGTTCTCTGTCTGCCTCTGATACTCAAACGCCTACAGGCGTGGAATGGATCGGGGAAACTGGCACCGACGCCTGCTCCGGACTGGTGTTCGAGATGTCGGCCTGCCAGGTTGCCGGGGTTCGGGTGATCCTGGGGGGCTGCTCGCCGTTTCTCTGTAGTTCGAGCAGCCCGATGCATTCCCTCAGGACGATGCGAA
>CAZSBQ010000342.1:0-3003 GCA_964604795.1 uncultured Victivallales bacterium | reverse complement strand
CATCGCCATGCACATGCGGGGAACCCCCAAAACCATGCAGAAAATGACCGCCTACGACGACCTGGTCGGGGAGGTTCTCGAGCGGTTCCAGTCCACGCTGCGATGGTTCGAGGAAATCGGCATCAATCCCGAACGGCTGATGTTCGATTCCGGCATCGGCTTCGGCAAGACCGTCGAGCAGAATCTGGACCTGATCGCCGCCACTCCCCGGTTTCGCGACCTTGGCCGGCCCATTCTCCTGGGGCCCTCGCGCAAGTCCTTCATCGGTCGACTGCTCGGGTTGGAGTCTCCGGACCAACGGGTGTGGGGCACGGTCGGCGTCTGTGCATGCGGGGCAATGCTCGGCGCCGATGTGCTGCGCGTCCACGATGTGGCCGAAGTGCGCCAGGCCGTGGTACTGGCCGACGCCGTTGCCGAGCACACACCCGCACACGCCGCCACCGGTTAGACCCCGTCGCGGTGCAGGTAGGAGAGCTGTTCCGGCAGCGGGATGTTGTTGCCGAAGCGGTCTTCTCCGTAGCCGTTCTCCGCCAGACGCTGGATATCGGCGAGCACCCGTTTGTCGCCGCGAAAGGTGACGCTGATGTTCGCCTCGATGTCAATGGTGCCGCGCGCCAGCAGGCGGGATATCTGGTCGGACAGGTATTGGCCGAGCAACTCTCCCTCGTGCGTTTTGAGTTCGTCGAGGGGCAGGGGATGCTCGTAGATCACCAACTCGTTCTCCTCGGCCATTTTGAGCACCACGCGCCGAACCTCGTTTTTGACGTCGTCGATGCAGTCCAGCCGCTTTAAAGGAACCTTGTCCAGCTTCTCGGCGAGCCGCTTGCGCTTGACCGCGTTGATCTGTTCGTTGGCGCGAAACAGTTCGAGCGGCTTGGCCGCGTCGTAGGTGTCGCCCATCAGCTCCATGGTCACTTCGCAGCCGTAGTGCTGCACGATCCTGGCAATCAGCGTGGACGGACGCACATGAAACCCTCGATAGGCGGGAATGGGAACTTCGGTCTCGGTGACTTCGGAATACCGCTGCAGAATTCCGCGGCAGATGCTCCGCGCTCCCTCCAGGTAGCAGCGCGCATGCCCGATCGAGTAGGAGAACGCGTGATCTAGCAGCGTTTCGGGATCGACCGGACATTTGAAGGCCTTGGGCAGCGTGGCAACCTTGTGCGCCATGTGGCGCTCGTAGAAGTGAATGAACAGAACGGCGGTCTCAAGGAGATGAAAGACTACGGAGACGTGACCGCGCAACGACAGCAGGTCCGGGTCCACGAACTCGGTCTCGGTGTCGGCAATGTGCGTGTCGTAATGCGTCTGCATGTTGTGGAACGTGTTTTCGATCCGGCTGAGCATCTCCTCGTTGATCATGGTAGGCACGATCTCGGTTAGCGGAGCATCCCCCGGCTTCTGCTGCAGCTTCAGCACGTCGCCGGCCGCCGCCCGCTGGAGGAACGTGGTCGCCACCTGCACGGCGGCATCCGGTGCGGACTGCACGCGCCGCACCCGCCGCGTGGCAGGCAGCAAGCCCGTCGGAAGGTTTTCGACAAAACTGTCGAGCGGGGGCACATCCGCCGGGCAATGCAGCAGCAGCTCATCCCTGCAGTAGCCGCGAACATTTCTCAAAATACAGATCAGCCGACTGCAGACATAGCGGGCCGCCTCCTCGGAGTCGGCTTGAAAATCCCTGCTGTTGAGGGGCAGGCGATAGCGGTTCGCGGATTTTGACAGGTGAAGAAGCTTGTAGGCGGCGTCGGAGAACAGCTTGATGCCGGCCATGTATTCACGCAGAACGAACCAGCTGTCGTTGCGGCGCGCGCCGAAGGAGTCCAGCAGTTCCTCCATCTGGCTGGCTTCGGAGAGAAGTTGCCCCAGCAGCGGGCGTTGCCACAGCCGCAGGGGCTCGTCGCCCTCATCCCCGATTTCGCGCACGCAGGATTCGATCATGCGCAGCAACGGCTCAAGGCGGTGATTGATGTACGGGAGGAAATCCTCGGCGGGCACCACCTGGTTGCCGGAATCAGGTTGGCGGCAGCACGGCAAGTTCCGCGTCTCGGTTTGTCGACATTCCTTGGCCATAACCGTCTCCCCCGCTTAGTCGGGAATCGATATCGCAAAATGCTCGAACGACTGTACAGTAGCGGCATTTCCGACAAACGCGAAGAACAATCCGAGGATTCGTCCGCCCATGAAGCGATTCGGCGTCATTCTTCTGGTCTCCGGCGCCAGCGGGACCGGCAAAACAACCGTGCGCGACGGCCTGATGGCCACCGTCGACAATCTGCATTTCTCCGTCTCCTGCACCACCCGCACGGCGCGGGCCGGTGAAGTCGACGGGCGAGACTACCACTTTCTCTGCCCGAAGACGTTCGAAGCTCGCGCCGAGGCCGGCGAGTTCCTCGAACACGCCACCGTGCACGGCAATCGCTACGGCACCCTGCGCAGCACTGTCGAGGACCAAGTCCGCGCCGGCAAGGACGTGCTCCTGGACATCGATGTGCAGGGTGCGCGGCAAATTCTCGACAGCACCCGCGAAACCTGGCTGGCCCCGCTGCTCTGCACCGTGTTCATCGCGCCGCCGTCCCCGGACGAACTGGAAAGACGCCTGCTTCAGCGCGGCACCGACGAAGCCGAAGTCATCCGGGTTCGCCTGGCCAACGCCCGTCAGGAACTCCGAGCCTGGCCCGAGTATCAGTACCGCGTGGTCAACGACGAGGTGAGCCGAGCCGTGGACGACCTCCAAGCCATCCTGCGGGCCGCCCGATGCCGCACCGCACTGCTCCGGTCGACCGCTTAACCGATGCCCGCGAAAAATCCACTGCCGGGAGTGGTGCTCGCGTGTGTGTGTGGGTGTGTGGCGGCGCGCGCTGGGCGCGCTGGAGGGCGAGACTCCGTCGAGCCCCGCCGTTGGCGAATGGCGGGGCAGGTTGCCTGCACCGGCAACTCCGTCGCCTTCCGAGGAAACGCGGGCCGCCAGTGCCCACCACCCCGGCTCGACGGGAGTCTCGCCCT
>CAZSBQ010000341.1:0-3019 GCA_964604795.1 uncultured Victivallales bacterium | reverse complement strand
CGCTTCCGGCGATGGTCGGCAGGACGATCTCGTTGGCGGTCCAGCCGATCTGGGTGCGGTCACCCTTGTAGAGCTGCCCCGAGCACCGGTTGGCGATGCCCTCCAGGGAATGGATCGGGTAGCACACCGCCGGGAAGTCCTCCAGCAGCAGGTCGTTTGACTCCAGCTCGGTCTTGATGGAGTCGAGCATGCCGAGGGCGTGCCCCTCGTCTGAGCCGATCAGCGTCACGAAGTCACGGTGGCCGTAGAGCATGGCCCACAGACACGCACACTCCGCCAGGCTCGACTTGCCGGAGCCACGCGGCATGGCCATGGCGAACAGGCCACCATGCAGGACCGCCTGCTCGATCTTCGCGATCACGCGCAGGTGATCGTCCGACCATTCCAGGTGAAAGGTCTGCGGGAAGTAGGCGTCGCAGAATCCCCGGAAGCTCGTCCGGCATTTTTCGCGCCGCTCGGGATCGACTACCTCCGGCAGTTCCCCGATGTCGCGACCGGCAGCGGACAGCGCGGCGTTCCGTGCCCGGGCCGCCTCCTTCATCGCCTCGTAGTCGCGCGCGGTCTGCTCGGGCTGCGGACCGTGTCGCTCGTCCGCCAGCCAGGCCAGGTACTTGAACAGGTTGATGGTGCGGCCATCCGGGGAGATGCGGAAACCCGCGCGCTGCCGGTGCCGGTAGAGCTGGCGGTCGTCGATCACCGTGCCCAGCGACGTCGAGTTCAGCAGGCGCGTCAGATCAGACGGTTTGAGTTCGGAGGGATCAATCGCCATCGGCCATCCTCTGCACGAGCCAGGCGGCGTACTCGATCAAGTTCACGGTCCCGTCATCGTTGACCGGGGCACCCGCTTCGAGGTCGGCCTGGATGGTTTCGGGCGACACGTGCCGGGCCCCGGCGCGCTGCAGCACATCGCTGATCTTCCGAGGCTCCATGGCCGTGATTCGGGGTTCGTTGGCGTGATTCCGGGACGTCATCGAAGAATCTCCAGAGTCATCGCGGAATTCTGCTCGACCCGACTTGCCGAGGACGCACTGAGGCCGCTTAATGAGTGGCGTAAGATGTTCTCGTTGAGCGAGAACCGAACCAGCAAACGCCAACGGAGGCCAAGATGAAGACGACCGCGAAACAGACCGCAGGAGAGACCTACGACACCCGCCAGCGCGAGATCGCCGCGATGCTCGAGTTCCTGAAATGCGAACTCGAAGGCCACGCCGAAAAGGCCAAGACCGATGGGTTGACCTGGTGCCACGTGGGCGACTTGGCGCACATCCGCGAAAACCTGAAAGAGACGCTGGTCTTCGTGATGGGCGGGTACGACGAAGAGGCCACCGGGAAGATGATCGAAGACGCTGTCGCCGACGCCCTGGCGTAGACGCACCAACACGAGGAGAACAGGACCATGGCCGCCAACCAACGCCTCCAGAAGAAGCTCGAGGAGATCGCGAAGCAGCATCTCGATGTCGAGACGCTCGCGGAACGGAAGAGCGACCGACTGGATTTCACCGAATGCTCCGTGTGGGGCATTCAAGCAGCGCTCGAGGCGGCGTACCGCTTCGGGCTGGAACAGGGACGCAAGGCCAAGCGCACGGAGCGCTGAGCCGCAACACAGGAGACAGACACCATGCAAAACGAAGACATCCACATCGGGACCGCCTACACCTGCAAGGTCGGGCGCAACACCATCCGCGTGACCGTGACCGAGGAGCTGCCGGACGGCGGCTGGCTGGTCGAGACGCACACGGGCCGGACCATGACCATCCGCAGTGCGGAACGGTTCATCGAACCGGCGGACGCGCCGGAAGCGGCCGCCCCGCGCGCCGACGCAACCGAGGCGGAGCCAACCCCGGACCATGGAACGGAACGCGACACAGGCGAACAGGACGCGGACACGGGCGAAACCGGCGGGACCATGAGCCTGCTGGACGCGGCCGCCCACCTTCTCGGACAGGCCGACGAAGGGATGCGCTGCAAGGACCTGGTCGAGCAGGCGCGCGAGTTGGGGCTCTGGGCCCCGAAGCGTGGCGGCAAGACGCCCGACCGGACGCTCTACGCAGCGATCCTCCGGGAGATCAACACCAAGGGCGACGCCTCCCGCTTCCGCAAAGTCGAGCGGGGACACTTCACCCTGAACGCCTGATCGGGACACACAGAACACATCCATCCTCTCCTACGCCTCGGCATCCGCCGGGGCGTTCTCTCTCGGGGTCAGGGATTCCCAGTCGCAGCCCTCGCCGTGAACGAACTCGGCCCAGCGCTTGCGGATGACGTCGCAGTACAGCTCGTCGATCTCCATCAGGAAGCCGTGCCGCCCGGTCTGTTCACAGCCCATCAGGGTCGAGCCGGAGCCGCCGAAGAGGTCGAGGACGTTCTCGCCACGCTGGGAGCTGAACTGGATCGCCTGGACCGCCAGCGCCACCGGCTTCTCGGTGAGGTGGATCATGCTTTGCGGATTGACCTTCTTGATGTGCCAGAGGTCGGTGGCGTTGTTCGGCCCGAAGAACCGGTGGGCCGCGCCTTCCTTCCAGCCATAGAAGCACCACTCGTGTGCGCCCATGAAGTCCTTGCGGGTCAGCACCGGGTGCTGCTTGTCCCAGATCACCGCCTGGCTGAAGTAGAGCTTGTGCTTTTTCAGGAACGGCGGGTAGTTGCCGCAGTTGGCGTAGCCGCCCCAGATGTAGAAGCCGTGTCCGGGCAGCAGTACGCGCGCGATGTTGCCGAACCAGGCGTCGAGGAGCCGGTCGAACTCCTCGTCGGTCACGAAGTCGTTCTCCAAGGGACGGTCCTTCGGTCGCAGCTGGGTGTGGGTGGCGTGTGCTTTCTCGGGGTGTCGCTCGACATCCAGCTTCTGATGATGGGTCTGCGTGAAGCTCGACAGTCCGGCGGCGATTGCGTTGTTGCTGCGGGGCTCGACCTTGACGTTGTACGGCGGGTCCATGTTCACCAAGTCGATGGTCGCGCCGTCCAGCAGGCGGTCGAGGTCTTCCACGCTGCTGCTGTCGCCGCACATCAACCGGTGATCGCC
>CAZSBQ010000340.1:0-3061 GCA_964604795.1 uncultured Victivallales bacterium | reverse complement strand
CGTGCTTGTCTGAATCATCGCTGTCCTCCTGCTTGGATCGCGGGCGCTTGTCAAGCCGTTGGTTTCGTCCCTGAAAATATAGACGATGCCAACCAACTTATCAAGCACAAACGCAATGAGGACAGGGCAATTCCTTTCTGAGGAAGGGGGGCGGTGTGATTCCTCCCGCTGGAGTGCGAGCGTCCCCGCGAGCCGCAGTCTTCTGGAGGGCGAGCGTCCCCGCGAGCCACAGCCTTCTGGAGGGCGAGCGTCCCCGCGAGCCGCAGCCTTCTGGAGGGCGAGCGTCCCCGCGAGCCGGGAGGCGACCGACACTGGAACTCCGGGTGTCCCGTCGAAGGCGGCGCCCTCTTGCGGATGAAGAGGGAATCCCACGGATGGCAAAGCCGACCCACGGATGAAGAAGGCACAGGAAGAAGGGAAAAGTGCCGCAGAGGCATCAACGACCTGCGAAAAGGCCGGCATAATGTTTAGGCATGTTCTTTACCCTATTTCCTTTGAATCATCCGTGGGCCGGCTTTGCCAGCCTTGGGACCAAACTCCCCGGCATTCCATCCGTGGGCCGGCTTTGCCATCCGTGGTATTGCAGCAATAAGAAGTTTAGCCTCGACCGGTTCGCCGCTGAAACCGCCGTTTGTACAACGCCGTCAGCAATTGCCAGGCGAGCCAGGCGGGTCATACTTCCCCCTTACAGAGTAGAGAGCGCGGCCTCCGCGCCCGCTCGTCGCCCCCCCCGGTCGTCGGGGCGCCGACCTCTACTTTTGCAAGTGCAGGCGGCATGCCTCGCCATTCGTTCGACGAGGGGGGGGCGACGGAGCCTCGCACTCCAACGGGTCCCGCGCTAGTTTTATATTCCCACACAATCTATTGCAGAATAACATTTTAGACCTTAGAAAAGAAGTGCCCTGTCTTGCCGTTGGTCACGAGCCGGCGGTTGGGCACCGGACGAGTAGACGCAGGCAAGGATGCATGCGGCACTAGCGGCCCCAAGTGCGGCCGGCATCCTGCCTGCCACCAATCGGTTGCTTCACCGGTGCACCGCCAAAGGCAGCCCCGAAGGGAACGCGGTGGTGGCAGTTACCCCTTTCTGGACAGGGTAGACCGAGTGCCTGCTGGAGCAGCTCGAGTACAAGGCGGCGTGAGGAACTCTTGCCATATTGCAGGGGTCGTCTATAGTTGAAGCATAATGGCTGCAAACCAACTTTAGGTGATGACGTTATGAAAGAACCCGTTCTTATCGAGACGGAAGCGATGGAACTCCCCGAGGTGGACCGCGCCCTGCTGGCGAACCGGCTTATCGAGAGTCTGTCACGGTCGCCGAAGGACATCCGCGACGCCTGGGCGGAGGAGGCGAAGAGCCGGTCGGATGCCTATCATGCCGGTAGCATGAAAGCCGTGAACGGCCCGAGGGCCATGGCGGAATTGCGGAACCGGTATGCGCAATGACGTTTCGCTTCCTGTCCCCGGCGCTTCAGGAGATTGACGACGCGGCCAGCTACTACGAAGAGCAGGCGGTCGGCCTGGGAGCGGACTTTGTGCGCGAGTTGGATGCTGCGATAGACCGTATCCTGCGCTTTCCACAGGCATGGGCGCAGCTCCAGGGAGGTTATCGGTTCTGCAGCCTCCAGCGCTTCCCCTACAGCGTGGTCTACGAGATCGAGGATGCCCAAAACATTCTCATCCTTTCAGTCTTCCACCAGCACCGCAAACCGCTTTCCTGGCGGGAGAACCCGTAACTGGGGACAGGGGCAAAAAGACCTTCCCGAGATGTTCGTACGCGCAACATGCGCTGGCTGCCCTCTTCCAGCCCGTGTACCTGGGCGTACGTCAGGACATCCTGGATAGCGAGTGCCTTCTGGAGCAGTTGGAGTACAAGGCGGCGTGAGGGAGGCGCGTTGCTCGTTCGGGAAGACCGCGTAGACCGGGATTGATTCCTCGGCGGCGATCCGCTTGCGGACTTCGCGGAAACGGCTGAACACCTCGAAGTGGGTCCGTCGAGCTTCGCGAGAAGTCGACGGGCCTACCTCGAAATCCGCATCGAACAGGGCTGCGCCCTGTACCCGCTTTTCCGTTCCTCGACTCCGCTCGTCTCTCCAAAGCCAGAACCAAAAACCACAAATTGTAAGCAGGCCCTCAGCGAAACAACAACAAACGAAACCCGCGGGTGCGGACGCGAGGCGAGGCGCGGTAGACGCCGCGGTACTCGCATCGCAGGATGCCCTGATTGTAGTTGTAGCAGGACGCGCCGCGCCACGCATCGAAGTCGCCGCCGGGAGATTTGGACGTACACTCCCAGACATTGCCACCGACACCATACAAACCCCAGGGATTTTTCCAACTCTTCTCCACGTCGCACGTAACCGGATGTCCATCGCGATATCCGTCGATCTTGTGTCCCCATGTGGACTCCTGTCCCTTGTAATTCCCCGCCTGTCCGCTTCTCGGCGGCCAGTTGTCGCCCCAGGGGTACTCGCGACCGTCGCCGCACTGGGCGAAAACGGTGAACTCGTTCTTCGTCGGCAGACGGTATTCCGCGCCGCCGAGCACGTCCCGGTCCTGCTGGGTCAGCCACTTGGCGTAGGCCTGCGCGTCGGCGTAGTTCACGTACACCACCGGCTGGCGGTCGCCGTTGAAGGAATGCCCTTTGTACTCCTTCGAGTCGTGCCCGCGTTCCTTCTTTCGGTACTCGCCATTGGTCACCTCGTACTTGCCAACCCAACAGCTGATTGCCGGAATCCACACGAACTCCATGCCGGTAGCGGGAGATGTCCAGTTCTCGCCCCGCACCGGACCGTCGATCTCCTCCCTGTCGCGGCAGGACGTCGCCACAATCAACACCACCAACAACGCCATAAGCTTCTTCATCGTTTCGCTCCTTAAATCCTGATTCTTGAGGCAAACACCCACCCCAATGTACTTGATTGCCTGCAGAACGCAATCGAACCAACCCCAAAGGAAGCCCCACCCATGTCCCATTTCACCAAGATCGACGTTCAGATCACCGATGTCTCGGCTCTGCTTGGCGCGTGCGCCGAGTTGGGTCTGGAACTGCAGTACAACGCCG
>CAZSBQ010000339.1:0-3078 GCA_964604795.1 uncultured Victivallales bacterium | reverse complement strand
GAGCATGGGCTCGCAACGTTTGCCGTTGAGGAACCTACGAAATTCCCTCAATGCGGTGTCGATGCGTATTTGCGAGAATCCGGTGCCGGTCTGAGTCTCTTGTTTGTTCAAAATATATGATCTCCTGCTGTACTATAATAAATTGTTGCTGTTTTTAAGCGATTGACCTGATTGTTTCGATGTGGTCACCTTCACCCAACACAAATTCCATGCGGTCCCCGGCATATAAGCGCAGCCGATCCCTGAGTGGTTTGGGGATCGTCAACTGTCCTTTCGATGTAATGGTTGCTTCCATTGTTTATTCCTTATCTCTGCACCTTTACATAACTGTAGGATAATGCCGAATGGCAAGGGTTGCAACCATTGTTAATGAGTCTACATGCTCTTACTTCCGGGCCGAGGCACTAGTGGATGGACTCTTCCGGAAGACATTTCGCACGAGTCTGAATTGATGCCAGATTAAAGTTCGTCCGGTTTCGCAGGCCGGTAGCTGGTGCTCCGGCCGCCGGCGGGGTTCTGGATCAGAATGCTACGGTCTTGAAGCTCCTGAATATCGCGCAAAGCGGTGTCGGTCGAGCACTTGACCAGTTTTGCGTACTTGAATGTCGTCATTGGCCCCTGCCAATATCGGTCGAAGTTGCGCGTGGCGTCCAGCATCAGCTCGACTACGCCTTCCACCGTACGGCTGGGCGTGCGGATTGTGCTCTGCGTGTAGGCGTTGCTGAAGCGCACGCCGGAAGCCGCTCGAAGGTGAGTCCTGGCCCTTCACGCGTACCGTCATTGACTTCTGGCTCCGGATGCCGCTTCGTCTACGGGGTTGACAGTCTCCATGAAACGGATATAGTAAGTAAAAGAGTTCAATGAGGTCTATCGATGCGATACGCAGGAAGTAACTTTGTTGCTGTACCGGGCCCGGCGATGGTTGACGGGGCTCGATCCGCGTAGACGAACGCACCGCGAAGACTCTCTGGATTTCAACGCCCCTTTAAGCGCCATCGTCGGGTAGGCACGACGATGGCGCTTTGCTTTTGAGTAACGAATTAGCTGACAGACAAGAGAATTGCGATATGAAGAGTGCAACAATTATTGCCAGAAGCCTCGAGGAACTCGGGGTTGAGTGCGTGTTCGGCTATACCGGAGCGGCGATTCTGCCGGTGATGGACGAGCTGGGTGAAAGTTCGATCAAGATCGTTGTCAACGCGAACGAACAGTGCGCCGCGTTCAGCGCCGCCGGGTATTCGCGTTCGAGCAGTAAGGTTGGGGTGGCCATCGTGACGTCGGGACCGGCGATCACCAACACGCTGACTGCCGTGGCCGATTCCTACGCCGACGGTATACCGCTGGTGGTCATCGCTGGTCAGGTTCCGGAACACAAGATCGGGACGGATTCCTTTCAGCATATCGATGTGGGCTCGGTCTTCGGCCCAACCGCCAAGCATGTCGTTTCGGTGAACAGCATCGGAAACATCGAAGCGGTCATCAAGGATGCCTACTACCGGGCGCGTTCCGGCAAGCCCGGTCCCGTCGTCATCGATCTGCCGCTCAACCTTCAGCAGAACACCAATGAATACAGTGGTGCGAATGCGGAACGGTTCTCCAGAGTCTATGAGAACGAGTCTCACCTGTCCCACGGCCAGTGCGAGCATTTTTTCGCGTTGCTGACAGCGGCGAGCCGGCCACTGCTCTACCTGGGCGGGGGGCTGAACTCGGCCGAAGGCAGCGCAGCCATTCGCCGGTTCAACGCCCGGTTCGGCATTCCCTCGGTGAACACGCTCATGGCAAAAGGCGTCGTGAACGAGAACGATCCCGCCGCACTCGGGTTGCTGGGCATGTACGGCACGCCCTATGCCAACAAGATCATCCAGGACAACGACTTCTTTTTCGCCATCGGTGTCCGCTGGGACGACCGCGTGGCCGAAAAGGTCGGTTTCGCAATCCATGCGAAAATTGCCTACATCGACATTCATCCCGAAAAAATGCAGCAGATTCGCGAGGAACGGCGACCCGATTTCACGTTCCTGGGCGATGCCGTCACTGCGCTTGACGACCTCACGAAGTACGCGGAACGCTACGATATGCGGTTGAAGATCAACGAGTGGGTGGAGCATGCGATCGAGTTGAAGCGCAGGTGGCCCCTGAATTGCCGGCGTGACAGCGAGCATATTCAGCAGGCCGAGGTCCTCGATCTGCTCGGGGGACGACTTGCGGACGACATGGTCTTCACGACCGGCGTCGGCAACCATCAACTGCTTGCGGCCCAGTATCTGCGGATGAGCCAACCGAAGCGGTTTCTTACGTCCGGCAGTTTCGGCACGATGGGGTTCGGTGTGCCCGCCGCCGTCGGCGCCTGCCACGCCAACCCCGACGCGCGGGTCATCGTGATCGACGGCGACGGCAGCTTCCGCATGAACATGGGAGAAATGCACACCATCGGGACACTGAATCTGCCGATTAAGGTGCTGCTGCTGAACAACCACAGCGACGGTATGGTGCGAAACCTCGAAGACTTCGCCTACGGCGGACGACACTCGGCCACCGAACGGCCTCACGACGTCGACTTCGCGGCGATGGCGAAGCTTTGCCATTTCCACTTTGCCGAACGCGTGACGCGGCGCGATGTCCTGCGGGAGATGATGGATGCCTGGTTGGCCGCCCAAGGGCCCGCAATGCTCGAAGTTCTCACAGACATCGAGGAAGTCATCTACCCGGTTGTCCGCCCCGGCTCGTCGTACGCCGAAATGGAACTCGGCCCCCACATCCGGGAGAGTTCCGAGTAACGGAACCCAGAACTCAGTTTATGTTGAGCTCAACATAAACTGTTCTGGACTTCCGCCCTCCGCCCCTCGTCAACGAGCCGGGGCGGCTTGGTAGTCGTAGCGGGAGACGACAGCCAGAATCAGAGTGGTTCCGGTGCCGTATTGTCCCGACGGGGCACTCGATTTCAAATCCTCCGCAGCCTGGACGGCCAGCACGAGGTAGGCGTCGTTTTCAGTCAGGGTGACATTGAAGTCGGTCTCGGCCAGGTTCTCGCCGGCGAAGGGGCCGAAGGTGTCGACGCTGGTCTGGGTTGTGTCGGCG
>CAZSBQ010000338.1:0-3096 GCA_964604795.1 uncultured Victivallales bacterium | reverse complement strand
TTGTAGAGAATTGCGAAATTCGCATTTTCGCAATTCCTGTTCTTGGTTCTTCGTTCCTGGTTCGTGGTTTTGAACTAAGAACGAAGTACGACGAACTACGAACGACTCTTGCGAGAGTCATTTCGCAAGAGTCTCTTGTTGTTTGGTTGCCGGTTGTATCCTGGTTATGCGTTCTACTTGTTTGCCCGCGCGCATCTGGTCGAGGATGCTCAGGCAGGCGTCGACGCGCTCGGTGATGCTGAATCCGATCCTCTGCACGGCGGCGGGGAGGTCAAGCGGCAGCGGCTCGTTGTTGA
Organism: uncultured Victivallales bacterium; assembly: GCA_964604795.1. Classification (GTDB taxonomy): domain Bacteria; phylum Verrucomicrobiota; class Lentisphaeria; order Oligosphaerales; family CAZSBQ01; genus CAZSBQ01. The sequence continues at coordinate 2,800 of CAZSBQ010000338.1, read as the reverse complement.
GCGCGACCACGTCGATGTCTTCGGGGATGCGGAGTCCGCACTCGGCCAATCCGGCGACGGCGGCTTCGGCGATATTGTCGTCGGTCACCAGCAACGCATCCGGACGGTGCTGCTCGTCGCCCTGGAACATGGCGGCGAGGGCGTTGCCGACCCAGCGCGGATAATGATAGTCCACGCCCAGGGTCCAGGCGGACGAGGTGCGCATGCCGCGGACTATCGCCTCTTCCTTAAATGTCTCGATATGCCGTCGGCCTATATTCGAGATTCCGAGCCAGGCGATGCGGCGGCGGCCGCGCTGCTCGAGCCAGTCAAGCGCCTGCGCGAACCAGGCGGAGGCGTCGTTGGTGACGGAGGGGATGTCGGGACGGTGGCTGTCGCCGACCAGTGCCACCTTGGGCACGGTGCGGTCGTGCAGCAGCGGATTGTCGCCGAGCATTTTCGGATGCATGTCCAGGATGCAGCCCGCCAGGCGGCCCGAGTCGATGTCCGCCATCAGCTTTCGCTGTCCCGGGCTGGATGCGTGGCGGTCGATGTCGTACTGGATCGAGAAGGTCTTGGGGCCGTCGAGATTGCGGCGGGCGACATCCTTGCGGAGCGCACACTGGTAGCGGAATTCGGTCGGGCGCTCGTTGAGCAGCAGTGCGAAATGGCAGAGATGCGGCGGATGCTCGACCACGACCGTGCCGAGCCGCGGCCGGCTTTCGATGAACCCGTCGTCTTCGAGTCGGGCGAACGCTTTTTGCACCGTGACCAGGGTCGTGTTCAGTTCTTCGGCCAGTTCGCGCCGGGTCGGCAGGCGGTCGCCCGGCTTGAATTCGTTGGCCAGGATGCGCTTGCGCAGCGCGTAGGTGATCGCGCCGTGCTTCTCCGCCGGATGCGGCGACCGCCGGTGGTGATTGTTTTTCTTGTTGTTTTCGGATGAGTTCATACGAGTACTATAGCGTGTTAATGATATATGTCAAATGCTGTCAATACAATAACAATAGCATTTTTTCAGTGGGGGTCAAGGAGTTTTCGTGAACAAGACGGAATTTTTCCTCCGTGGCTCTGCCATTCCTGGCGGAGCGTCCGGCGGGTCGTGCGGAGCGGGCGAGCTTGCGTTCTCCGGAGCTTACCCGTCGTGCCTGCACCGGCAAGAATGCCAGTGCCACGATTGTGGCGGCTTGGAAGCGCAGTGCGGGGATTTCCGACAGAAAAATGCTGGACAAAAATATGAGCGCAGTGGAATTTCATCTCTCATTTTTCTGTCTCCAATATTTCTGTCAAGGAATAAAGCTTGACAAGGAAGAGGCAGAACTGCTGCGCTCGATTGAAAACGATGAATGGGAATCCGTTCCGGATCGTGAAGAGGAGATTGCTCGGCATCGTCGCTATGCCGCGAACACTACGAAGAACAGACGGAACAAGAAGCTGTGGCTGAAGATGAAGCTGCTTGGGAAGGGCGTTCGGCGACCTTCATCGAAGTTCCCAATAAGCTTCTGCCACGTATCCGCGAGCTACTGGCCGAAACGGCCCTTTGACTTGTGGAGAAACTAGATTTGTGTCGGATGGGTGTTCGAAAGCGGCAGGCGCCTGGGGCGATGCGCGGATCGCGGTGTTTCTGGGATCAGCGGCATTCTATCTGCGGAAGGTGACGGAAATGCTCGTCGCGCGACAGCAGAATCAGGTCATGCTCGATGGTCAAGGCGGCAATCCATAGATCATTGGTCGGAATCGGCGTTCCCTGGGTGCGCAGCTGGCGAAACAAATTGGCGTAATGCCGGGTTGTGTCTTGCGTGGCGAGAAGCAAGTTGACGCGCGAACGCTGGAGGAATTGGGTAAGAGTTCTTTCGTTTTCCACGCTCCTGGTGCCGCAGCCAAACCCGGCTCGCAACTCGCCAACAACGATGAACGGCAGGTGAATCTCGATTGCCCGGCGGAAAATATCGACAACGGCGGGAACGCCCTCGCAGAAATCCCGGTAGCGATTGCTGTCAACCAATACTCTCATCGCCAGAGTTCCTCGTCGATGGACTCGAACATCTCCATTGCCCGGTCGAATTCCGGATCGGCGACCCAGGTTCCTGCGAGATCGTCCAGGTCATGGAACTCCGGCTCGGTTTCCGTCAAACCGAGTCCGCGCTGAAGTGCGGTCACGACAACGGCATTCAAACTCTGGTGGGTTTCGCGTGCGCGTGAACGCGCCGTGCGGTCAACGGCCGGCGGAATGCCTCTGATTGTGTATTGTTTCGTTTTCATGCCTGCAATATATGCTGCGTTTGCCTGCAATGCAAGCGTGATGAGAGTTTGCGGACGTGATCGGTGCTGGTCGATTCGGCGCCGGGATACGGAATTCCGTGGTCACTTGTCATTATGAATGTCTATGCTATGTTTGGAACATCAAGGCATCATTCTATTAAATCATCAAGATGCAAGGTGAGTTGATATGAGAACAACGTTGACATTGGATGACGATGTAGCCCGGCAATTAAAGAGTCGGGCAAAGAGAAAACATGGCGGCTTTAAAAAGGTTGTCAATGAGACTCTCCGCCGAGGCTTGGCTGCCGGTGAAAAATCCGCCCCCGAGCAACCCCGGTTTGAAGTACACGCCAAACATTGTGGATTTCGGGTTGGTGTAGACCAACACAGGCTCAACCAGATTTTGGATACCGAAGAAGTCAATCACTTTATTGCATCCCACGAAAATATCCGCACCGAAAATCGATGATTATTCCCGACGTCAATTTACTGATTTATGCCTATAACCGGAAGTTTGAACGCTTTTTAGGCGATTTGAGTTCAAATCGGCTTTTTTTGGGCC
>CAZSBQ010000337.1:0-3099 GCA_964604795.1 uncultured Victivallales bacterium | reverse complement strand
CTGCCACCCTCAAGATGGAGAGCCCCTTCGTTGTTCTTTTGGCTGCAATACAGAACCCGGGCATGTGCCAAGGTCGCGACGCCACCGGACTTGACGCGAATTTGGTGCCAGTCGCCAGCGCGGGCGGGGGTGTTGGTCCCATCGGTGTTTCCGCCCCAGCTGTCGTCGCGAACCGAAGTGAAGACAATGGGCTGCGTGCGGTTGCCAACCGCGTTCAGGGTTCCTTCGACCGTCAGGCTTGCGTCGGGGGCGAATTTGAAGATCGCGCCGGGTAGTATGGTCAAGGTGGTTCCCGAGGATATCCACGTGTTTTCGGTCACGTGGTAGACGCGGGTCCCGGTGAGGATGGTTTCTGTATCCACGATCCCGCTCAAGCTCGTGGCGATGTATTTGAGTTCAGTTTCCTCGTCGATACTCGTGGCGCCGGAACCGAAGAGACGCCATTGGCCGTGCCGCGGGAGGGATTCGTTGCCGTCCATATTGGTGTCGCCCCCCGCATCGTCGTCGGCTAAGTGAGTGAGGATGGCTCCCGTGGCGGTGAAAAAAGCGTCGGCGTCAATGGAGATACCAGTACCGTCGGCAAACTTGACGATGGCACCGGCTTGCACAGTGAGGGTCGCCCCGTCGGTGACCGAGAGAATCCCGTCCACGACGTGGACTTTGGACGCATCCCAGGTGGTATCGGCGGTCACGTTGTCGGAATGCACGGCGACATCGTCCGCGTTGAGGAAGAGTACGCGAATTGCCGATGTGTAGATTGGAACACCATCGGCGTTCAGGAAGTCAAAGCCGATCTCATGCCAGCCGTCGGGATACGAAGCACTGTCAAGAGTGAAGGTCCCCCCGACTGGCTCGCCGTCCTCGAGCAGCGTTTCAGAGTCCAGCCGAAGACGGGTGTCCGCAGCGCCGTCCGCAGTTGGAAAGTTGTGAGTCCAGGTGAGATCGAAGCTACCTTGCAGTATCCTGCCGCTGTTTGGGGTCTGCAATCCCCTGTTCGGTTGCCACATCAGGATCGGATAGCCGGTTTCGTCCGACATCTGCCAGACCGTGTCGAAACTCCAGCCCTGGTCCGCATAGGTCTCGCGCCGCCGCATTCGTTCAGTCGGCAGCCCGACGCCTTCGGGGCTGTCGGGCGCCCCGGAAGTCGTGGTATCCCAGAAGCAGCCGTTAATGTCATCGCCTGCGGTGTAACCCACCAGACCGCCTGCCCAAGATGCGTATGCGTCCGAGGGTGTCACGCTCCCCATGCTGTAGCAATTGACAAAACTGCCATACTGGTTCCATCCGCATAGTCCGCCGACAGCGCTTGACCACGTATCCGCACAGAAGACGTTGCCGGTGGCGTAGCAGTTTTCGATGGTTCCGTTTTCACTGTTGTATCCACAAAGACCGCCCAGCCGCGCTTTGCCGCTTCCCATGACGTTCACGGCGGCAAAACTCGTACGGATGATTGCGCGATTGAGCCCGCAAAGCCCTCCTGCGGTGCGATCATCGTCCGTTTCGACCGTGCCTGTAGCGCGACAGTCCACGATGGTCCCTTCGTTCATGCCGCAGAGGATGCCCGCGTAGGATGCCCCGGTGGCCAGTGTGGCCTCTTCGATCACGACTGCGTGCACCTCCCCGCCCTCTCCGATCACTGCGAAGAGCCCGGCATACGTACAGTCCCCGGATATGTCCGGATTCGTCACAACGTGGTGCTGGCCGTCGAACACGCCGGTGAAGGGGTTGTCCTCATCGAAGCCGAAAAGCGGATATTCGAACATTTCCCCAGTCAGGTCGATATCCGCATTGAGAACGTAATGCTTGTCCCAGTAGAAGGACCCCAGGGTCAGTTCGAGGAAATCGGATTTAGTGTTGATCTGGTAGGGAGTGCCTTCGGTTCCGCTGCCCGTCAGGGTCGGGGTGTAGGCTGTGATGATTTCTCCGGGTGTGCTCTCGAACGCAAGGCGGGGGTAGTCGTTTCCCTCGTCAAGCCGCCATGCCTCGTTGTCCCAGCCGTTGGCCTGGAAGTGTGCGAGTTGTTTCATGGTTGTGCTGTTGAGCCCGCGCCCCCCGACACTGCGTTCCGTGCCGGAAGTGCTGACATCCCAAAAGCAGGCGATGATCGCGCCGCTGGAATCATCGCCGGCGAACCCGTGCGGCTCTCTACCGGTATTGGTCACCGTTCCGGTGCTGTAGCAATAACGGACGGTGCCGTACTTAACTTCGCCAATGAATCCACCGAGATCAGGGGCATTCTCGCCGGTTACACGGCCGCGCGCATAGCAATTCGTGATGGTGTCGGAATTGTAGGTGAACGTGCCGCAGAAGCCGCCCACGTACCGGGCCGAGGCCCCAGCGACCACCGCGCCGGTGCTGTAGCAGCGATCGATCGTCGCCGCACTGCCGTATCCGCAAAAGCCGCCGACGCGGTATGCGTTTTCATCGGCGGTCACATCGGCGGCGCTGGACGAGTGCTCAACGGTGCTGTGATCAACAAATCCGCATGCTCCCCCGATTGATTGGCTTCTTGTCCCTCCACTGACCGCCCCCCTGCTGCGGCAGTCCGTCAATGTCCCGTAGTACGATTCTCCGCACAGGCCGCCAAGATTTCTGGAGGACGCCCCCCCCGTTATGGTCGCATTGCTCTGGCAATCCGAGATCGTCCCGGTGTTGGAGCCGCACACCCCGCCCAGATTCTCGGCGTTGTCTCCGCCGGTCAACGTGCCGTTGGCCTGACAGTTTTCGATCGTGCCTTCGCTCCGACCACAGAGCAGACCGCACTTCTCCAGTTCGCCAGTTCCCTGAACGACCGCATTTACGAGGGTGACATTCCGTAGGACCGAGGCCGAGGTGTCCATGTAGCCGAACAGGCCGAGATACCCCGCGTCGTCGTCTCCCGCGTCAATGGTCAGGTTGGAAATTGTATAACCGTTGCCGTCGAACACACCCTCGAAGGCGGGCCCCTGATAGCCGTAGCCCGGATCGGTGTCCGGTGCGATGACTGCGGCAGTGTAGGTTTCCCGACCGTCGAGCGCGGGGTCCAGATCGATGTCGGCGTTCAGTCGAGTGTGCACTCCTTCCGCCCAGTAGGTCTCCGCGTTTGCGGAGTCCGCAAAC
>CAZSBQ010000336.1:0-3110 GCA_964604795.1 uncultured Victivallales bacterium | reverse complement strand
GTTCGTCACGGTGTAGGGGCTTTGGTGCCTCTGTCCGGAAATCATGATGTCGCCACCATCGAATTCTATCTTCCAGGTCACGTCCACAATCGGCGTGTCGCCGGCGTTTCCGTCGGTGTCAATGAAGGTTGCATCGGCTGTGAATGCCTGATTGCCTCCATCAGCGCAGAAAAGCCACGGATCGCTGCCGCGCGAATCGTTGCCGCGTTTGATTGTCACTTCGTCTATGGCGAATAGCGTTGTTTCCGCCAGGAAAAAGGCAGTGAGCACAAGGAGCAGACGTTCAAAGGTTCTGTGGGTGTTGTCAATGGTTCTGTGGGGGCTGCTGGTCATGATCCCTTCTCCTTCAGTTCGTTTTGAATCCTTCCGCGGAACTCTGTCAACCGTGTGGTGAAGCGCTCCGTGTCGGTTCTGTCCGTGCTGTTTTGCACCATCTCGTCAATTGCGACGATGCACTCTTTGAGAAAGTCCTGTTTTCCTGAGGTGTGCGCTACCCTGTAGAGCATGTCCAGCCCGTACCTGGAGCACCTGCCATCGACTTCACCGACGGCAAGGCGGCGGAACACGGATGCCGCTTTTTCGTATTCCTTGGTCCCGGACAGGTAGTGCCCGCCCAGGCACCCAGCCGCCTTGCGGCGGATGCCGGAGGTGGGGCCGCTCCTGATCATTTCCTTCAGTTCGGGGATGGCATCGTCGGGGTGTCCGGTGAGAAGGCTCAAGGGCCACCGGAACTTCAGCGCGATTTCGTAGTACCCGTATCTGCCGGCGATTCCCGCGCTTCTGCTGTCGAGGCAATGGGCTTCGGAATACGTATACATGTCCATGGCAACCCGGTAGATGTCCTCGTGCTCCTTCACGAAGTTGCGCAGGTCCACGTGCTCAATGATGGCCTTCGCGAAATACACCGACGACTCGAACCCGTTGAAGGAGACCATGGCTTCGGCGCCGTCCTCGTCGAAACGTCCGTCTTCGCTCAGGTAGCCAAGCTTCTGGACAAGGAGAAACATGGGGAGGGAGCGGGCGGGTTCTCCGCGCAGGCAGAAGCGCTTGCCCGCGCACAGGGCCGTGCCGGAAGACACTTTGAGACCTCGATAGTCGCGCTGTTCCACCATGTAGGCGAGAATGTCGGCGGCGGCATCGCTGTGCCCCCCGAGGGTGGCGGCGCACCATCGCAGATGGTCCTCAAGCCGTTCGCTCGGCCAGTCGGCGAAGCGGTCGTGCAGGGGGAGGCGGGGGGCTTCGAGCTGGCGGCGCATCGCATCGAAGCGCCTGTCGAGACGGTGTCTCGCCTTTTCGTCGAGGCCGACGGTCAAGCCTTCGGAAAGTCGTCGCACCAGCGGTTCGAAGGCTGCGCGCCCGGATTCTTCGGAAAGCCGGTCGAGCGATTCGACCGCGCTGGATCGACGCCCCGTGAGAAGGGCCAAATGGAGGGCCCGAAAGCAGTCCGTATCATCCCCGACGGCATCCGCTGCAAGCACGGGCGCCAGTTCGGCGGGCAGTCCAACGCCGTTGTCCCGCCCGGGCAGACGGAATTCGGTCCCGGCTGCCAGCAACGCTTCGAGCTTGTCGTATTCCTTCGCGAAGCAGTATGCAGCCGCCAAGCGTTCGAGTGCCTCCGGGAGTTTTTCGGCGGGGGCCAAGCGCAGACAGGCTTCGGCGAAACCGGCGGCCGCCCGCGCATCTTCGGTGACCGCGACGGAGAATGCCCGAGCCATCAGTCCATAGGCCGGGGTGGCTTCCTCGATCGCCGTCGGGATGTCCTCCAAGAGAGCGCCCAGCAGATTTGGGAACGAGCGGTTTTTGATGTGCCAGAACTGTTTCCCAAGATCGGGAAACGATTCCGCAGGCGTGCGCCTCTTCGCCGTGAGCGGTTCGGGTTGGTCCAGAACATAGGTGCCGAGTTTGATCTGATCGACCAGCATGTCGGCCAACTCATCGGGTTCGACCGGCGGCTTGTAGTCGAAGGGCAATGGCCCTTCCATGTGCTCCTGAAACTTGTAGTTGACCTTTGCCGGCAGAACGAGAGGCGGGGGGGCCGGATCGGACGTGACTTCGGGAGCCGGATCGGACGTGACTTCGGGGGGATGATCGGCAGCTTCATCGCCCCCCCCCCGCGCGGGAACAAGGAAGATGCAACATAAACCCCAAGCAGCAAGAAAGCCGCAGAAGCGGCAATCGCAAAGATGCGCGCGATCTTTTGCCTCCGCCCTGTGGATTCACCCGTAGGACCCTGACTGTCCTCCGACCCCGGATGGAGCGCTTCCCGGTCATTTTCCGCTGGTTGGTCCCGCCGATTCGACATTGCACATCCCCAGTTTCTCGAAGCACGGTCCGCATCAACATGCGGAATGCAGTGCGTTGGACATAGCCGTTAACGGCCTCTGTTTGATTTCTCAAGGCACCGCCCGCAGTCGATGCAAACCCATGTGGGAATTGGCACTTACAATTCCTCAATGGTGCAATATAGCATCATTCTTTTTGATGTCAAGCGATGATGAACCTTTTGCGGGCAATTCCTTTCTGAGGGAGGGGGCGCTGTGATTCCTCCCGATGGAGGGCGAGACTCCGTCGAGCCGGGGTGACGGGCACTGGAACCCCGGGCGTCCCCGGAAGGCGACGCGTCTGCGGGTGCGGGAAACCGGCCCGCCGCTCGGCGAACGGCGGGGTTCGAGGGGACTCTCACACTCAAGCGCGATTCGCGCTCAATCCCCTTTGGACTCGCCTCGATTTTCCGCGGGGAGTATGGTTGCGGGCGGTTCTTCGGCGTCGGCCATGCAGCGCTTGAGGCGGGCGGCCATGTCGGTGCGAATGTCGGCATGCCGGGGATCGGCCACCAGGTTGTTGCGTTCGAAGGGGTCCTCGTCGAGATCATAGAGGAAGGCTTCCCGGTAGACTTCGTCGTACAGGTCTCCTGCTGAGGCTTCGGTGGCGGCCACGGCGTACTTCCAGCGTTTTGTCCGCACGGTTCGTCCGCAGTGACTCTCGCTGATCTGGGCAAAGACTTGCTCGGGCCAATTCTCATCCGCGCCGTTGACCACCCGAATGGGCTGGCGGTGGGCTGGCGGGTCAGTCCTCCGATTTGCTTTTATAAGCTGAGCACCTACATTGCT
>CAZSBQ010000335.1:0-3116 GCA_964604795.1 uncultured Victivallales bacterium | reverse complement strand
GCACCCAGGATGGCCGCAGTACGTAAGCAATCCAACCAAATTCTGTGGACATAGTGTTGGTCCTTGCTCGGCGGCTAACACATGGTATGTTTGGGAGTTTAGGCATTTTTCCCCATTGCATCCGAATTGCTCCAAGGAGAAGTTGAAATGAGTGTTTCGCGCCGCCCCAACATCCTGTGGATTTCGTTCGAGGACACAAATCCGTTCTACGGCTGCTACGGGGACTCGGTCGCACGCACACCGACCTTGGACCGACTGGCTTCGGAGGGCTGCCTGTGGACCCGCGCGTTTTCCACTGCGGGGGTGTGCGCTCCGGCCCGCTCGGCCGTGATCACCGGCATGTACCCAACAACCCTGGGCACGCATCACATGCGCACCACGCACACCCACGAAGCGGCGCCCGAGTTGCCCACGCCTTATTCCGCCGTCATCCCGCACTACGCCAAATGCTTCTCCGAATACCTGCGCGCCGCCGGATACTACTGCACCAACAACGTCAAGACCGATTATCAGTTCAAACCACCGTTCACCGCCTGGGACGAGTTGAGCGAGGAGGCCCACTGGCGCAACCGTCCCGATCCGGACCAGCCATTCTTCGCGGTGTTCAACCCCACCCGAACGCACGAAAGCGGGATGTGGCTGGAAAAGACCCCGGACTCGACCTTCGATCCCGACGACATGGAGCTGCCCCCCTACTTTCCCGACACGCCGAAGGTCCGCGAAGCCATGGCGCGAATGCACACCAATATCGAGTCCGCCGACCAGTACATGGGGGAACTGCTCAAGCAACTCGAGGAGGACGGCCTGGCGGAAAACACCATCGTCTTCCACTGGAGCGATCACGGTCCCCTGCCCCGCGGCAAACGCTGGCCCTACGATTCGGGCATCCGCGTTCCCATGATCGTGCGCTGGCCCGGCCGGATCGACCCCGGTACGGTATCGCACCAACTGATCAGCACCCTCGATCTGGCACCCACCGTCCTGTCCCTCGCCGGTCTTGACATCCCCGCCCATATGCAGGGCCAACCATTTCTGGGCGAGCACGCCGGGCGGGAGCGCGACTACATTTACGCCACCCGCGACCGCTACGACGAGTCCTACGACATGGTGCGCGCGGTTCGGGACAAACGCTTCAAGTACATCCGCAACTACCATCCGGAACTTCCATACCTGTTGTGGATTCCCTTCCGCAACCGCCACCCCATCATCCAGGAGATGTGGCGGCTGCATATGGACGGCGAACTCGACGAAGCTCAGAGCCTGATGTTTCAGTACCCCCGCCCGGTCGAAGAGTTGTACGACACCCAGGCTGACCCCTTCGAACTGCACAACCTTGCGCCAGACCCCGCGTTCCATGCCGAGCTGGAGCGTTTGCGGAGTGCCTTGGACCAGTGGCGCACCACAGCCGACGTCTGGGGCGATGTGCCGGAGTCCGAAATGGTCCGCCAATGGTATCCGGATGGCAAACAACCGAAAACCGCCTCGCCCGTGCCCGTGCCCATCAACGAGGACACCCCCGGCATCGAACCGACGCCGTCCGGCGGCACGGTCGAGATGCAGTCCCCCGCTCTACTGCAGCTCTACTGCACCACCCAGGGCGCGTCCATCGGCTACACCAACGAGCCCGGTCCGGATGCCGCCTGGCACCTCTACAGCAACCCCATCAAACTGCCGCCGGGCGAACACGCACTCCGCGCCAAAGCCATACGCGTCGGCTACCAGGAAAGCGAGGAAACCACCCTGCGCATCTCCGTCTCCCCAGGGTGATCCGCATCCCGTTCCTTTCATGGGGTTTGCCGGGGGGGTTGAACAAGACTCAACTCGGACTTCACCAGGACGGCACGGACGCGGTCCTCGGCTTCGCCGCGCACGATGACGGCCAATCCGCAGTTCCGCATTGGCGCTTCCCCCTCGACTTGTGTCCATTCAAGCGAGTCCACACCCCCCTCGACGTGCAGAGCGCCGCGGTCCGTGAGGATGTCGCCCTTGACGCGATACAGGTCCTCGCCGATGGCGCGAAGCACGGATTCGAGCGCTTCAAACGGGATGACGCCCCCGCCTCCGCCCACCTCGAAGGTGGCGTACTGCGGATCGCGGCAGGGGGCCATATCGCCGTCCGCCCCCGTCGAGCGGGGCGCTTTGGCGAGCGGATCGAAATCCACCCGGCAAAACGATGCTCGATGGAGGTCGGCCACGTCGTTGATTTCCCTAACGCGGTCTTCGGTGCGGTCGACGTCCGCGGACGGAAACACATCGGTCTTGTTGATCACAATCGTGTCCGCGGCCTCGACCTGCGTGCGGATGGCAGGCAGCGTGGCGAGCAGTTTGTGAAAACTGCCCGGGTCTATGACCGCCAGAATCCGCCGCAGCTCATACGTCTCGGCCATGCCGGTCTCATGCAGCAGCTTGGCGGTCACCCGCGGATCGGCAATGCCGCTGGCCTCGACAATCACCCCTTCGAGCGGAGCGCCCGAGGATCCGAAGCGCGTCGGAATTTCCTCCAGATACGAGATGAAGTCCCCGGCCAGACAGCGACAAAAAATACTGCCGCCCGGAATGGCCAGGACATTGTCCGCCACCTGCCGAAGCTGCTCGCCGTCCACATCGATCGCACTGAAGTCATTCACCAGGAAGGCCAAACGTCGATCCGCCCCCTGCCGCGCCAAGCGCTTGAGCAGCGTCGTCTTGCCGCTGCCGAGGAACCCGGTGATCAAAACCATTGGAATCATAATGCCTGCCTCCTGTGCTCTGAACGCGTATTTTGTCGGTCATACTCACAATCTGCTTTGGGCGAACGAAAATCTTTCGTCCCTCAATGGCCCCCACGTACAACATCACGAAGACGGTCTTGGCCGCGAGTTCCCGGACTACGTAGTTGCGGTTCGGTGTTCCCGCCGGGAAGACCATCGCGAGGCGCCTGGACACTTCGTCCACTGTTGGCAGGTCCGGCAAGTCAGCCCGCGATGCCGTATCGCTGTTCGAGTTCTCGTTCGAATTTTCCATGGTCCATTCCGGAGATAAGTTTGGTTTCCATTTCGGCGATAAGTTGCGGGTCTGGGAGCTATATCCGCAGAATTTGGTTGGATCCGGTCAGTTGAGTTCGCAATGGCTTTAGT
>CAZSBQ010000334.1:0-3140 GCA_964604795.1 uncultured Victivallales bacterium | reverse complement strand
CAGCTTTGGCGAGCCCCCCCTTACCCCGGTTTTCTTTGCTACCTTTCTTTTTTCGCGAAAAGAAAGTAGGGGCCTTTCCTGCCTTTCCGCCGCCCAGTGCGGCGACGAAGTCGGCGCAGGTTTCGTAGCGGTCAGCCGGGGCTTTGGCGAGAGCGGCGAGGAGGGCGGCGTTTTGCTTTTTGGTCAGTTCGGGCAGGGGTTCCGGGAATTTCTTTTCCACCACGTTCATCATCACCAGGGGATCGTTGGTTTCGAAGGCGCTGGCGAAGGGGACCGCGCCGGAGACCAGCTCGTAGAAGAGCACGGCCAGGGCGTACTGGTCCGTGGCCGGACCCTGCCTGCTGCCGCTCCACTGCTCCGGGGCCATGTAGGGGCGCGTGCCCGAGACATCCCCGGCCTGCTGCGAGACCCGGCTCATCGACGAGCGGATTTCCGCGGCCAGACCGAAGTCGAGCACCTTGCAGACGAAGGAATCGTCCGCGCGGGTGGTGATCATGACATTGCCGGGTTTGATGTCGCGGTGGATGATGCGTTCGGCGTGCGCGTAGTCGAGAGCGCCCGCGATCTGCGCGCAGACTTCGGCGGCCTGCTCGACCGGCACCCTGCCGTCGGGAAACTGCCGCCGCCAGGCGTTGAGCGTCGAGCCCGGCACGTACTCCATGACGACCAGGTAGTCGCCCTTCGACAAGCGCAGGTTCTCGCCCGCCGCGCCGTCCACCTTGTCCACACGATGCAGTACGCGCATGGCGGCGATATTCGTGTGCGAGAGCTTCTGCACGAGCTGGAAATTCTTGCGGACCTGCTCGAATTCGTCGCCGTTGCGGGCGATCAGCGGCGGCAGCGCCTTGAGCGCCACGTCGATCTCGGCCACGGTGTCCCGCGCGCGATAGACCGCGCCGAAGGCCCCCTGGCCCAGCTTCTCGACCAGCCGATACCGGTCGACCTGGCCCAGCCAGTCGCCCGGCGTCCGCCCCTCGGTCTCCACGCCGCCAAGCGACGGCGGTTCCGCACCGCCGCCCTTCCGCCGAATCGTCGGGTCCGAATTGACTGTGTCCTCATTCATAAACGGCTCGCATGTTGTGTTCTTGGGGCGCTGCCCCAAACCCCGCCAAAGGGAGTTCCTCCCTCCGGACTCCCAGGGTAGTAGTCTAGCACGAATTCTACGAAACGCACTCGACAAGGGCAAGGGCCGGGAGCATGTGTGGGAGTGTGGGTGTGTGGGTGTGTGTGGGGGGGGTGTCAGGTGTCAGGTGTCAGGGGGGGTACCCGCGGGCTTCAGCCCGCGTATCCGGGAACACGCGGCCTGAAGGCCGGTGGTACACTACTAACTGATCACCGATTACTGGTCACTCCCTCTTCACGCTTCACGTTTCACTCATCACGCTTGATGAACAGGCAGAGATGCCTGTTTTACTTTATTCTCTGCCTTTGCCCCATGATTTTGCTGTCAATGATTTTGCTAAATCTGCCTTGCCCTTGCCCTTGCCTTCCAATCGTCATACCCTAAAAATCGTCATACCTTCTCTTTCCTTTGCCTTTCCAATCGTCATACCCCAATAATCGTCATACCCTCTCTCTCTTCCTTTGCCTTCTCTCCGCGCCTCTGCGCCTCTGCGCGAGATTCCTCCCTCAAAACGGAATCTTCATTGTTTCGCCCGCCTGCAGGTCCGCGTCGCTCTGAATCTCCGGGTTGACCTTCTTCAGGTCCTCGACGGTGCAGTCGTAGGTGGTCGCAATGCTTTCGAGGGTTTCGCCGCGGCTAATCGCATGATCGAGAGTAACCGGCGGGCCGGGTTCCTCCGGTTCCGCCTTCTCTGGCGCCGGCGGCGCGTTCGGAGCGCTCGCTTCAACGTGGTCGGCTTCCGTTGTCGTGTCCGTCTCCCCGTCCTCCGCATCCTCGCCCAGAATCTCAATCTCGAACCGGTAGGTGACCGTCTGGTACTCCTCGACGACCAGGGTGGCCGTTCCGGGTTTCTTCGCCAGGAATCTGCGTGGGCTGCCCGGTTTCCGTTCGAGCAGGTCTAGGTCGTAGTTACAGGTGCGGAATCCGCTCACATCCTTGCCGTCCGCAGGCAGGACAAGGAGAAGTTGTCCAACCTTCAGCCTCAAGTCCTCGACGGTGTAGTGTTTCCAGGCGACCCGAGAGTCATCCTGCTCACCAGGGGTTTCGGTCATTGTCAGGCGAGCATTGGACGACTGGAACTGGTAGGGATCGGTGGAGGTGTCGACTTCCAGAGTCTCCCACTGGTCGTCCAGGAAGGACAGCCACGGCGCGGACTCGTAATCGTACCGCAGGGAGGCGTCGACCATGCGGAACTCGCCGTCCTCGCGGACCAGCTTCTCGTATTCACCGCCGCCGTAGTCGATGAAGAACACGCCCTCGCTGATCATGCCGCGCCCGCCCATTCCGCCGCCCGTTTCGGAGGACCACACCGCCTGCATCGCGCCCATGGGACGATACTCGTACACATCCGCGGAGACGAAGTGCGCCGAACCCTGGGTGTCCCAGAGCACGGCGTATCGCTTCCCGTCGAAGTCGAGAACCCTGAAATCGTGCCCGCTGTCTGTGCCGATAAACGTGAACTGGCGCATCATCAGCTCGGGGTCTCCTCCCGGCCGGATCACAAAGCAGTCGATGAAGTGTCCGCGGTCGAACCGGCGGTCGATATAGTCGATGCAGAGGACCTCGTTGACCTGGTCGTGAGAGAAGAGCAGGCGGGTTTGCCTGCGAAGCTCGACATCGTCCGGCGACACCTGGTAGTGCTGCTGGAGAACGGACAGCGCGCGCGCCTCCGAGATCGGCGGCATGAAGGGATCGTGATGCGCCGACTTCAGCGACGCTCCCGAGGAATCCATCCCATGCGGCGCCCGGCAGGAGCACAGGAATCCAAGCGAGACCAATACCATGAAGAGTGAAACGAACCGCGAACCCGTTTTCCCCGCATCGCCGACACCAAACTGCATAACCCGTATCCTTTTTCTGTTTTTCCTTGCGAAAGCACCCGCTCCGGCCACCAACCCCCAATGAAGCATTAGTCCCCGGCGCGAGGCTACAGGTTCCATGCCGCAACGGCCAAGCAGGAAAAACGGCCGATTTCTCAACGCCGCTGCGGCATCCCGAGCAAGAGAAGAACCGCAAG
>CAZSBQ010000333.1:0-3154 GCA_964604795.1 uncultured Victivallales bacterium | reverse complement strand
CAGCGCCCGCCGCCTCCTCCGGGGCAGAACCCCGCGCTCGTCGAAGGGGGCGCGACGGAGTGAAGCGAGTGTGTGATGTCAACGGCAATGCGCGCGAACTCGGCGCTGCGCTCGCGAAAGGCGGCGAAGGCGAAATTTTCCCCCTGCGCGCCAAGGATACGGTCCTGGTAAAAACCTACCACAAGCATATTCTCGCGGGAGCGCGCGGCACGAAGATCGAACAGAAGCTCACCGCCATGAAGACCATCGATCAGCTGCGCTCATCCAGCCGATTCGGTTGGCCGCGCACGCTCGTGTACGATGACTCCCGGCGCTTTCGCGGGTACGCCATGCACCGCATGCACGGAGTGTCCATGCAGACGCTGTGCCAGCCCCAGCTCCTTAAAGAACGTCTGCCCAACTGGTCGCGCCGGGAAGTGATCACCTGCGCCCGGAGCTTCATCTGCCTGGTGCGCACGGCGCACGAGAACGGCGCCATCCTCGGCGACATTCAGCCGGCGAACTTCCTGATCGACCCCAAAACTGCTCTGGTTCGCGGCATCGACTGCGACAGCTACCAGGTCACAGCGAACGGCAAGACGTATCCCTGTCCTGTAGGCATCCCCATGCTGCTGCCCCCCGAACTGATCGGCTGCGAACTTCGCAAGGTCAATAGGACCGTTGAGCACGACCTCTTTTCAGTGGGCATCATGCTGTTTCGGATGCTGACACTGGGGCTTCATCCCTACAGTCGCACGTATGGATCGGATCCCGTCTCCAACCTGAAATCCGGCAAATGCGCATTGGGAACGGGGGCGGGCGCGCGTTTGCCCGCCGGGCCGTGGTACAATATCTGGAGCCATCTGTCGTATGCGATCAAGGAGCAGTTCATCACCACGTTCAGGGAGGGGCACAGCGATCCGAGCCGGCGAACCACTCTGGACGAGTGGGACAGGGTTTTCAAAGACTACGAGCACCAGATGAGCCGGGGATGGGTGGACCTGCATCTTGTCCCATCTCAACCCAAATCCTCCAAGCATCGCGGAAACGGAGACGCGCAAGCCGGTCGGGTGGATTCCCCGCCCCACCCGCACCCATCCGGAAAGCGCGGGCACGCACGCACCCGATGAACATCCCTCCCGAAAAACAACTGTCCTCCCTTCGGAAATTCGGTCGAACATCCGCTTTGACTAGTGTGGAACGAGCAACCATGAAAACCCAAAAGGAAAGCACCATGAACACTCCCAACGAATCCATGAATCACGGCTGCGAGAATGAGTACGGCATCCAACTCTACGGCGAGGACGTCAACCCCGCCGCCCGCTGCCCCTGCGTGCTGCTACTCGACATTTCCGGCTCCATGGCCGGCGCTCCCATTGCCGAACTCAATGCCGGCGTGAAAACATTCTTCGAGGATGTCTGCCGCGACGATTTCGCGCGCTTTTCCGTGGAGACCGCCATCGTCACCTTCGGCGGCGGACGCGACAGAGTCGACACGGCTATGCCCTTCACATCCTGCGCCGACATCGACAATGTGCGCACTCCCAGCTTCCAGGCGGGAGGCACCACGCCCCTGGGCGGCGCTCTCAACCGCGGCCTCGATCTGCTCCAAAAACGCAAGCAGGAATATCGCCGACGGGGCGTCAGTTACTACCAACCCTGGATGGTCCTGCTCACCGATGGGTGCCCCAACGACGAATGGCGTCGACCGACCGCCCGAGCGCGCGCCCTCTTCGACAAGCGCAAACTCGTCTTCCTCGGCGTCGGTGTCGGCGATGACGCGGACATGAACATCCTAGGCGAAATCTGCCCGGACAACCGTCCCCCAAAGCGCCTGCGCGGACTCCAGTTCATCGAGTTCTTCGAGTGGCTCAGCATGAGCATGGCCGCCGTCAGCCGCAGCTCGGTCGGCGATTCCTCCGTGCGCCTGCAACCAACCGATGGATGGAGCGAGGTGAAAGCATGAATTTGAACCAAACCACCCAACAATTCGAACCCGATCATACGGACCAACAGCACCCGAAGCAACGCAGTGCGCCCGCGCCAGCCGACAAGGCCGCCGCAGAATCGTCCGCACCCCCATTCACCGGCCGTCTCGCGGCATGGACCGGCGCTGCGGCCAGCGCTCCCGGACGCAGGCACATCCGCGAGGGAATACCCTGTCAGGACGCATCGGCAGCGGGGATCGAGCCGCGCCCCTATCTGGTGGTCGCCGACGGACGGGGCAGTGCGGAACATTCCGACATCGGCGCTCAAGCAGCCTGCGAAACCATACCCCAAACCGTCAAGGCCGCGGAAACTCTGCTGTCTCAAGTGCTGGATCATGAGGACGAGGAAAACGCCCGAACGCTCTGGCCGATCGCGACCGACCTTCTGTTTAAAAGTGTGCAGGTTCGCCAGGCCGGCATAGCGGGTCTTCGCGGGCTGCCGTCCCGTCAACTCGAGCACACGCTGCTCCTGGCGATCATCGGGACGCGACGAATCGCAACGCTGCATGTGGGCGACGGCGCCATCGTTGAAGAGCGAGGCGGGGTGCTCGGAACCCTCAGCGCACCCCAGAGAGGGGAGTTCGCCAATATCACCTGTTTCCTTGGGGCGGACACCCGCGCAGACCAAGTGCGAACCCAGCTTGTTCCAGCCGAGGACGTCACCGCCCTTGCCGCCGTCAGTGATGGCGCCGCCGACCGAATGATTCACTCCCAAACGAACGAACCCGCCAAAGGCTTCACCCAAATCTTTCAACAGGCCAGAGACGGCCGGTTCCGGCAGCGAAATATTCTACGCTTTCTCACTGAAGAATTCTGGGAACCCATCGTTCAGGATGACCGCTCCCTTGCGCTGCTGACAACCTCCCAGTCCCAGAAACGCAACCCGGTCCAGCAGAAAGACAGCGGCACCGACGCGCTGTGTCTACAGAATTTTGTGGGATTTCGCGTTCTGACTTTTCACCAACCAGAAGTGAAATTGGAAAATAGAACCAAGCAACGACAGCCAACAAAATCCTGAATCAGAAAGCACAATTAACTCAGGCTTGCACTGTGATTTTATCCCCCCAGAAAAAGTCATAAGTCCCTGCAAATCAACAAATCTAATGTTGCAGTTATAAGTTGCTGCACCGCAGCGACATCTGTCGCGGGTCTCCGTCCGAGTGCTCGCAAACCCCGATCAGAGCAGG
>CAZSBQ010000332.1:0-3171 GCA_964604795.1 uncultured Victivallales bacterium | reverse complement strand
CGATGCGGTGCCGGTGCGCGAGTTCCTTGAAGCTACGCGCAAAGGGACGATGCCCGTCGACATCGACGGAGGAGTCCCGTTCTACATTCTTGGGCTCTCCCTGAACAAGGCGCGTCTGGCATTGCGCTTCTGGCACGTCTGCTCGGTAGAAGAACTGATGCAGCGGTTGCACGACCATTTCGCGAATCTCGAGATGGACTACCGCGGCGACCGCGACCCGGAGTTCCCCGGCATTTGGCACCTGCTGCGCGAAACCACGCGGGACGGCAAGGATGTCCCCCCTTTGCTCGGCGGCGCGCTCACCCGCGCCATTTTGACGGGCACCCCATACCCCGCTCAACTCTACCAGGCCGTTCTGCGTCGCATTCGCGCTGACCAGGCGCGCGTGGACCGGGCCACCGGCAAGTCCATACCCAACGTCAACCACATGAGAGCCGCCATCCTCAAGGCCGTATTGCAGCGTGACCCCAACTATAAGGAGGACGTACCCGTGTCACTCGATCCCGAAAAGAGAGATGATTCCTACCTGCTCGGACGCCTGTTCGCCGTGCTGGAAAAGGCGCAGTTGGACGCGCAGGACAAGGTGAACGCAACCATCAAGGACCGTTTCTTTTCGGCTGCGTCCTCAACGCCAGGCAGTGTGTTTCCGTACCTGCTTCGGCTGTCCCAGCATCACATCAAGAAGGCGAAGCGCAAACCGGAGACCAAAGGTTTCGCATGTATCGCGGAGAAGCGCATTGCCGAAATTATGGAGTTGCTAGACCCGGAAAAGGGGTTCCCCGCACATATGGGACCTAAAGATCAGGGGCTCTTCGCCATCGCCTACTACCAACAGAAAAACGACCTCTGGCGCAGCAAGAAAAGCCAGGAAACCGAACAGGGAGAAAACCAATGAGCACCCCCATCCAGAACCGCTACGACTTCGTCCTGCTCTTCGATGTCAAGAACGGCAACCCCAACGGCGACCCCGATGCCGGCAACCTGCCGCGCGTCGATCCCGAAACTGGCGAGGGGCTTGTCACTGACGTGTGCCTCAAGAGAAAGATTCGCAACTACGTCGATATGGTAAAGAACAATGAAGCTCCCTACGAGATACATGTGCGCGAGGGAGCCTTTTTGGCTGAACATCACAAACGTGCGCACAAGCAACTCGACACCGAGAAGCTGTTTGTAGTCGTGCCTGCTGATCTACATGAAGAACTGCTGGCGTACCAAGCTTATCCCGAGGGAATCGGATTCGAGCATGGGCGACTCTGGCTAAGTTTGGCGGTAGATGTAGACAAGACGAGTAAAGCGGTCGGTAAAATCAAGGATATCTCACCCGCTGCAAAAGCCAAAATGAAAGAACTGTTTGTCGATAGCAAAGAAATGGTCGCAAAACGCTGGATGTGCAAGAATTTCTTTGATGTCCGCACTTTCGGCGCTGTCATGTCAACGGGCGACAAGACGTGCGGGCAAGTTCGTGGGCCCGTGCAACTGAGTTTTGCCAATAGCATAGATCCCATTGTTGAGTTCGACGTGGCCTTGTCCCGTACAGCAGCAGTAAGTGTTGACAAACCCAATGATAGGGGACTGGGCGCACGCAAAGGCATCGTCCCCTACGGTCTCTACCGCGCGCACGGTTTCGTCTCCGCGCCGTTGGCCGCACAGACGGGCTTTTCCGAGGACGATCTGGCGCTGCTCTGGCAGGCGCTCGCCAACATGTTCGAGCACGACCACTCCGCCGCCCGAGGCGAAATGTCCGCCCGCAAACTCATCGTCTTCAAGCACGACTCGAAGCTGGGCAACGCGCCCTCCCACAAGCTCTTCGACCTGGTGGAGGTCAAACGGCTCGACGAGTCCAAGCCCCCGCGCGCCTTTTCGGACTACGAGGTGACCATCGACAAGAAGGCCCGGCCGGAAGGCGTGAAAGTCGCCGAGAAATTAGAGCCTGAACAGACGCCGTGAAGCGTCGAGCACCTCGACGCGCAACAAGTCAAGCCGGGATATCTCCCATGGACAAAACCAACGAACGCAAGCTCGCCGCCCGCGCGAAGGCCCTGGGCGAGAGCGCGGACCCCAACGCCTACGACCAACTGGCGGCGCTGACCCGGTCGGCGTCGCCCCTCGTCCGCCGCCTGGCAGCCTCCGCCCTCGGCAAGCTGTCCGGCGTGGTCACCGCCGGACCGGCGGTCGACACCCTCCAGCCCCTGCTGGCCGACACCCACCCACAGGTGCGCCAGTACAGTGCGAAGGCCCTCGGAGCGTTCGGCGTCGATGCCGAAAAGGCCCTGGACGACCTCCGCGACATGTACCGCAATCCGACCGAAAAGGACTACGTGAAGCGCAGCGTCGTCGCCGCCGGCAAGACCATCCGCGAAGCCATGCGCATCGCCGAAGCACAGGCGGTCCGGACCTGCCGGCGCTGTCGTGTACAGATCGACGCCGACGAGTACGCCCGCAGCATGCGCGCCTTCACCCGCCCGTTCTGCGACAAGTGTTTCGACGAAGTCTATCTCGAACGTCGAAACTGGGACACCAAGGTCGAACTGCAAAAGACGATCCAGGCGCGCGACGGCACGCTCGTGCAGTCCGACGGCGAACGATGCATCGCGGACTGGCTGGCGCAGAACGCCATCGCCTACCGGTACGACGAACGAATCCGCATCCTCGACGGCTATGCCATCCGGCCCGACTTCTACCTGCCCGAGTACGACGTCTACATCGAGTACTGGGGCATGAAAACCCACGACTACAAAATCGGCATGCTCAAGAAGCAGAAACTCTATCAGCAGCAGGGCAAGCGCCTGATCTCGCTCTATCCCGAGGACAAGCACACCCTCGACGACGTGCTCCCCCTGAAACTGCGCCGCCTGGGCGCGGACGGTGGCGGCAAGCCCCCCGAACTCCACGGCGTCTCCTCGACTTGTTGCGCTCGGAAAACCGGAGATGAGGGGGAGGCGGCCCGATGAAAACGCTCTACCCCGAAGACGACCTCCTCCCCCTCTCGGGGCTGCAGCACCTGCTGTTCTGCGAACGGCAGTGCGCGCTGATCCACGTCGAGCGGCTGTGGGCGGAGAATTTCTTCACCGCCACCGGGCGGATCATGCACGACCGCACGGACACGCCGGAAACCTGCAATGAACACGGCATCCGGGTCGTCCGCGCCATGACCGTCCGCTCCCGCGAACT
>CAZSBQ010000331.1:0-3183 GCA_964604795.1 uncultured Victivallales bacterium | reverse complement strand
CCGCCTTCGAGATTGCCGAGCGCCAAGGCGTTCGAGAGCATTTCGGCTACCGAACCCAGGGCGACATCCTCGATGATCACATCCCCTTCGCCAGGCAGGGTGTGCGCGTCATCAATTTCATCGATTTCGAGTTCGGACCGAACAATTCCCATTGGCACACCAAACACGACACCCTCGACAAAATCGACGCCGAGAGCCTCGAAATCGTCGGCAATGTCGTGCTCGAACTCACCTACGACCTGGCCGGACGCTAAGTCTGGCTTCAGATGCTATGTCCACAGAATTTGGTTGGATTACACGTGCAGACTGCGTGCCAACTCAAAGTAAAGCGGGGCTCCCGCCCCGCACCAAATTCGGTTCTCGGGCCAACGGCCCGGCCCAATCCCAGCCCAGCCCAGCCCAGGGTCCGCGACCCTGGGGCAAACGACAACCCAATCCCGCAGGCCGAAGGCCCGCACCAAGACATCATCGGTGGGGGGCTGTGGGGTCACGCCGAATGCCCCGAAACTTAAGCTCCTGATGGAGATCGGGCGAGGGCTTGGTCAAAAAGTTTTCACGGCGTAGACGCCCGTGCCCTTGCGGCGCGGGTGAACGGGTTTTGAGGCTACAATCAACGCTCCCCCTCCCCATAAGCGCTAACTTAAGATGCCCATCCCGCTAAAACTGACACCTGTAAAGTGCATCGGATGGGATGTTTGGGGCAGGAAGCCTCTTTTTTGCGGCTATTCTCCTCTTCCGGCAGTGTCTCTCCACAGGCCCTGACGTGGGCGTCCGGCAACGGTGTCGAGAATGCCGTATAATCGTGTCCAGTGTCGCGCATCGACCGAACGGTTCAGCCTGTTCTCGCTGTCGGTGCAGGACAGGACCGTGGCCGGCGGGTTTCCGAATGCCGGGGCGAGTCGTCGCAGAGTGTCGCCGTCCGCGAGGGTAATCGTCTTGCCCAGCTTGGTTTCGATCAGGTGACCGGCGTGGGCGCATTCGACGACCAGGTCGATCTCGTTCTGGTTCGAGTCGCGGTAGTGGAGCAGTTCAACGTTGAGCCTGTGATTGAGGGTGTGCTTGAGCGCTTCGATGACCACGAAGTTCTCGAAGAACGCGCCCCCCATCGGCCCCTTTCGCAGGGTCGTCGCATCCGGATAGCGCAGCAGGTAGGCCAGCAGTCCGGTGTCGACGAAATACAGCTTCGGGCTCTTCACAACCCGCTTGGACACGTTGCGGTGAAAGGGACGAAGAAGATATACCACCCGCGTGCTTTCCAGCAGGGACAGCCACCGTTTGGCTGTGGGAAAGCTGATCCCGCACTGCCGGGATACGCTGTTGAGATTCAACAGGTTGCCCGCGCGGGCCGCCAACAGCTCGATGAAGGTCTGGAACAGCGCCAAATCCTGCACCGCCATGAGTTGACGAATGTCGCGTTCGATGTAGGTCTGCAAGTACGACGCGTAGTATCGGTCGCGGCTGACACCATGAACCAGCGGGTCGGGATAGAACCCGGTCCAAAGCGCCTGAAAGGTCTCCGCGACCGTGCCCGACCGCGAAGAGCACGCCTCGGTCCAGGAAAAGGGCAGCAGTTCACAAACAGCCACGCGACCGGCAAGAGTCTCTCCGACATCCTTCATCAGCGGAAAGAACTGGGAGCCGGACAAAATGAAGCGACCTGTGACCGAGCGGTCCAAGTCCACCGCCATCTTAATGTGGGACAGCAGTTCCGGAGCATACTGAATCTCGTCGATAACGACCGATTCGCCGGCTTCCTCCAAAAGAAGGCGAGGATCCTCCAGGGCCAGCTTGCGCTGAAACGGATCGTCCAGCGTCATATAGTTGCTGCCGGCAAACAGATGTCGAAGCAGCGTCGATTTGCCCGACTGGCGCGGGCCTGTAAGCAGAATCACGGGAAACTCCGCCGCCGCGGATGTCAGTTCGGCTTCCAGGGTTCGGGATACGTACGGTCGTGGCATAAGTTCTCCCTGAGCTCAGGTTCGATCGATATGTTCGATGTGCGTGCAGTGCAGAATCAATGCGGCACGTTAATATGACATGCAATCTGCCGAATTGCAATGCTGTCAGGGAAGAGTCCCGGGACGCTTTTTTCTGGAACCTTGGAACCCTGGGGACAGGCGAATTGTGCCACCGGCGAACTCAACCACACCGGCTACTCCGACTCCACCCCCGCCATTCCCGGTATGCCTTGAGAATGCCCCCCAGTTGACCGTCCGCCGCGGCATGATTGTCGTGGTTTATGACCGGTCTTATGGGCGGCCACCGCTTCGACGACCTCTGCAGGCAGCGTTGTATCATGGAAACATTCACTGAAGGTTTGGCTGGCTTCGCGCAGTCGGTTGTAGTTCTCGCGCCAGTATCGACACACCTGGTCGATGTCATGGAACCGCTCGGCATACCAAGCCGCATAGGTTTCCGCTTGTGGGCTGCATTGAGACGCGCAGCTGCACTGCATGTCCGATTTTGGAGCATCGTCACCGATCCGTATTTTGCTATGCGGGACGTACCAGCAGGCCAGCAAGCGCACCGTCCTTTCCTCGCCGGGCGCCAGCTGTAGCGGCAGATATATGCTGCCGCCCTCGCTTGGCTTGCTCCTCATGCGGCGGTTAGGCCGGGGCTTCGCAGGCCTGAACCGTGTTCCACAGCATGGTCAGGGAGTCGAACCAGCCGCCGCGGAACCAGGCGCAGTCTGTGCGGGCATCCGCATCGTCGAGAATCGCCGCGAAATATCCTTCGTCCGCAGGACTGTCGGGCACAGGCGGTTGCTCCAGGACAAAGCCGTTTTCGGTTTTTTCGACCCGGGCGCCTTTGTCAGCGCCAGCGCTCATGAAATTTTTAGCATGAAACGAATACACCATCATTACACGCATCACGCACGCGGACGTACCCATGGAAATGGTTGACCATGATGCAGTATGCACGCACCTTCGCTTCAAACCGCTCCGCGAAGTCTGTCAGTTTCACCAGGAACAGTTCGCGGTCCCGTTACTCGCTGAACACCGGGAAACGAAAATTCCCCCGATTGATGATGTGATAGCATGCACCCGGAAACTCTATACGCAACGGACGAGCCATAAGCCAGTTCCTCCATGACTCATACTCTATCCCATGAACCAGACAAATCCAATGCGCTATGTCCACAGAATTTGGTTGGATCCGGTCAGTTGAGTTCGCAATGGCTTT
>CAZSBQ010000330.1:0-3224 GCA_964604795.1 uncultured Victivallales bacterium | reverse complement strand
GTCGTTCAGCGTCTTGAGTTTTGTCTGAGTATTCATCGTCAGTAATCGCTCCTTGTGAAGGCGTATTGAGTCACTTCTCTCTTTAGGCATTAAAGCGGCGGCAGTAGCCGTTTTCCGAACATAAGCCGGAAATGCCTTCGATAACACCGGAAGCAACCCTCAGACAGGCCAGTTGATCCGATTCATCCGGTTCAACATGTTTCGGAAAAGGCACGTAGCGGGCCATCATCCGGCTGAGGTCCATCGCCACATCCTTCACAGTGCTCTTCGGCCCGAAATCCTGCAGGGTCATCTTTCGCCCATACACATTCTTCGGCAACCAGTAGCAGCATAGAATTCGCAGCCCCTCAATCACCGGATTGTCGCCGCGCCGAATTTCGCCCGCATCCTCCCACACGCGGGCCACCGCGAACTCGATTTCCTCTTCGATCCTTGCCTCCAGGTCAGGAGCGATTTGGGCCGTAGAGAATTGGTCCAACCAGGAGGGGGCATCCTCCGCCGCCTGCTCGTCGTCCGGCGACAAATCCTCTCCCGAGACCACCTCGAACACCGACAGGGACGACTTTATTTCGTGAAACAAATCCTGCATGGCAACTTCTCCTTCGGCCAGTTCGAGCAGTCCCAGCAGCCATTTTTTCGCCTCGGTCGGATTGAGAATGCGCCGTTTGTCACTTTTAGTGGAGAGGTCGGGTTTGACCGATTGAACCTCCTCGTCCGTCAGCAGACGTCCGTTCCCCCCTTCATTTTCTGGCAGTGTCCATCGCGTTTTGTTCGAATTGTTGAATTGGCGGAACTCGGCGGCACGAACAATGGTTTCCTCGCGTTCGAGGGCGAGAAGCGCGCGGCTGACGGCCTCCCACACCTCTTTTGTCGCGGGGCTGCGTTCGTGGACAACCCACTTGCCGTACTCCCGACTCAATGCACTCCGGGAATGAATGGCACGCAGGGCAGCCGGCGAGCGGTCCGCAAGGTGGATCAAGAAATCGCCGGCATCGTCTTCCGCGGACTCCGCAACGTGACATCCCTGCGATTCGGCCCGGCGGTGATGATATACGGCCACTTCCACGGCCATATTCCACAGCGATTCGCTGATCTCGCGTTTATCCGCGAGCAAGCGCAGGTTTTCCTGTGTGACATCGGATTTGGACTTCATTTCTTTTCGGCCTCCTTCATGGCCTGGACAATGTCGGATGACAAGTTGCATTTGTGCTCGAAGTGCTCGTCCAGGGTGCGTCGCTGGGCTATCAGCTTGAATTTTGCGAGCAAATAACTGACGCAGCACTCCCCGCCGGGGATTGTACCCTCCCGAAGAACGAGAATGTCGGCCCCCTTCCTCTTTTCGCTTGTTATCGGAGCAAAAGTGAAATACGATTTACATTTGCTCCGTCGTTTCAAGCACGCATTGTGCCGAGGCTTCTTTTCGCTGCCGAAGCGGCCCCCGTCGGCTTTCTCCCACCAGTTCCCGTACCATACCGCGCCCACATGGTAGCGCTGCTCGGGATTGCCGGTCGGCGCCGCCCGGTCCACCGCCACCCCGTCAAACGCCGCCTGCAAGTTCTCAAGTTGGTGTCTGGACAATGTCATGGTTCGCCTTTACTGTTTCGATTTCCTAAGAACACTGGCCCCGCTGTTTGCATGCGTCAACCAGGTTGATTCTGAGCGTCCTCCGACGGTGGCGGCACTTTGCCGTGGACCCAATTAAAGAGGGCATTGGTCAGAGACGCCTTTTTGACAACGCAATCGAACACTGCGCCGATCTTGCACTCGTTGGCGGGGGGTGCGTTGTGATCCCTGCTGGTGTAGAATATGCCGCGACATTCGGGATGGTCCACCACTGCCAACTTTGGCACGCCGGAGTCGCTGATTCTCTCAACTCTGCAGCGCAGTTTTTCACCTTCGGAAATCGGCAGCTTCTCGTCCTCCTTCTTCTTCTTGCTGGATTTGCTTTTCCGCCTTTTTCGCAGTGCATCGTTGGCTTCTTCCAGCTGCTTCTTGTACGTTTTCACCTCACTCTTCAAGCTGGATATGGATTTCTCCTTTTCCCGCAGTCGCCGCACTTCTTCGCGCGTCTGCTCGAGTTCGGTTTTCTCGCGCTCCGCCATTTCCGCAAGGCATCGGTCCACTGTCGTCGGCGTGTACGGCTCGAACGCATCCAGCTCGAAGTCCGCTTCTTTGAGCTTCGGGAGTTCACGCTCGTACTCGTCGTGCGAAAGAAATGCTCTGCAAACAAACACGTCGTCCCCACGCACTATGCAGGCGGCCCGCTCGGGAGTATTCCCCGGTTTGAACACAGCCAAGTCCGTACTCTGGTAGTGGTGAGAGTGCATGGAACGCCATAACGGAACAGCAATCTTGGAGAGAAGCATCTCCAAGCGGTCCCGGTCGGCACCCTTCGACTTGCTCAGCGTGCCCTGAACCTCCGGACTCAAAAAGATACTCTCCTCCGGCGGAACCTGCTCCATGAACGGTTCCACCAGTGGCGACAGAGTGATAAAGCCGCTCTCATTTTCTGTTTCCACCAGAGACAGGAACAAATCTCGCTCGTAATCCTGGAAGCCCACTATTCGTGACCAGTAGTCAGCTTCCGGAACGGCACCCTCCTCGCTGAGCCTCTGCAAAGCAGGCAAGGCGCGCTCCAACACGTTTGCGTCAAATGAAAACGGCAGGGGCGGCAAGTTGATCAGTTGCTCGGCAAATTCAAACACGTACACCGTACGAAGACGGAAGACCATCCCGAGAACCGTCAGAAAGGGCACGACCCCCTTGAAGCCGCCCGTGGGATTCAAAACAATCTGGTCCGTGTTCCATCTCTCACGGTAGCTCATCACCTGTGAAACCAAGGAGGGCAAACCTTCCTCGCGCAAGCGTTTGCCGTCCCTCACCTGGAGTCCGGGAATGCGACAAATTTCGATGGCTTCCTCGGGAATCCGCCAAACTGTGGAAATCGTTTTCTGCAACCATTCCGCGCAGCAGCGGCCCTCCGCCGTGTCGGTTGCCAGCAAGGCGACATGATCCTCCTTTTCGAGCCCAAGCCGTTCCAGGCTGTTCAGTTCCGCCGACAGCTTTCGAAGCATCCCCGGATCGGACATGTCCGCATCCGCCAATTTCTCACGAACCTCCGCCGACAGATCGGCTGCCTCTTCCTCCCACGCCGTGCTCCGCTGCTGGTACCCCTTCAACGACGGACACCCGTTCGCAATCGATGTCCCAACCGTGCATACGAT
>CAZSBQ010000329.1:0-3226 GCA_964604795.1 uncultured Victivallales bacterium | reverse complement strand
CTCCACCACATCAAAATAGGTTCCGGGCGTATCAGAGACTGCCATCTTGCACTGAGTTGTGCCAACGCAGCAGACCACGTCCGGCAAGCGCTCAAACCCTTCCGTCGCCAATCCGGAGTCCGCCAACTCCTGTTGCAGCGCGGATACGGAATCCTCGGGGACATGACGAATTTCCACGTTCTGGCGGTTGGTCAGCATGACTTCGCCCGGCCCGTAGGTTTCCGCCAGTCGGCAGAGCGCCCGCCCAGTGTCAAGCTTGATCTCGGAACGAGGGATCATCACGCGAACCGTCGACAACCCTTCCTGCCGCTGAGAAATCACGGACTGACCGTCAAGATAGGCCGGTTGAATCCGGGGAGTGAACTCGGCGGCCGGCTCGATCCGGTCCAGTCCCTCCACTCCGCGCTCGCGCATGATGTCCAGCAAAAAAAGACCGAAAGCATGCGGCCCCATGCGGTCAACAACGATCTTCAGGCGGGCAAGGGAGCGCTTGCGACGGTCGCCGCGGCGCCGAAACGCCTCCACGGTGGCTCGGGCCACGTACAACGCCAAGTCCTCGGGGACCCACTCGTATATGACTTTGCCCATGAACGGTTTGGCCCCCAGGCCACCGCCGGCGTGAAAGCGCCACCCATGCTCGAGCGGGCCATCGGACGCGGCGCGGGATACCGGCACCCACCCCTGACAGTTCATCAGGGTCTGGGCGCAGGCACGATCGCATCCGGCGATGCTGATTTTGTGTTTGCGGGGCAGATTGCGCTGCTGATCCCGGATTTCGGGATCGGTGGCGACCTCTTCGATGAGGCTTCGGGCATGCCCGCCAACTTCGTTGGGGCAGACGCCCTGCATGGAGCAGGTGACGGTGTTGCGCGTGACGTCTCCGCAGCCGTTCTTGGTGGTCATCCCTACCTCTTCCATACCCTCAATGACCTTGTGGACGTCGGCCAGACGGACCCAGTGAAACTGGAGCGTCTGCCGTGTGGTGATGCACAGTTCTCCCTGCGCGAACTGCTCGGCCAAGTCCAGTGCGCGCCCAAGCTGCGCGGTGGTCATCAAGCCGCCGGGGGTGACCAGACGGATCATGAAAAACCCCTTTTGCAGCTGGGTGTAGACGCCGCACCATTTGAACATGGCTTTGACGTTTGACGGGATATCGTCCCAGTCTTTGTTGCCCAATTCGCGGAAATCGAAATTGGGATCGATCTCCAGCTTGTCTCGTTCGACGGCAGTCAGCTGTGGTTCGGCTGGCATGACTTTCCTCCTGACCTTCGCATCGGCGTCACGGTGTCGCAGACTTCAAGGCCTGGTCGAAGTCCGCCTTGATGTCCTCGATGTTCTCCAGGCCGACGGCCACACGGATGAATTCCGGCGTGACGCCGGCGGCGCGCTGCGCCTGCTCCGACATCTGCTGGTGACTCGTGGAGGCCGGATGCAGCACCAGGGTTTTGGCGTCACCGACGTTGGCCAAATGGCTGGCCAGCCTGACGCTGTTGATGAATCCCTGCCCCGCTTCCGCCCCGCCCTTGATGCCGAAGCCAAGGACCGCTCCATATCCCCCGTCCAGCAGTTTGCTCGCACTCTCGTGCCAGGGATGGTCGGGCAGACCGGTGTAGTTCACCCACTCGACTTCGTCGCGCGTTTGGAGCCACTGGGCCAGTGCGAGGGTGTTTGCGGACTGCGCACGGATGCGCATGGGCAGCGTTTCCAAGCCCTGCGTGAACAGAAAGGCGTTGAACGGACTGGGGCACATGCCGATGTTGCGCATGCCTTGGACACGAGCTTTCATGACGAACGCCACATTGCCCATGCCGGGCACGTCGCTGAGTGCCTCCCAGTATTTGATCCCGTGATAGCTCTCATCAGCCTCGGTGAAACCCGGATGCCGCCCTTGGGACCAGTCGAAGGTGCCGCCGTCAACGAGCACGCCGCCAATGGAGGTGCCGTGCCCGCCGATCCACTTGGTGCAGGAATGCACGACAATATCGGCCCCGTGCTCGATCGGGCGACAAAGAATGGGGGCAAACGTGTTGTCGACGATCACCGGCACACCGAACTCGTGTGCAACCTCGGCAATTCCCTTCAAGTCCAGCACATCGCCGCGCGGATTGCCGACGGTTTCCAGGTATACGGCCTTGGTGTTGTCCTTGATGGCCCCGCGGACATCCTCCGGAGTCGGCGTTTCCAGGAACGACACGCCGATGCCAATCTTGGGCAGTGTGTGCCGGAAGCAGGTCTCCGTGCCGCCGTACAAGGAGGCGGAACTGACAATGTGATCGCCTGCTTCGGCAAGAGTGTGGATGGCCAGGAAAATGGCGGCCATCCCGCTGGAGGTGAGCAGGGCCCCCGACCCTCCCTCAAGGGCGGCCAACCGCTTTTCCACCACATCGGAGGTGGGGTTCATAAGACGGGTGTAAATATTGCCGAACTCTTTGAGCGCAAATAAATTGGCCGCATGCTCGGCATCATGGAACACGTAGCTTGTCGTCTGATAGATGGGAACGGCGCGCGCTCCCGTCGTCGGTTCAGGAACCTGTCCGGCATGTAGGGCTAGCGTTTCAGGGTGTTGGGGGTTGTCGGCAGTCATTATTCAATCTCCTTTGGGGTGTTGTCTGCTTTTTGGGTCAAGTCAAGAATCCGAGTTTGTTGAAACACATCATCAAGAGCGGCCGCCGCCTTCACCCAGACCGGGTACGTTGGGCAATCCGGCTTTCGAGGACACGCCTCCTGCATGCACGGCGCCGGACAAATCGGACCCTCGACAGCACGCAAGACCTCCGACAGGGTAATCTCCGATGCCGGGCGAACCAGCGAAAACCCGCCGCGGCGACCGCGATGGCTCCGAACTAGCTGCGCAACCTTCAATCCCATCATGATTTGCTCGACATAGTCCGAGGAAATGCCCTCGTGCTTACCGATCTCCTGCTTTGTCGCCGGTACCGAGTTGTCGCGACTGGCCAAGTATACCATGATCCGAGACGCATACCTCCCTTTCGTCGTTAACGAAAACATAAACGTCCTCCTTTGTTAAATGGACGGTTCGACAATCATCATTTCCTGAATTAATATACCCGTCCAATCTCCCCTTGCAAGTCACTGCTTTCCCCGTATTATGCAGGACGCTTCCTTTTCCTACTCAGAAAGGAACAGCGCTGATTTCAGGGGGATGCCCTTGCTTCCCGGCGGTCGGCGGCTACATTTCGCGGACCGCAAAACGGTCCCCGGCACG
>CAZSBQ010000328.1:0-3238 GCA_964604795.1 uncultured Victivallales bacterium | reverse complement strand
GCCGCCTCAAACGTAGTCGCAACGAAGGACGCACGAATGCAAGCAGTACTTACTCTGTTGATCATGGGGCTCGTCCTCGGCCTGGTCATCGGCGTGGCGGTCAGGATTTTCGCCGTCCGGACCGATCCGCGCATCGAGGAGGTCGAGGGGCTTCTGCCCGGCGCCAATTGCGGCGCCTGCGGCTTTGCAGGCTGCGCGGACTTTGCGCGGGCGGTGACCGAGGGCGAAGCCGAGCCCGCCGACTGCCCGGTGAGCGATCCCGAAGGCGTCTCGGCCATCAGCGCATTGCTGGGTCTCAACGGCGGCGCCCGCGAGCGCAAAGTCGCCGTCGTGCGCTGCGGCGGCGGCAGCGACAGCACCTGGAATGTTGCCTACAACGGGGTGAACGACTGCCGCTCGGCCAACCTCATCGGAGGGGGCGGCAAAGGCTGCGTGCACGGTTGCCTCGGCTTGGGAAGCTGCGCGCGCGTTTGCCCATTTGACGCCATCGAGATGCGCGCGGGCCTGGCCATCGTCCACCCGGAGCTCTGCACCGGCTGCGGAAAATGCGTCGCTGCCTGCCCACGCGGCCTGATCACCATGGGCTCCCGAAAATCCGCCGTGCACGTCCACTGCAATTCGCCGGAGAAGGGCGCGCAATGCAAAAAGGTCTGCGCGGTCTCCTGCATCGCCTGCCGCAAGTGCGTGAAGGCCGCAGGCGAGGACCAAATGCAAATGGACGGCATGCTGGCCCGCGTCAACTACGAGAACCCTCCCCTTGATCCGACGCTGGCCGAAGTCTGCCCCACCGGCTGCCTCAAACCCGCCAATCCGGCAGACTGGGAAACAAACGATCCCGATGCTTCGAAGGAGCAGCCCACACCCAGCGAACACGCGGAGGAACTCGTCAATGCCTGAACGCCCCCATCGCATCGCCGGCGGAATTCACCCGCATGACAACAAGCACCTGTCCGCCGACAAACCCATACGCGAAGCTCCCCTGCTCGAAACCTACACCGTCCCCCTGCACCAGCACATCGGCGCGCCGCCCAAAATGCTCGTCGGCAAAAAAGACACGGTGTTGCGCGGCCAGCGTCTCGCCGATCCGGGCGGCTTCGTATCCGCTCCCGTCCATTCCCCCACCAGCGGCATTGTCAAAGCCGTCACCGAATGCCTCGGTCCCGCAGGCACAAAAATGCCCGCGCTCGAAATCGAAGCCGACGGAGAAGACGCCGCCGCCGAAGACCTTGCTCCCATCACAGACTGGGAATCCGCAGCTCCGGAAACGCTGAAGCAGCGCTTCGGCGACGCGGGCCTGGTCGGCATGGGCGGCGCCGCCTTCCCGACCCTGGTGAAGCTCTCGCCGCCGCCCGCCAAATCCATCGACTTGCTGGTGCTCAACGGAGTGGAATGCGAACCGTACCTGACCGCGGACCACCGGCTGATGCTCGAAGAGCCTGAACGCATCCTTGCCGGCGCGCGCATGCTGGCGCGCGCACTGGGCGTGAGCCGCATCGTCCTCGGCATCGAAAACAACAAACCCGACGCCGTGGAAACCATGCGGTCGCGCGCCGCCGCCTTCGACATCGAAGTGGTCTCCCTCCCGGTCCGCTACCCGCAGGGCGCGGAAAAACAGCTGATCTACGCCTTGACCGGGCGCAAAGTCCCCACCGGCGGACTGCCCATGGACGTGGGCGTGGTCGTCCAGAACGTCGGCACCTGCGCCGCCACATCCGACGCGATCCTGCTAGGCAAGCCCCTCTACGAGCGCGTCACCACCATTACCGGCACACCCGTGGTCGATCCCGGCAACTGGCGACTGCGTGTGGGCACCCCCCTCCGGCAGGCCATCGCCCTGGCAGGCGGAGTCCGCGAAGACCCCGCCAAACTCATCGTCGGCGGTCCGATGATGGGCATGAGCGTATACTCGCTCGACATCCCCGTCGTCAAAGCCACCAGCGGCATCCTCATGCTGGCGCCCGACGAAGTCCACCAGTTCACGTCCGAAGCATGCATCCGCTGCGGACGATGCGTCGACGCATGCCCAATGGCCCTCCTGCCCGGAACTCTGAGCGTGCAAATCGAAAACGAGGACTTCGAACAGGCCGAAAAAAATCATGCCACTGACTGCATCGAATGCGGCTGCTGCGCCTATGCCTGCCCCGCAAACCGCCCCCTTGTCCAGCACCTCAAGCGCGCCAAGGCCGAAATCATCGCCCGCCGACGCGCCGAAAGCGCCAAGAAATAATCCCGAACCCTCAAGGATTCTTCTGCCGATGAGCGAACCGCAAGATATCCGCCTGCCCGATCCGGCAAAGCTGGTGATCAGCAGCTCGCCACACGTCCACGCCCCCCGGGACGTTCGGCGCATCATGCTGATTGTCATCCTCACGCTCCTGCCGGCGTGCGCCGCCGGCGTCTACTACTTCGGCATGCCCGCGCTCTGGGTACTTGGCGTGTCAACGGTCAGCTGCGTGGTCTTCGAAGCACTCTTCAGCCGCATGCTGGGCAAACCCTCGACCGTCGGTGATCTCAGCGCCGTCCTGACCGGCGTACTCCTGGGCATGAATCTCTCCGCCGCGACCCCGTGGTGGGTGTGCGTCGTCGGCGCGCTACTGGCCATGGGACTGGGCAAGCACATCTACGGCGGACTCGGCTACAACCCCTTCAATCCCGCACTCGTCGCCCGCGTCGGACTGCTCATCGCCTTCCCCGGCTATCTGACCACCTGGGTACCCCCAGACGGCGGACAATGGGCTGCCCGGCTGGCCGACGGCGCGTCCATGGACGCGGTCACCACGGCCACCCCCCTCTACGCCATTCCCGCCGCCCTCGAAGCGGGCGGCAGCGCCGACTACTCGTACCTGGACTACTTTCTCGGCAGCATCGGCGGCTGCATCGGCGAAACCTCCGCAGCTGCCCTGCTGCTGGGCGGAATCGTCCTGATCGCCCTGCGCCTGATCCGCTGGGAGGTGCCGCTGGCCTTTATAGGAACCGTTCTTGTTATCACGGGTCTGGTATATGCGACGGCGCCGGGCGCCCAGCCGACGCCGCTGTTTCACATTCTGACCGGCGGCCTGTTTCTGGGCGCGTTCTACATGGCCACGGACATGGTGACCAGCCCGATGACCAAGACCGGCGCGCTCGTCTTCGGAGTCGGCTGCGGCCTGGTCACCTGCGTCATCCGCATCTGGGGCAGCTACCCGGAAGGAGTCAGTTTTTCAATCCTGTTCATGAATGCCCTCGTGCCGCTGATCGA
>CAZSBQ010000327.1:0-3245 GCA_964604795.1 uncultured Victivallales bacterium | reverse complement strand
ACTATCGAGTACATAGCGCCTTTGAAGAAAAATAATTTATGTCGTAACCTTCAACTCAGAACTCAGAACTCAGAACTCAGAACACCGGACTCGTAACATGAAACTAACGGAATACTCCGTCAAACGGCACTTGGCAAGCAGCGCGATCGTTGTCGCGCTGGTTGTATTGGGGCTGTACGGCCTCTCCCGCCTGCCGGTTGATTTTCTGCCGGATGTCACCTACCCGCTGGTGAAGGTGCAAATCCCATGGCAAGGCGCCACGCCGGAAGAGATCGACAAAGATATCGCCGATCCGGTCGAACGCCTGATGGCGACCGTGGAAAATCTGGATGAACTCGAGTCGACATCCCGGGAGGGAATCTATTCACTTGATGTCAGTTTCGAATACGGCACCGATATTGATGCCGCCTTCCAGGATGTGCTGGCGGCACTGACACGTGCCGAGCAGGAGCTGCCCGAGGACATCGAAACGCCTTTCGTGTTCAAGGCCGACCCCTCCCAGCTCCCGGTCATGCAGGTGGCCATCAGTTCGCAACGCTGGGGGCCGGTCGAACTGCGGGAATGGACGGACAACTGGCTGCAGGATCGGATATTGGGGGTCAAAGGCGTGGCCGGCACCGAGATCGTCGGCGGGCTTGAAAGAGAGATTCGCGTTGTCCTTGATCCCGCTTCCCTCGACAAATACAGGCTCTCGCTGAATACCATACTCAAACGCCTGAGTGCGGAGAACATCGATAAAACCGGCGGTCGCATCACCACCGGCAGGCGGGAAATCATTGCCCGCACCACGGGCGAGTTCGCATCCCTGGACGACATCCGCTCGGTCCTGATCGCCCGCGATGGACGAAACAAAGTTCACCTGGGCGACATTGCCGAAGTGGCCGATGCACACGAAGACGAGCGGGTCATCACCCGCTTTGGCGGCGAGGATTGCATCAAACTTTCGGTATTGAAGGAGGCCGAGGCCAACACCGTCGAAGTCGCGGATGCCGTCATGGCGCAACTCAAGCGATTGCATCCGTCGTTCCCCGGTGGACTGCAACTGGATTATGTGGAGAATCAGGCCGAGTATGTGCGCGAGTCGCTCAACGGAGTGCGCAATGCCGCCATCGGGGCGGCGATCCTTCTGGTCATCGTCGTTTATCTGTTCCTCGGCAGCATCCGCCAGGTTCTGGTAATGGCGCTTGCTTTACCGCTTACACTGATTTTGAATTTCGGCTTGATGAAGCTGGCCAGCTTTTCGTTGAACATTTTTTCGCTGGGTGGGCTGGTGGTCGCCATCGGCGTCGTGCTGGACAACAGCATTGTGGTGCTGGAGAACATCAGCCGGCTGCATCACGAGGACCTCGACGGCGATGCTGCCGCGCAAGCCATCCGGGCCACCGAGGAAGTCGGTCCGGCCATTATCGCGGCCACCTTGTCATTCCTGGCGCTGTTCGTGCCCTTCCTGATCGTGCCCGGATTGACTAGCCTGTTGTTTCGGGAGCTGATCCTGGTGGTCGCCGGCATCGTGGTGATCAGCCTCACGGTTGCCATCACCGTGGCCCCCATGGCCGCCGCCATCCTCTTCGGCCATAGTCGACCCGCACCGGTCGCCGGCAAGTTCGAACGCTTTTTTGAGCGCACGACGCAGGCGTACCGGCGTTCCCTGCGCACGATTCTGCATCTGCGCTGGGCCGTGATCCCTGTCTTTCTCGCCGCTCTTGTCATCGGCGGTCTTATGCTGGGAAGGGTCGGGAACGAATTCCTGCCGCTGATGGACGATGGACGACTGATGGTCAAAGTAAAGCTCCCCGTCGGCACCGCCGTGCACGAGACCGACCGCGCGTTGCGCAGGATCGAACGAAAAATCGCCACCGATCCGCTCGTCGAAAGCGTCTTCAGTCTGGCCGGAGGCCAGGTGCGGGGACTGACCACCTACGAGATCGCCAATGAGGGGGAACTCAACATCCAACTGGTGCCCAAGGCGCAGCGGGACGTGAGTACGGCCGAATACGTCAAAAAGCTGCGGAAAGTGGTCGGCAAAATCCCCCTGCCCGGCGTCAAGGCCATGGCCAAGCAAAACCCGATCAAGGGCATCAAGGGGATGCGGGCTTCCGATGTCGTCGTGCAAATCCGCGGACAGGACACCGATACGCTGGCGGAGTTGGCAACCCAAACGGCCCGAACCATACGGCAGACGGAGGGCCTGACCAATGTATACGTGTCCATGGACCTGTCCCGCCCCGAATATCAGATAACTATCGACCGCGCAAAAGCCTCTGAAATGAATACATCGGCGGCTGAAGTGGCCGATGCCATCCGTACGTTCATCACCGGAACAGTATCAACACGATACTGGGACGGCAACGATTACATTGACATACGAGTCCTCGCCCCCGAAACAAAAGTCAACAGCCCGCAGAGCATAGCCGCCATACCCATCAAG
This sequence comes from uncultured Victivallales bacterium, assembly GCA_964604795.1. Classification (GTDB taxonomy): domain Bacteria; phylum Verrucomicrobiota; class Lentisphaeria; order Oligosphaerales; family CAZSBQ01; genus CAZSBQ01. Next base: position 817 of record CAZSBQ010000327.1, on the reverse strand, counting down.
CACGCTGCGGGACAACAGACATTGCGGGTCGGCGACATCGCGCAGTTGACAAGCGGCGTCGGGCCGGTGGAGATCATCCGCGAAAACCAGGCCAAACAAGTTACCGTTGAAGCCGACATGACCGATGGCGACCTGAGTGCCGCCGTCGACCAGCTGCGCGATGTGCTGGCTGGAATCGAGCGGCCGCCGGGCTATGAGTTCACCTTCAGCGGCCAGGCGGAGATGATGGCCGACATGAAAAACACCGTGTTGGCGGTTCTCGCCTTCGCCCTCTTTTTCTCGTTCATCATCCTGACGGTCCAGTTCAATAGCCTCAAGCTGCCAACCCTCATCCTCGGCAGCGTCCCGGTTTCCCTGTGCGGCGTGGTCTGTGCTCTGAACCTGACGGGACTTCCAATGGGCGCAACGGTCATCATCGGCGTGCTGGTGGTAGTGGCGGCCACAGTCAACGACGGCGTCCTGCTGTTGACGTTTGCCGGCGAACTCGAAGAAAGCAGGGGGCTTACGCCTCTTGATGCTGTAGTCGAGGCCGCCGCCATCCGCCTGCGGCCCCGGATCATGACCACACTCACCACCATGATGGGGTTTCTGCCTCTGGCTTTGAACCTGGGAGAAGGTGGGGACATGCTTCAGCCCATGGCTGTGGGCGCCATCGGCGGACTGCTCATGGAGATGCCCGTGGCGCTGGTGCTGATGCCTTCCCTCCACCTGCTGGTCAGACAGCGGCGTGTCCTCCCTTCCAACTTGTCTGCGTGACTGTTGGTCCTATGTCCACAGAATTTGGTTGGATCCGGTCAGTTGAGTTCGCAATGGCTTT
>CAZSBQ010000326.1:0-3252 GCA_964604795.1 uncultured Victivallales bacterium | reverse complement strand
ACACCCGGGGTTCCAGTGTCGGCCGCCCCCCGGCTCGACGGAGTCTCGCCCTCTCCATCGGGCGGCGGGATCATGCCGCTCCCCCTTCCTCAGAAAGGAATTGCCCTGGGGCTTTTTTTGCGCGCCTTGCATATAAGCTATCCGATGTTAGACTATTGATATCCAGCATGGATTCGATGCACGCCGCATCCGTCCGCTGTGTTTTGACGACCAAGCGTCCACCACCACCAAGCAATCAAGGAGAACGTCATGCGAGGACTCACGGAAAAACAACAGGACATCCTGGACTTTATCGACTCGTTCCAGCGCCGCGAGGGCATGGCCCCGACCGTCTACGAGATCGCCGACGGATTCGGCATCAAATCCGCCACCGCCTTCGCCCACGTGCGTGCACTCCAGCGCAAGGGGTATGTCTCCCGCTCATCCAAGGCCCGCAGCCTCACTCTGCTGCGCTCCGACCGTCCCCAGCACATGTCCCTGACCCTCAGCATCCCGATTCTGGGCCGAATCAGCGCGGGCGCGCCGCTGCTCGCCGAGGAGCACGTCGAGTCCACAATCAAGTTTGATCCGCGGATGCTTCCCAAGGGCGCCGGCGGTCAGGAGCTGTTCGGGCTTCGCGTCTTCGGCGAAAGCATGCGCGACCTCGGCATCCTCGACGGCGACATCGTCATCGCAAAGCAGGTTGACAGCCCGCGTATCGGCAATATTGTCGTAGCGCTTGTGGAAAACGAAACCACAGTGAAATCGATCTATTTCAACGGTGATCAAGTGGAGTTGCGCCCCGCGAATCCGGACTTCGAATCCCAGTTTTATCCCTTGGAGAAAGTCTTCATCCAGGGTGTGGTCATTGCCCTGCACCGCACATACTGAAAACCCCGCACCCCCGGCGAGAGGGAAGCGCCTCCGCCGGGGGCGACGCCGAGTTCTCTCAACCCCCGCCTGCGCCATGAAAACACCCGCGTTCGTCCGTCCGGTCAACCGATTCACGGCACCACTCGCAATCGCCGTTGGCCTGCTGGCCTTGCCCGGCATCCCCCAACCCCGCGCCCAGGAACAGAACGACACAAGCGAGGAGGTCCGCCAAGCCGCGGCGCAACTCGCCACCGTGCGGGCGCGCGTCATCAGCGAGGATCCGGAGGCCGCCAAAATTCACGCCCGCATCCTTCGACTCTACAGCGAACTGGACCGCATGCTGAACAAGCACCCGGAAATCCAACGGCTGCGTCACCGCCTCGACACCCTGCGCCCCGAGCTGGCGCCCCTACCCTCTCCGGACGCAATCAACACCCCAACCCCCGGAGACTCGAAACCGTGATCAGCCGACTCAACGGACAACTGGCCGAACTGGACTTGGCCGAAGCGGTCATCGACTGTGCAGGCGTGGGCTACGCCGTCACCATCCCCATGAGCACATACGACTGCCTGCCCGCCGAAGGCAACCCCGCCACTCTGCACATCCACACCTCCGTGCGCGAAGACGCCATCCAGCTGTACGGATTCGCCACCGCCGAGGAACGCAGACTCTTTCGACTCCTGCTCGGCATCTCCGGAATCGGCCCCCAATTGGCCCTCAAGATCCTCAGCGCCATGCCCGTCGCCGCCTTCTGCGAAGCAGTCGCCGCCCAGGATATCAAGGCGCTCTGCCGCATCAGCGGCGTCGGCAAACGCGTCGCCGAACGCCTCAGCATCGAACTGCGCGACCGCATCGACGCCATCGCGCCGGCCGCCGCCCTCAGCGGCGCCCAGCAGCAGCAAACAACGTTGCCCACCGAAGGCAAAGACGCCATCGCCGCACTCGAAACCCTCGGATTCAAACACGAAATGGCACGCAACGCCGTCCAAAAGGTCTGCGAGCAACAGCCCGCATCCGAACAGTCCGCCGAAAACATCATCCGAAAAGCTCTCCAAATCCTCAATTCCTGAGCCGCGCAATGGACCAGCAACGATTCATCTCTTCCGAACTCAATGCCAAAGAGGAAACCGCCGACGCATCTCTGCGCCCGCCATCCTTCGATGAGTTCCCCGGACAGGAGCGCGTCAAGGAACGCCTCCAAATCGTCGTTCAGGCCGCCAGTGAGCGCGACGAAGCCCTCGGGCACATCCTCCTCAGCGGCCCCCCGGGACTCGGCAAAACCACCCTCGCGCACATCATCGGCAACAGCCGCGGAAAAACCGTCCGCTGCACCAGCGGACCCGTCATCGAGAAACCCGGCGATCTCGCCGGGCTGCTCACCAGCCTCGGACCCGGCGAAATCCTCTTCATCGACGAAATGCACCGTCTGCCCATGGCGATCGAGGAATATCTCTACAGCGCCATGGAGGACTTCGTCATCGACATCATGCTCGACCAGGGGGCCGGCGCGCGCTCGGTGCGCCTCAACCTGCCCCACTTCTCCCTTATCGGCGCAACCACCCGCCAAGGCCGAATCTCCGCTCCCCTTCGCTCCCGCTTCAGCCTCACCTGCCGGCTCGACTACTATGACACCGACGCCCTCAAGCTCATCCTCAGCCGCTCCGCGGGCATCCTCGACACGCAGCTCGACGAGGGCGGCCTCACCGAAATCGCCACCCGCAGCCGCGGCACTCCCCGCATCGCCAACAACCTCCTCCGCTGGGTGCGCGACTTCGCCCAGGTCCGCCGCGCCGACATCGTCGACAAAACCGTCGCCGCCGACGCCCTCGCCATGCTCGACATCGACGACTGCGGCCTCGACGAGATGGACAACCGTCTCCTCGAGACCCTGCTGCTCACCTTCGGCGGCGGCCCGGTCGGGCTCAAGACCCTCGCTGTCGCCATCGGCGAGGACATCACCACCATCGAGGACGTCTACGAACCCTTTCTTATCCAGCAGGGGTACCTCATGCGAACTCCGCAGGGACGCGTCAGCACCCCCAAAACCGCCGAGCGCTTCGGTGTCCCCGCCCAAAAGAAACGCACTTCGAACCAACCCACTCTCTTCGACTGAACCCAGTCCGTGCGAGTCCGCAGCCGGCGACGCACGCCTTTCGGATTCCTGTGAAATGCGAAGCGAGGGCAACCCTGACTCACACCCGTGCTCCATTCATACGCCATATCTTTGGATCTCGACGGCACGCTCGTCGACTTGCGGGCGGAGCTCACTGCCTCAATCAACCACATGCGCCGGGACTGCGACTGTGCCGAATTTGAGCATAAATCGCCGAACACCTCCCAATAAGCGTTTGCAGAGTCGAAAACATGCCCTATGGTACGGGCTTGCGCAACCGGCTCGG
>CAZSBQ010000325.1:0-3264 GCA_964604795.1 uncultured Victivallales bacterium | reverse complement strand
GGATGGAACCTCCGGCATCGTCTGCACGCCCCATCAGTGCGATGGGTTGTACAATATCGACAACGATCAGGTTGAAAAACTGACTGCCGAGTTGGCGAGCCGCTTGGCCAAGGTGGACATCTCACTGGATTTGCACACCGGCGGTGATGTGCAAGTGCAACCAGCGATCCTGGAGGATCTCGCCTGCGGAAGAGCGATGACCATCGCCGGAGGCCCCTATATGCTGGTGGAGATGCCGCATTCGCTGGTTCCCGAGCACTTTGCCGACACTCTCTTTTCACTTCAGGTGAACGGCTACATCCCGATCATCACCCACCCAGAGCGGAATCTCGCGATCCAGGAAAACAACGATCTGCTGGCTGAGCTGTTGCGCGGCGGCAGCTTGGCGCAACTGACGGCGGGTGCTTTGGTCGGCGATTTGGGCGACACCGCTCAGCGTTGCGCCATGAAATTTCTCGACAACGGCTGGTGTCATCTGATCGCCAGCGACGCGCACAGCTGCAACGGTCGGGCCCCCGGATTGTCCGAGGCGCGGGACATTGTGGCCGACCGCTGCGGCGATTCCTATGCTGAGGAAATGTTTGATGTGCGCCCTCGACAAGTCGTCGAGGGCCAACGCAATCTTTCCTTCCGAGCGGACGCGAAAAAGAAAAAGAAAAGCGGCCCCCGCATGCTGGAACGGTTGTTTGGGCCACGACGTGCGAATCCAGCCGGTGCTGACGAAGCACTGGCGTAATGCTGCAAGCGAAGGTGCGGAACCATTGAACACGAAGAATGAAGAATTTGTCCCGGCGTGGTGCGCGGTCTCCATGGAGCTGTGCACCATGCTTGCGGTAGTGTCGTCGGTGTTCCATGCACCCGCCAACGCGTTTGTCTTGAACGTGCTCGTCGTCGCACTGGCCGCCAGTGCCGCATGTTTTTGGGCGCTGATGCGTAACTATCTGCACCGCTGGCTGTTCCATCTGCCGTTGCACGTGCTTGCGTGCGGCGGGCTGTTTGTGTGCGGGATCGGTTTTTCAGGCGGTCCTGTCGTCATGGTCGCGGCACTGCTGGTATTGCTGGTTGTCATGTCCGGTTTTACCGAAACTCAGATGGCACGGGTTCTCGTGGCCTTGGGAAGCGCTGCGGTATTGCGGGCGTTTATGATGCTGACCATCTCGACCCCCGGCGTCAGAGCCGGAGGCCAAGGAGGCGTGGGAAGGGTGCTGACCGAGTCAAGCTGCGCCCCCTCTCTGATTCTTGCGATTGGTGCTGTCGCCCTCTTGATCTGCGCGGGGCGCTGGCTGGTCATAGAGGTGGTCGACGCCCCGAAATCTGACTTGATGCATTCCCGGCTCAATCGAAACATCGCTCCCGGTGTGATGAGCGCTCTGGCCGCGCTGACCGGCTGCGCCGCCATTGCAATGGCCCTTTGGTTTGAGAACTTTTTGTGGGCTGCGGCCTTGGGCGTCATGCTGGTTGTCGCCTTTCTGCTGCTGGCCACACTGACCCGCTCCGTGCCCGCTTGGTTCGGTCTGCCGTTGCTTGTGCTCAGCTTGGGATTCTTCACGCTCAACCTTGGCCGTCCCGCCGACCAGGGTCTGGTGTTTGATGCCGAAATATTTTCGCGCAACATCGAGGCTATGCGCGAGGGGGCCGGCGAACGGGTGACATCTATTGATTCCAATGCCGCCGAGATGCGAACCATGGGGTATGGGGTAGATGACGGCGCCCCGACGGCCGGCGGATTCGTCTCACCCGAGGATAGATCAACGGCGCCTGAGAAACGTGCTCCCGAGCGCATGGAATCCGACGAGCCGGCAACACTCAACCAGGCGGCGGACTTGGCGACGACTCGTCTTGGGCTGCTCGGACTCGCCGGCGGCGCGCTGTTTTTGGTCGCCTGCGCGTTCGAGGGCCTCCTCGGATTGTGGCGTTTTCCGCCACCTGTTCGCACTCTTTCGGTTGGCGGATTGGCGGGTGTGTGTGCTGCGCTATTGGCGTTTTTTTTGGTTCCGGCAAACTTCATCGGCGGACTGTTTGTGGTCTTGAGTCCCTTGTTGGCTCTCGCCGCGTTGCGGGGCGACTTCGAGGAAGAGCTGGAAGAGGAAATGGAGTGAGGGTGTCGACACGCCGGTCAGGCTTAAATCAACCACCTCGATGCGCTCCGCCCGCTCGTATGGCTCGTACAGGCGGATATGAGCGCGATCACGACGGCCGCGTGCCGATCGGGACAGCGTGAAGCAGTGAACTGCGAGACCGGGAATCCGAGAATTTCTGTCCCCAAAGAACCGGTTGGTGCATAACCGACCGGGCGAAGCCTGCCCAAAAATATGCGACAAATGAAATAAGTACTACAGGCATCCCTGCCTGTAGGCACAGCCAACCCAAGTACTACAGGCGTCTCGCCTGTAGAACCAGCCGACCCCAGTACTACGGGCGTCTCGCCTGTAGAACCGAACGGCAATTTCCCGGTTCTCATCGGTTGAACAGGCGAGACGCCTATTCTACTAGCAGCAGCTGACCTCGGACCTCCGACCTCTGATTTTGTGCCCTTTGTGACTTTTTGTGGCCATACTGTTTTAGCCACAGGAAACACAAGAAAGCACAAAAATTTACCCATGACAAAATCAAAATCCAATTCAGGAACGTCTTCCCGTGCATCGCACTGGCTTGACGCCGTGATCACCGTCGGCGTTATCCTGCTGGTCGTGCTGGCGCCGCTGCCGCTTGGTTCCGTCAACCGCTGGTCGGCTGAAATCCTGCTTGCCGGCGCGCTTGTCCTGTTTGCCCTGTGGGCCCTGCGCTGCGCCCTGACTGGCACGCTGCGCATCTGTCGCACCCGTGTGTGGTGGTTCATGGGGGCATTTCTGCTGCTGGGTGTTTTTCAGACTCTCCCGTTGCCGACCGGAATAGTGCAGGCCATTTCCCCGAAAACCCGTGAAATTCAGGCTGTCGCGGAAACTGCTCCCTTCTCCCTGAATGAGAGAGAGGACGAGGCTCCCGTCGAGCCGCAAAACAGCAGCGAAACCGCTGTCACCAACGATCCCACCCCCCGCACCAGCACACTGAGCGTGTCCTCCTGGGCATCGCACGCCGAGCTGCGCCGTCTTCTCATCTTTGCCCTCATAACCTGGGTCATCGCCAACACCTTCACCCAGCGCTGGCAAGCCTTTGCTCTTGCTATCGCCATCATCGCCATCGGTGCCTTCGAAGCTCTCTACGGACTCGGCGAGCAATTCTCCGGGCACAAACATATCTTTGGAATGCCCCGTGCGCACCACT
>CAZSBQ010000324.1:0-3322 GCA_964604795.1 uncultured Victivallales bacterium | reverse complement strand
TCACCGACTGCTTGCCATCGATCTTCAATCCGACCATACCGGTGTGATGACTGAGCCTTTGCGCCTCCACGCTGGTCAGGGCCAGTGGTTTGGGCTCTTGTCCGTGGCTGTAGACAACCAGGGGCACCAGCCCTTCTCGGCGCATGCGTCGCGCGGCGGATGTGCCGAACGTGTTCCGTTCCTGAACGGCGACGGTGAAACTGTTCTCACTCATGGACATAACCTCTTTCGTCATGCGGCACCCTCATTTCCGGTCCTCGGAACGTCGGGCACGTTGGGTTCTCATTGTGCAGATTGCTTGTGTGTTTGCTGAATTGCGTCAGCTTGTCACCGCGATAGTCATCCGTCCGATGCGGATTGCCGCGTTCCTTGCTCGCGGAGCCGAAACAGCGAGGACACCGAAAGTCCCTCGTGGATTCGGCACATGGCTTCGCCCAACAGCTCGGCCACGGACAGAACTCGGATTTTGTCGTTGATCCGCGCATATTCGGACGGCAAGCTGTCCGTCGTGATCAGCTCATCGATGGAACTGTCGACGATGCGCTGATTGCCCTCCTCGTTCAGGCAACAGTGGGAGACCGTCGCGAAAATCCGCCGGGCCCCGTTTTGCTTCAGTTTTTTTGCCGCAGCGGTCAGCGTTCCCGCCGACGTGGTCAGGTCGTCGACCAGTACGCAGTCCAGCCCGTCCACCTCGCCAACCAGGTGGGTCGAGGACACATTGGTGGCGTCGATCCGGCGCTTGGCGACAACCGCGAAGCCGCAGCCGACCATGTCGGAGTAGGCCTGCGCCATCTTGACGCTGCCGACATCGGGGCCGACAACAACGGTCTTGTTGTCGAGCACGCCCTCCAGGTAGCGGCCGAACACCGGTCGCGCGTAGAGGTGGTCGACCGGGATGTCGAAGAACCCCTGGATTTGACCGGCGTGCAGGTCCATGGTCAAAATCCGATCCGCCCCTGCGGTGACGAGCAAGTTAGCCACCAGTTTTGCGGTGATCGGCACGCGCGGCTGGTCCTTGCGGTCCTGGCGGGCGTAGCCGTAAAAAGGCAGCACCGCGGTTATCCGATTTGCCGATGCGCGCCGCGCCGCGTCGATCAGGATCAGCAGCTCCATCAGATTGTCGCTGGGCGGCGTGCCCGTGGGCTGAATGATGTATACGTCGCTGCCACGAATGTTCTGCGTGTACTTGGCGAAAATCTCGCCTTCGGGAAAACGGCGGATGTCCACGCACCCTAGGGGTTCATTGAGATACGCGGCAATGCGCTTCGCCAATTCGAGGTTCGCCGTACCCGAAAAAATCTGCATTCGCGTGTCTTTAAACACAGCTTTGGTTCCGTGTGCTGTGGCAAATCCGGGAAACATAGTTCCGCCGCCTCGCCGACTCCAGAATCCTCATTCCGTCCACACTTGAACGGAAAGGTCTCACCCCCGGCCAACCGAAACTGTGCTGATTGGTCGGCGGATGTGACAAAACCGTGTACCATAGCAATGATACGAGCATTCTGCAATCCGTCGGGGATTTTTTACGGATTGGGGATGTTCTCCCATCGGGCGATCTGTCGGAGACGCTCGATGATGGACAGGTGCTGGGTGCACTTTTCCTCGCACACTCCGCACTCGATGCACTCGTCGGCGGTGTGCTCGATCCCCACCAGCATGCCCCAGGACTTCTGTCCGCCCAGCTGCTCGCGCATTTTTTCGTCCGTGGTGCCGAACATGACTTTTTCGTTGTAGAACTGCATGTATCGGTCGATGGGAATGTTCTTCGGGCACCCCTTGCAATAGCCGCAGGTGGTGCAGATGCTGTCCATGTTCGTTCCCAACCGGGCCGTCAGACGGTCCAGCTCCTCTTTCGGAAAGGGTTCGGCAACTTCGGCGATGCGGCAAGCGCTATCCACCTGCTCGCGCGTGGTGAACCCGTTGAGCGTGACGGTAATGTCCGGCGAGCCAATGCAGAAGCGCAGGGCGGCTTCGGTCGGGGTTTCCCCGTCTCGCGCCAGGAACGCCAAGCGCTCCTCGTTCTGAGGGATCATTCCCCCGGCCAGAGGGTTCATGGCGACAACACCGCACCCGTTTTCCACTGCGGCGCGCGCGCCGTTCCGGCGAAACGGAAAGTTGAGAATATTCATTCCCAGTAGGACTCCCGCGTATTCGCCCTTTTCGATAATTTCCCGAATTTGGTCGCCGGGCTGATGAGAGGAGAAAACAATGTGCTTGATCAGCCCCTCGTCCCGACATTTGCACAACCCCTCGTACAGGCCGCCGGGCTGCATCGCCTTCTCGTAGTGCGCCATCTCGCGCAGACACCAGACATGAAAGAAATCAATGGTATCCACGCCCAACCGCCGCAGCGACTTCTCGACGGCTTCCCGCGCCTTGTCCGCGGTGGGAGCGGCATCGGGCATGATCTTGGTGGAGACGAGAAACTCGCCGGGCATATCCTGAAAAGCCAGGCCGAAAATATCCTCGCTGGCATCCGCGCAATAGCCGGGCGCCGTGTCGAAGTAGGTGACGCCCTGGCGGTTGGCGTATCGCACCAGCTCGGCGTTTTCCTCCACGGAGCGTTTTTTTGTGTCAAACCTCATGCCGCCGAAACCGACGACGGAAACAGTTTCTCCGGTATTTCCGTAGGCAACATATTTCATGGATTCACAGTCTCCTCTGCGGGGTCCGCATGGTTTTTCAGTATGGCGATGAATTGAATCTTCGCGGTGTGTTCAAGGGTGAGTGCCGTAGTTTTACGCATGTCCAGAGGCTGCGCCTGCCCGGGGTGCCGAACCCGCATCTCATAGCCTTCGGGCAGCGCATCGGCTTGCCAGTGAATCCGGATCGGCTTGTTCGGATGCACGCGCCCAAGAAAGGTCCACGTGACGCGGGCGGCGAGCGACTTGAAGTCGCGATACAGAGGCATATCGGATTCCTCGAGCAGGAAAGCGGTATATCCCGTACCGTGGCCGGGCGGCGGCGCTGGGCTGTCGCACTCACGGTCGAAACCAGCCGTCGCCTGCGGCGAAAGGCCGAAAATCACTTGGCCAAGATGGCCGTTCTCAAGCGACAACGCAACCTCAAACCCGGCATCCTTTGCGCTTCCTCCTTCCGCCCACGTCCAGGCGGAAATACAGATAAAACCAACCGCCATCCCGTATTTTTTCAATAGTCGCAGCATTCGGATTTTGACCCTTTGTCGAATCCAACTTTAATTCGAAGGATGCGGGCATAGCTTTGAGTTCAAGCGCCGCTGATGTGCCCGCGGCATCAGCGCACACAACCTATGTCCACAGAATTTGGTTGGATCCGGTCAGTTGAGTTCGCAATGGCTTTA
>CAZSBQ010000323.1:0-3388 GCA_964604795.1 uncultured Victivallales bacterium | reverse complement strand
CTCGGGCCGTCGGGGCGCCGGCCCCCACAAAGTACCGGGCGCGGCCTCCGCGCCCAGTCCGCCCTCGGGCCGTCGGGGCGCCGGCCCCCACAAAGTACCGGGCGCGGCCTCCGCGCCCAGTCTCGGTTATTCGGCAGTCTACCGCCACTCGTGCTTGGGATAGCGACGGGAGAGCTGCGACTTGACCTGGGGGTACAGGTCGCGCCAAAAGGTCGTAAGGTCATCGGTGATCTGCACGGCACGGAAATTGGGCGCTTGGATTTCGATGAGCAGTTTTTCGCGTCCGCCCGCGATGGAGGGGGTTTCGGTCAAGCCGTACAAATCCTGAATGCGGGCCTTGCCGCGCGGGCGCCGACTCGGATCGTAATCAATGCGCATGCGTCGTCCGCACGGCAGCGGGATCCGCTCGGGCGCCATAGAACGAACAAATTCCTGATCCTGCCAACTCATAGCATTGCGGACAAACGGCAGCAACGGCTTGTTGCGCACGGCGGCAAATCGTCGCTGCCCCGCACAAAACTCCTCGATAATCAGACGCAGGTCGTCATCCTCGTAGGTCAGCAGTCCCTTTTCCGGAAACACTCCGGCCAACCAGCGGACGCGGTCGATCCAACGTTGCAGCTCCTCGTCCCAATGCCGCAACGATTCCCGATTTCGCCAGACATGCTCGGCCAGCAATGCCGCCTCGCGTTCGGGGTCCCCGCCGGCAATCACCTCCTGCTCAAGGACCAACCCAAGGCAGCTCACCCGCAACTCCGTGCGCGCTTCGCAACGGCGATTGTCCCACACCGTTTCCATGGTTTCCTGAAATTCCGTGGCGAACAAATCGCTCAGCCATTCCACCGGCAGCTCGGAAGCCATCTCCAGAAGCGTTTTGCCGGAGGTGCCGCCCTGCCCTGTCCCGCGGACCTCTCCGGCGACCAGCAGGTGCCCCCGGCGGGCGGTGCTGTGGCGCGCCAATTCCGCACTGCGCCCATTGCGAAGTTCGCACAGCAAGGTTGACTGGTCGCGACGCCGAGCCAGGTGGTCGGGAAACGCCACGGCCATGCAGCGGATCAGGTCGTCGCCAACCTCGTCGATGTCCCGCGACTGCACCGGGGACCGACGACGCGTCCCGCGCGCCTTGTCAAGTGCTTCGGCGAGGTGCTTGGCGGCTCGACGCGCTTCGCGGGCGGCACCGACATGAACGCCCAACGCAGCCAGATCATCGGCATTGCTTCGGGAACGCTCTTCGCCATCGCCACCGTCCCGGTCGGAGTTCAGCGTCGCAAGGACACCAACGGCAACCAGCAGATCGGACGCGGGGCCCCGGTCCCGCCCGAAGCGATCCTCGATAATTTGCCACTGCTTGCGCTCGCGGGGCATGAACGGACGTTCCGTGAGTATGGCCGCAGCCAGGGCAGCCGACGGACCGCAGCTGCGCCGCTCGGCTTCGACCAAAAACCGGGCAACCCGAGGATGAACGGGGATTTCCAGCAGCCTTTGCCCCAAATCGGTGAGCGTCCCGGTCGAATCCAAGGCCTGAAGATCGTGCAACACGGATTCGGCCTGTTCGCAGCGGTTGGAGTCCGGAGAGTCCAACCACGAAAATTCCGCAGCTTCCCCATACCCGAGACCGTGCAGTTGCAGCAGAACCGGAGCCAGATCCGATCGCTGGATTTCGGGTTCCGTGCGGGGCGGTTTGGCGTACTGCGTCTGGAGATTCCAGAGGCGCAGGCAGCGACCGAAGGCGGTCCGCCCGGCCCGACCGGCGCGCTGATCGGCGGCCTGGACACTTATGGGTTCGCGCACCAGCATGTCGACACCGCGTCCCGCATCGTATCGCGCGGTCCGCACCAGACCGGAGTCAACCACATGTCGGACCCCCGGGATGGTCAGCGAGGTCTCCGCAATGTTTGTCGCCACAATCACCCGCCGATTGTCCCCGATCTCCATCACGCGATTCTGAGCATCGGACCCCATACTGCCATGCAGAGGATAGACATCGATTCCAAAACGACGACGAAGGGGCGCCAAAGCGCGAACAGTCCGACCAATTTCAAAACTGCCGGGCATGAAGACCAAGATATCCCCTTCGTCCTCATCGCGCAGCAGCTCAACCACAGCTTTGGCGGACGCATCCCACACGCGGACGCCCGAACGCGGCGGACGATACTCCACTTCGACAGGAAAAAGCCTTCCCGAGGCCTGAAGCACAGGAGCATCCAAATACTCGGCCACAGCATCGGCGTCCAACGTGGCGGACATCACCAGCACGCACAAATCAGGACGCGCGGACGTCACCAAATCACGCACCAGACCGAGACCGAGATCAACATTGAGACTGCGCTCGTGAAATTCGTCGAAGACCACTGCCGCCACCCCGTCCAGATGCGGATTCCGCAACAAAATCCGCGGCAAAATCCCTGCGGTCATGAACCGAATCCTGGTGTCTCGACTGACCCGTGTCTCATATCGAGTCTGAAACCCCACATGCCCGCCGACCGCACACCCGCACAGTGCAGCCACCCGGCGCGCCAGCATGCGCGCGGCCAGACGGCGAGGCTCAAGTATCCATAGTTCCCCGTCCCCCAAAGACTCATCCAAAACGCAAGGCATGGCCGTCGATTTCCCCGATCCGGTGGGTGCGGTCAGGACCAGTCGTCCCCGTTCCTTCAGAGAGGCCGCAATGGAGACGCGCAAGTCCCATACAGGAAGACTCGACAATTCCGGATGGACGGTTGGCGACATTGCAGTGTCAAGGAGGTTTCAGGCTTTTTCAGTACTACAGGCATCCCTGCCTGCAGCGGATGCGAAGTTTCAAACAGGCAGGGGTGCCTGTTTAACTTTGCCCTGCCGCAGAGTCTCACACCGGGGGTGTCGGGCTGCGCCGGAAATGTCAAGCTGGTACCTGCAGGCTTCAGCCCGCAAATATTGAATATTGAATGTGTAATGATGAATATTGATTTGAATACCTCGCCCTACGAAGAAACTGGTTCAGCATTCAAAATTCAGAATTCAGAATTCAATATTCGATATTCTGTTTCACGCGGCCTAAAGGCCGGTGGTACTATATGGGGCGGCCCGCGGCCCGGCTCGTACCAGCGGGCTTCAGCCCGCCTCCCCCGGTTCACGCGGCCTAAAGGCCGCAGGTACTATGGGGTGCCTGCGGCTCCGGTTGGTACCCGCGGGCTTCAGCCCGCGCACCCCGGTTCACGCGACCTAAAGGCCGCAGGTACTATGGGGTGCCTGCGGCTCCGGTTGGTACCCACGGGCTTCAGCCCGCCTCCCCCGGTTCACGCGGCCTAAAGGCCGCAGGTACTATGGGGTGCCTGCGGCTCCGGTTGGTACCCGCGGGCTTCAGCCCGCCTCCCCCGGTTCACGCGGCCTAAAGGCCGCAGGTACTATG
>CAZSBQ010000322.1:0-3389 GCA_964604795.1 uncultured Victivallales bacterium | reverse complement strand
TCTTGCGGATGAAGAGGGAGTACCACGGATGGCAAAGCCGACCCACGGATGAAGAAAGCACAGGAAGAAGGGGAAAGTGCCCGCAGAGGCATCAATGACATGCGAATAGGCCGGCATAATGTTCGCGTATGTTCTTCACCCCTTACAGAGTAGAGGGTGCGGCCTCCGCGCCCGGTCGTCGCCCCCCCGGTCGTCGGGGCGCCGACCTCTACTTTTGCAAGTGCAGGCGTCCTGCCTCGCCATTCGTTCGACGGGGGCTCGACGGAGTCTCGCCCTCCAGCGCACCCCGCGCGTGCCGATCCCCACACCACCTCCACCCACACACACCCACCCACACACACACACACACACACATAATGGAGCGGGTCCCGCGCTAGTTTTATATTCCCACACAATCTATTGCAGATAAAAATGTTACACGTTAGAAAAGAAGTGCCCTGTTCTGTGGTGGCCGGGCGCTACCATCGGCCGTCAAGTGTGCTATGCTATAGCAAACCAAAGCATAGGATGCGGGCTGCGGGCAAGCGCAGTTCTGCAAGGTGACTCATCAAGGAGAATTCATGAATACCTCGGGTTCCCAAACACAGTTGAAAGCGGGGGATGTCCGCCGCGGTTTTCGCGTTCGCGAAGTCCGGAACGTTCCCGGCGTTCGGGGTGTCGCCTACATGTTCGACCACACGGCGACCGGCGCGCAGTTTCTGCACATTCACTGCGACGATCCGGAAAACCTGTTTTCGATCAACTTCGCCACGCCGCCGCCGGACGATACGGGATTGCCGCACATTCTCGAACACGCCGTGCTGGCGGGATCGAAGCGCTTTCCCGTGCGGGAACCGTTTTTTGAAATGATCAAGATGAGCATGGCCACGTTCATCAACGCCATGACCGGCTGGGACTGCACCTACTATCCGGTTTGCAGCAATGTTCCCGCCGACCTGTTCAACCTGGCCGAAGTGTATTTCGACGCTGTTTTCCATCCGCTGCTTGCCGAAACCACTTTCCGCCGCGAAGGGCATCATCTCGCACCCGGCGACGAGCAGTCCCCGCCGCAAAGCCTGGCCATCAACGGCATCGTCTACAACGAAATGAAGTCCAACTTCTCCCAGCCGGAGGGACGCCTCCAGCGAGCCGCCCTGCGCGGACTGTTCCCCGACACTCCCTACGGGCTCGAGTCCGGCGGCGATCCCGAAGCCATTCCGCAGCTGACCTACGACGATTTTCTCAATTTCCACCGCAACTACTACAACCCCACCAACGCCCGCTTTCTCTGCTACGGCAACATCGATCCCGAACAGCACCTCGAGTTTCTCGCCGACCACCTGGATACCGTCGATCCCGGCCCCAGAGCCCCGAACATTCCCGTGCAGCCCCGGTGGCTTGAACCGCGGCGGACCGAGGACGTCTATGCCGTCGAGGACGACGAGGACCTGGCCGCCAAGACCTACCACGTCAGCACCTGGATCGTCGGCGGCGCCGACAATCCGGTCGACCAGATGCAGCTCTACATCCTGGGGCTGATTCTGACGGGCAACGAAGCCGCTCCCCTCCGCAAGGCGCTGGTGGACTCCAAGATCGGCGAGGACGTGGTGTTCACCGGCTTTTCCGCAGTCGGGCGCGAATCGGTCTTCCGCGTCGGCGTAAAAGGCAGCGAACCCGAGCGCGCCCCGGACTTCCGCGCGCTGGTCATGAGCACTCTCGAGTCTCTGGCGGAGTCCGGCTTCGACGACCGGCATGTGCGTGCCGCCTTTCAGCAGGCCGCCTACGACTTCCGAGAGGTCAGCACCCTGTTTCCGCTCAACGTGCTCGAGGAAGTCCTCGATTCCTGGCTCTACGAGCGCGATCCGCTGACCTACCTGAACGCGGACGAGCTGCTCGCCGAAACCCGCCGCCGCTATGCGGAGGACCCCCACATCTTCCGGACCCTCATCCGCGACCGCCTGATCGAAAATCCCCACCGCCTGGACCTGTTGTTCAGGCCCGACCGCGAGCACCAGGCCGCCGTCGACGAGAAGCTGGTCCGCGGTCTGGCCGCTCGCCGACAGGCCATGAGCGACGCCGAAGCCGGGCGCGTCGCCGAGGAGGCCGCGCACGTCGAAGCCGAAGCAGGCGCGCCGAACACGCCCGCGGACCTGGCCACCCTCCCCCAGCTGTCCGTGCAGGACCTGCCGGCCCACCCCCGCCACGTGGACGCCGAAACCGCAAATCTGCCGGACGGCGGCACCTTCATCCACAACCGCGTCTTCAGCAACGGAGTCAACTACCTGCGTCTCGAATTCGACCTCAGCGGCTTCCCCGCCGACCTGTGGGAAGCCGTGCCGCGATACATCGAGACCGTCCGCAAACTCGGCGCCGGCGAATGGGACTTCCAGGAGACGGCCTGGCGGAAGGCCGAAGCCACCGGCGGACTCTCCGCCGGTCTCGAACTGCGCACCAGCATCGATCCGCCCGACACCCCCGCCCTCGGCCTGACCCTCGGCATGAAGGCGCTCGATGAACAGCTCCCCCCCGCCCTCGAACTGCTTGAAACCATCCTCTTCGAAGCCGATCCCGACGACCGCCCGCGCTTCGGCGACGTCATCACCCAAACCCGCGCCCGTCTGCGCACCCGCCTGGTTCAGGACGGGCTGGGAACCGCCAGGCGCCATGCCGCTCGCCACCTCTTCCCCGAAGCCCAACGAAGCGAGCAACTGCGCGGGTTGCCCCAACTGGACCGTCTCGAGCAACTCGTCGCGGACTTCGACTCCGAATTTCCGCGCATG
Source organism: uncultured Victivallales bacterium (assembly GCA_964604795.1). Taxonomy (GTDB): domain Bacteria; phylum Verrucomicrobiota; class Lentisphaeria; order Oligosphaerales; family CAZSBQ01; genus CAZSBQ01. The sequence goes on along the minus strand of CAZSBQ010000322.1, from coordinate 630 downwards.
GCGGAAAGCGTTTGCGGAGTTCGCGATTTCCTGCTTGCTCCCAACCGACTCAATGCCTCCTTCACCGGATCCGACGAAGCCGCTCAAACCGTTCGTGCTCGTCTTGCCGAGTGGACCGCCCGAATGCATTCCGACCACCGGGTATCCTCCTCGTCCGCATTCACCCCCCTCGGCGCCTCGGTGTACGAGGGGCTGGCCGCCCCCATCCAAGTCTCCCACTGCGTGCGCGCCTTTCGCGCTCCCGGCTACGAATCCGACTTGGCGCCGCTGCTGATGCTCGGCACCCAGCTGATCAACATCGACTACCTGATCAGCGAAATCCGTCTGAAGGGCAATGCCTACGGTGCCGGTTGCCAGTACCGCGGCCTGCCCGGACACATGATCCTGTTTTCCTGCGCCGATCCGCACATCTCCCGCACCTATCGCGTCTTCGACGGTCTGCTGGACTACGTCCGTGCCGCACCCTGGACAAAAACCGAGCTGGACCGTGCCATCATCACCACAGCCAAAAATTTCCAATCCCCCATCCGCCCCGAGGCGGCAACCTCCGAAACCCTGGATCACTTCCGCACCGGCATCACTCCCGAACGCCGTGCCCACATCTATCAGCGACTGCTCGCCGCCGAGGTC
>CAZSBQ010000321.1:0-3403 GCA_964604795.1 uncultured Victivallales bacterium | reverse complement strand
AGGTGCGCCGAGCTTGAAAAGTCGGGGCACCCCGTCGATTCGGCCCGAATCGACCAACGCTTGCGTGCGGGTTGCCGTCGAAAGCACAACATACCGCCGACAGACAACACTGCCCAAGGTATCCTTGCCAACTAGCACCCGCTCGAAAAGATGTGCTGTTGATTTCAGCCCCAACGGGGACAATGGGTTCCCAATAATTTCTATGTCACTCCAGCCCAAGGGGCGCAGCCCTGGGTATAGGATCGACCCGCAATTGCGGGCTGAAGGCCCGCGATTTTCGGTGTGCCTTGAACCCAGGGTCGCGGACCCAGGGCTGGGGTTGGAGCGGGGCTTCAGCCCGAGAGCAGCCATGCACATAAAAATCCATCTGAATTATCCGTGTGACTTCGTGGTCCGCTTTTCTCTTTCCGAACAGGAGCTATTCTACTGTTTGTTGAGCAACATACCCCGGGAGACCGTTATGAACAACGATCCGTTCCAAGCCAGGAAAACTCTCCAGACCCCTGTCGGCGAGCGAACGATCTTTGCGATCTCCGCATTGCGGGACGCCTCCGTTGGCCACATCGACCGGCTCCCCTACTCCATCCGCATTCTGCTGGAGTCCTGCCTGCGCACCCTTGACGGGCACGCTGTGACCCCCGACCATGTCCGGGCGCTGGCCGAGTACGACGCGCACCACGCGGGACAGACCGAAATCCCCTTCAAACCCGCCCGCGTTGTTCTCCAGGATTTCACCGGCGTGCCGGCGATGGTCGACCTGGCGGCGATGCGCGACGCGCTTGCGGACATGACCGGCGATCCCCGTTCCGCCACCAAAGTGAATCCGCAAGTGCCCTGCGACTTGGTCATCGACCACTCCGTTCAAGTGGATGCCTTCAACTGCCCGGAGGCGGCCGACATCAACCTCCGCATGGAATTCAAGCGCAACCGCGAACGGTACCAGTTCCTCAAATGGGCGCGCCAGGCCTTCGACCAGTTCAGCGTGGTGCCCCCCGCCACCGGCATTGTGCACCAGGTGAACCTGGAATACCTGGCAACCGTTGTTCAGGACCGGGAGGGGATGCTTTTTCCGGACACCCTGGTGGGAACGGACAGTCACACCACGATGATCAACGGCCTGGGCGTGCTCGGCTGGGGGTGTCGGGGGCATCGAGGCCGAGGCGGTCATGCTGGGCCAGCCCATGTATATGCTCATGCCCGAAGTCGTCGGCTTCAAGCTCACCGGCACGCTTCGCGACGACTGCACGGCAACAGACGTGGTGCTGAGCATCACGGACATCCTGCGGCGCCGCGGCGTGGTGGGCAAGTTCGTGGAGTTCTTCGGACCGGGACTGGCCGACATGGCTCTGGCAAACCGTGCAACCATTGCCAACATGGCGCCGGAGTACGGCGCAACCGCCGCATTCTTCCCCGTGGACGAGCAGACTCTCCGCTACCTGGCCCTCACGGGACGCGATCCCAAGCTCATCGAAACCGTCAACATGTACGCGCACCGGCAACTGTTGTGGCGCGACGACAATGCCTCCATCATCTACACCGACGAGCTGGGGCTTGACCTGGGCACCGTCGTCCCCTCCCTGGCCGGCCCCAAACGCCCCCAGGACCGAATCCCGCTCGGCGAAATGGCCCACCAATGGCGAAAGGACCGGCAAAGCTCCTTTGCCGACTCCGCAGAAACGACTGGCGCCGCGGGGGCGCCCGTGACGCTTGACGATGGACAGCAATTCGAGCTGCACAACGGCGACGTGGTCATTGCCGCCATCACCAGCTGCACCAACACCAGCAACCCAAGCGTCATGCTCGCCGCCGGCATGATCGCCCGCCGCGCCGTCGCCCTTGGCCTGCAGCGCAAGCCATGGGTGAAGACATCCCTGGCCCCCGGCTCGCGCGTGGTGACGGACTACCTGGACAAGGCCGGGCTCACCGCCGACCACGCCATTCAGCAGCAAAACTGGCTCCGCCGCAAGGGCATTGATCTGGTGGACCTCACCGCCGGCGAAGACTACGTCAAGCCCCTGCTCCAATTCTTCCGCCGCCGCGCCCGCCGCCATTGACAATATGGTGTGTGGGTCGGCACGCGCGCAAGGCGCGCTGAGAGGGCGAGACTCTGTCGAGCCCCGCCGTTGGACGAATGGCGGCGCGGGTTGCCTGTACCGGAGATTACGTCTGGAAATTCGGGCAAAAGGTTTTATGGTTGGTTTGTGCGCAACATCCCAAATTGAACTGAGTCCGCTAATTGCCGGTGCCGAGTTGCCCCTCCCCCCCCCGCTCCTTTCGCGGATTCAGGTCCACTGCAAGCTCAAGCAACAAGGAGACGCAAAGCCATGAGCGACAGCCGTATTGAATTGAAGGACAACTGTTCGTATGCCCTTTTGGTGCCGACCAGTATGGGGGTTCGACTGACGCCGCCGGCCGGTCAGCCGTTTCATTGCAGCGACCATTTTCAGCTTCAGGTCACCAGCGCGGAGACCAATGTCGCCAGCGTGGCCTCCCACCTGGGCATGCCGGTGAAAGTGCTGACCAAACTGGTCAAGGGCAGCCCCATTGCACGGCGCATCCGCGACAACTTGGGCAGCCGCAACATGGTTGTGGAGGGTCCGGAGATCGACCAGGGCGGTCCGTGGGGATATCGGCATCAGTTCAACCTCGCCGACAGCGGATACGGCTCGCGCGGACCGCGCGTCCACAACGACCGCGCAGGCGAAGTGGGGCGCACCCTGAGCATTGCGGATTTCGACTTGGACCGAATCTTCGGACAGGAGGGGGTCCGGATCGTCCACATCTCCGGGCTGGTCGCCGCCCTTTCCGAACAAAGCAGCGCCTTCTGTCTTGAATTGGCCAAGTCCGCCAAGGCGCACGGAACCCGCATCTCCTTCGACCTCAATCACCGGGCGTCCTTCTGGAAGGGACGGGAGGAGGAGCTGCACCGCATCTTTACCGAAATCGCGCGCGTTTCGGACATCCTCATCGGCAACGAGGAGGATTTTCAGCTCTGCCTCGGCATCGAGGGTCCGGAAGCAGGCGGCAAGGACCTGGCCGCCAAGATTGTCGGCTTCAAGGGCATGATCGAACGCGCGCAACAGGAGTTTCCCGAGGTGACGGCTTTTGCCAACACCTTGCGGCAGGTGATCAACACCAACTGCCACTTGTGGGGCGCCATCCTCGCCGCCGGCGATCAGTGGCACGTGGTCGAGCCCCGCGAAATCACGGTCCTGGACCGCATCGGCGGCGGCGACGGCTTTGTCGGCGGCATGCTCTACGCCATTCTCAAAGGGTGGGCGGCCGAACAATGGGTCCAGTACGGCTGGGCCAGCGGCGCGCTTGTGACCACCATGCTCACCGATTACGCTCAGCCCGCCGACGAGGAGCAAATCTGGAGCATCTGGGAAGGAAACGCCCGCGT
>CAZSBQ010000320.1:0-3463 GCA_964604795.1 uncultured Victivallales bacterium | reverse complement strand
TTTTTTTGGACGTTGGTTTCAGTCGGCTTGATGCTCAGCGTCACTGCCTTCGCCCAGGATAAGAAAGACGGGACCGTGGACCACTCGGCATGGAACGAGATCGTCGAAGCAACGGTTTCGGAAGAAGGCTGGGTGGACTACCGGGCGCTCAAGTGGAAATGGAGCGGTAAGCTCCAAGCCTACATATCTTCGCTTGGCTCGGTTGATGTCGACAAACTCGACTCCAAGGCGGAGAAAATGGCATTCTGGATCAATGCCTACAATGCAGTTACTATCCAGATTCTCCTGGACGAAGGATTGCCGGAGGAAGTGCCGCATGCGCGCTTTTTCGGTAAGAATATTTTTAAAATTGAAAGATACCGGATTGGGGGTAAAGTGCGCTCTTTGGATGAAATCGAGCATAAGATTCTGCGCAAACGCTACGATGACCCGCGTATCCACGCTGCCCTGGTGTGCGGCGCGTCAAGCTGTCCACGTCTGCGTCCCGAGTCCTATACGGGCGTGAAGCTCGACCGGCAGCTTGACGAAGAAGTGCGCCGCTGGCTGCAGACGGGGCGCAACAAGGATGGGCGACGCAAAAACCAACTCGATAAGGACGCCAATGTTTTTCATATGTCCGAGATTTTCAAATGGTTCCAGGAAGACTTCAACGGCGGCGGGGAAAACGGCGTTCTGGAATTCGTAGCGCATTATGTAGACGCGGATACGCAGGAGCACCTGAAACAACACGATGTCGAGATCGAGTACGTCGATTATGACTGGAGTCTGAACGATCAGAACAAAGAATAGAGCCACACCGGAGGGAAAGAATACATGGGCAGCCTGCAAGCACTGGAACCGAAGAACGAATTCAACCTTGAACTCGAAAAGAACGCGCGCCCGCCGGACTGGGTCAATCCCAAACCTGAGGGTACGTACAACCTGGTCGTCATTGGAGCCGGCACGGCCGGGCTGGTGGCCGCCGCCGGAGCGGCCGGCCTTGGGGCCAAAGTCGCGCTGATCGAGCGCAATCTGATGGGCGGCGACTGCCTCAATGTCGGCTGTGTCCCGTCGAAGGGCCTAATTCGCGCCGCGCGGGCAGCAGCCGCTGTCAAGAGTTCCGCTCGGTTCGGCATCAAGGTAGGGAGCGATGTCACATGCGACTTCACGGCGGCAATGCAACGCATGCGGCGCCTGCGCGCGGATATCAGCAAGCATGACTCCGCCGCCCGCTTCCGCGACATGGGCGTTGATGTCTACATCGGGGAAGGCCGCTTCACCGGACCGGATGAGGTTGAGGTGGAAGGACAGTCCCTGCGATTCAGCAAGGCGTTGATCGCCACCGGTTCACGCGCCGCAGCGCCGCCGATCAAGGGATTGGACGGCGTCGAGTACCTGACCAACGAAACCCTGTTCTCACTCACGGATCTTCCCGGGCGCCTCGGCATCATCGGCGCCGGTCCAATCGGTTCGGAAATGGCCCAGGCATTTGCGCCGTTCGGTTCCGAGGTGTACCTCATTGAATCCAAACACGGGATACTGCAGAAGGAAGACCCGGATTGCTCCTCCATTGTGCAGATGGCCATGAAGCAGGACGGAGTGAAGCTGCTGTGCTGCGGAAAGGAGGTCCGCGTCAGTTCCGGCAACGGGGGCATTCGTCTGCAACTGGAATCACATGAAAAAAGGTACGACCATTTTGTGGATCGGCTGCTGGTGGCAGTCGGCAGGGCGCCCAATATCGAGACATTGAATCTGGATGCCGCGGGTGTGGAAGCAAGCAAACACGGCATCACGGTGGACGATCAACTCCGCACCGCCAACCACGACATATTCGCGGCCGGCGACGTATGCACGCAGTACAAGTTTACCCATGTGGCGGACTTCATGGCCCGCATTGTCATCCAGAACGCCTTGTTCATGGGGCATTCCAAGTTCAGCGATCTGGTGATCCCCTGGTGCACGTACACAAGCCCGGAAATCGGCCACGTGGGTATTACCGAAAAAGATGCCGGAGAGAACGGTACGGAGATTGACACCTACACGCAGAAATTCGACGAGGTGGATCGGGCAATCCTCGACGGCGAGGACGATGGACTGATCAAAATCCACTGCGCGAAAGGCAGCGACAAAATTCTCGGCGCCACCATCGTGGCGGCGCACGCCGGCGACATGATCTCACATGTCACCATGGCAATGACCAACGGTATCGGGTTATCCGGGATCGGCTCGACCATCCACCCCTACCCAACCCAGGCTGAAGCAATCCGCAAGCCGGGGGATCAATACAAACGAACCAAGCTGACCCCCATGGTCGAGAAAATGTTTGATAAATGGCTGACCTGGAGGCGCTAGCCCGCATATCTCACAAAACTCCTACTGCGAACACTGACAGCGCCACTGCGACGGCAAAGGATTCAAGAATGGGCAATAGAAAGTCAGCAAACAGCATTAAAGTAAAATACACATCCATTGGACTCATCGTATTGTCCGTATTCGTGATCATGGCGCAACTGCCCATCCGCGAGATCATGGACCGCGTCAATGGGTTCATTCAAGGCATGGGGCCGCTGGGCATGGTGGTCTACGGCCTGATCTATGTCATTGCCACGATATTTCTGGTCCCTGGATCAGCCATAACCCTTGGCTCCGGACTGATTTTCGGACTGGTCTGGGGCACGGTCACCGCCTCTATCGCCTCGACCACGGGCGCTGCCATGGCGTTCCTGATCGCCCGTTACATTGCGCGGGACCGCATTGCAAAAATGGCCGAGCACAATCCCAGGTTCGGCGCTGTGGACCGGGCGGTAAGCGAAGGCGGCTGGAAAATCGTCGGTCTGCTCCGTCTATCACCGGCCATTCCGTTCAACCTCCAGAATTACCTGTACGGCCTGACCGGCATCAAATTCTGGCCCTGCGTTCTCACAAGTTGGGTTGCCATGCTTCCCGGCACCTTCATGTTTGTGTATATCGGTTATCTTGCTCGCGCCGGCGCCAAAGCAGCCGCCGACGGCGAAGGAGCCGACATCGGTATGTGGGCTCTACGGATCGCCGGGTTCGCTGCCACAGTTGTCGTCACCGTCTACGTCACAAAACTGGCCCGCAGGGCAATTGACAAGCAGACTGTCATTGAGCCTGATGAAGGCACGGAAGAAAAGACGAAACACAAAACAGAGAAACCCGCTGCAAAAGCGGGGTGGAGCGCCGCGGTGGCTCCGGTGATTGCTCTTCTGCTGCTGGGGGCTGCTGTATACTCTGTGATAAACCCAAGTGTTATCCGACAGCCTGCACTGCGAGCGTTTTCGGTGCTTGGTCCGCCCGCTGTCACCATGAGCGAGGCCTACGAACCCGATCCAGGCCCGCCGAGCTTCGACCACCACACCCTGGATCAGGTAGTCAAGGAATACGTAGACGAAAAGGGGCGGGTGGACTACAAAGGTCTACAGAAGGATACTGACCTCCTGAATGAGTATATATCAAAGCTGGC
>CAZSBQ010000319.1:0-3464 GCA_964604795.1 uncultured Victivallales bacterium | reverse complement strand
ATCGGATTGTCCACAGTGGACTCCTTTGCTGTCGGTTCTGGTTGCGCTGCGCAGCAAGGCCGCAGGTAAACGGCGTACTCCGTCGTGCGTGAATCACAAAACGCCAAGCCGTGCTCCGGTTCATTGAAACACTGAAAGCCGTTTCCGCTTGCACAGCAGTTGAAATTTGTTGCTTTTTTTATTTTGCGGGGTTCCCCTTTCCCGGGGGACCCGCTACAAGATGACCAACTGGAAGCGCCCATCGACCGGGCCCGAAGCTGAACAGGCCGCAGAACTGCAGGAAGCTAAGCATGAAGGTCCGAAAACACGTGCCTCGGACACATCGACATCGATGGACAACCTCCCCGTTCCGCTTGCTTTGGAACAGGGAATCATCGCCGACAATAGTGCCGGTGAATTTGCCTCTACTATAGCGCCGCCCATGAATACTGCAAACCGAAGCCGTCAGAGCGGAGAACAAACCACAAAATTGCCCCTTGCGTTTCGGTTTGCCTGCGGAGATTCAAAATGGCCGTTTCAGGGCGCAACACACCCTCGCCGGTTTTGCGGCGGTTCACCGTCCGCAGCATTATTCGGCGGCTACGACCAGTGATTGGCAGCACCTTCTTATCCTGGGCGACGGCACGTCCAGTTCGGTTGAAAAACAGAGACTTAAACCCTTGTCCCAAGGCGGGGTGCAATGATGCTTGGTCTTTTCATACGCCTCCGGAGATCATTTGTCCGGCTCGTTGCTTTCGCCTTCGGTCCACCAGGATTCGGCATGGGGGGCAACGGACTCGCGGGCGCGGATGAAGCGCGCGACGGCACTGCGGGTGTCCAGCCCGGTTTCGGCGACCGATGTGGAGGGATCCTCGAGAGCCCGCTTCATGACATCGGTTTTGTGCCGCCAGCCTGCGAAATCGTAGCTGTTCATGGCGATGGTCAGACGTTCGTCGTCCCGGACTGCGGCGCCATCGGCACGCGTCAGGCTCAGGATGCGCCTCCCCGCCTCGGCTTTGGGATTGAACCGCACCTTCAGCCCGCCGATTCCCAGAAATTTGTAGGAGCGGACTTGCTCCGCGTTGCAGTCAAGAATGGCGCGCAGATGCCGGGCATCCAGGGTCAGAACCACAATGGTGTTCTCGTAGGGAACGGCGCGCCAAAGCTTTTGCTGGGTGACGGGGCCGGCAACCAGCGGATAGTCGTGGTTGAGTACGCCGTGCAGCACTGCGTCGACATGAATGTCGCGCTCGGCCAATGCGAACCGGATGCCGTCGAAGAACAGGTTGTGCATGGCGGTTTCGCGCCGGGGTGCGCCGTCGACGGAGAAACGGGCTTCGGCGGTCCCAAGCGTCTCGGCGAGCATGTCGTCGGCACGCTTGAGATCGTCGCGGCACAAACGAAGAATCTCGGAATCCTGCTCAACCGAGGAGTCCATGGGCAGCAATTCCGAGGAGCGACGGCTGACGCGGGAACGCGCCTTGTCGTACTGGATATCGACGCGTCCGAGCGTGATGCCGTGATATCCGGCTTGGGCGTACAGCGCGTCATCCAGGACAATTCCCTCCTGCTTCTGATGGCTGTGCGCGCCCAGAATCACGTGCAGCTCGGGGATTTGTTCCGCAATGGCGTTGATTTGGTTGGCGTAGTCATCCCCCCACGCTCGAAACCCCTGATGCACGGCGAGCACCAGGATGTCCGCGCCGGCGTCAAGGGCATCGGCAACGGCCCGCTGAACGGAGGCCACGGAATCGGCGAAACGCAGTCCCCGCAGGCGGCTGGGGGTATGCCAGGCGGGCATGCCGGGCGTATTGAGTCCGATCAGGGCAAGCTCGACCCCGTCGAACTCCAGCATCATATAGGCGCGGGTCTTCGCCAGCGTTTGGTGAACTGGCTTGTTGGTTTTCCCGGGAATCCGCAGATCGGCGTTCAGAACGGGGAAGTCGGCGGCATCGACGCAGGCGGCGAGCTTGTCGGCGCCCCAATCGAATTCATGGTTCCCCGGCACCCAGGCGTCGTAGTCGAGATGACTGAGACAACGCATCATCATCTGCCCTTCGGAGAGCAGACTTGCGGGCGTGCCCTGGATCGTGTCGCCCACGTCGACAAGCACAACGTTGTCCTTTGTTTTGCGGACATCGCGAATCGCGGTGGCGCAACGCGCCAAACCGCCCAGGTCGGGGTTGCCCTCGTAATCGTGCGTGGGACGTATGTGTCCGTGCAAATCGCACGTGTGCAGCACGGTGACGGACACAAACCGTCCCGCCTGACACCAGCCCCCCAGCACGGAAACCGCCAAAACGACAAGTGCAAAAAACGCAGGCCAAGGAACTCTAAACCTCGTTTCCCCAAGCGTTGCGCCCTTCGCGGCAAAATCAGGATATTTGGACATTTCAGCACCTCATTTTATCAAAATAAGGCTACTATAGCACAGCATTTTCATTGTGCACCATGCACTGTCGCACGGAAGGAGAAGTTCGCGACAACGGAGCGTTTGCTTTTCGCTCTGACGGCAATAGGGTGTTGAACTCGCGGGATGACGGAGGGGGTGGATGCAACAATGAAAACACGGCTCCGCGCTGTCGACGTTCGGGATGCCGCACGACCTCCAGCGCACAGAACTGAAGTGAACCCGCAAAAAAGGAGTACCGCACATGCAGACGACAGTGAGTCTAACCGTTTCGGAATGCAAGCGGCTGATCGCCAAGGGCGTCGCCCGCCACCCGGTTGTCCAACACGCACTGACCGAGGGCATGATCGCCGTCCCACCCGGCAGCACCAACGGATACGTGGTCGAGGAACTCACCGGCGAGTCCATTGACCGCACGCAGTTTGTCACCGGCAAGACGCTGCCGGCGAACTACGACGGTCCCGCCCCCAAGTGCAAACTGCCCGACCTGGTGCTCAAAAAAGGCGAGCGTATCGACATGAAGGCAACCCAGGCGGTAGCCGAGATGGGACCGGGCGACGTGTTCGTCAAGGGCGTCAACGCGATCAACTACGACCTTGACCAAGCAGGCGTGCTGATCGGCCATCCCACCGGCGGCACAATCGGCGCAGCTCTGGGCACGCTGGTGGCGAAACGCATCCGCCTGCTGCATCCGGCGGGGCTGGAAAAATCAGTCCCCGGCGACCTGCACGACACTGCCGCAGCACTGGCCGAAGCCCAGGACGCCCAGGGGCCGACGCTCTGGGTCACCCCCGGCGAGCTGCTCACGGAAATCGAAGCCTTTGGGCTGCTCTGCGGCGTTCAGGCCGTGCCGATCGGCGCGGGCGGACTCGGCGGCGCGGAAGGAGCGGTATGGCTGGCCCTGTTCGGCGACGAATCCGCGCTGGAACAATGCGCCGCCCTGCTGGACAGCATCTACGGTGAACCGCCGTTTTTGGGCTAACTCCTGTCAGGGGGTGAGCAGTGACCGGTGACCAGTGACCAGTGACCGGTAATCGGTAATCGGTCTGATCTGGAATCACACACCCACCCACCC
>CAZSBQ010000318.1:0-3481 GCA_964604795.1 uncultured Victivallales bacterium | reverse complement strand
CCGTCGAGGCGCCGGCCCCCACCAAGTAGAGGGCGCGGCCTCCGCGCCCCGTCGATCCGCGCCAGGTCGTCGGGGCGCCGACCTCTACTTCCTCGGTGCAGGCGGCCTGCCTCGCCATTCGTTCGACGGCGGGGCTCGACGGGGTCTCGCCCTCTCAACGCGTCCCGCGCAAGTTTCACATTCCCACACAATCTGTTGCAGAAAAACATTTTACACGTTAGAAAAGAAGTGCCCTGGATCACTCCGACAGCGCGCGGATTTGGTCCAGATAATTCCGGATATAGTCGGCATGCTTGATTTTCAGTGCTTGAACGAGATGCTCTTCGGCCTCGCGGTATCGCCCGCGCTCGACGGCGATTTGAGCGCGCCGAACCAGGGAGCGTCGACGGATGGCGGAATCCTCCAGACGCGAGGCGCGCTCATAGAGCACGCGGGCTTGCTCCAATTGTCCGCGTTGTTGATGGAGACGCGCGCCGCGCAGCAGAAGCGGACCGTTCATGGGAAACTGCTCCAGCAGGTTTTCGCAGAGTTCCATCGCCGCCTCTTCGCCGTCGCTCTGCTCCGCCAGTGCGACCCGGACCAAACCGAGTTGAACCCGTTCGTCATCCGAAAGCTCCTCCTCGCCGTTTTGCCGAAGTACGGCTCGGACCAATGCGCGCGCGTCGGCGGTCTGACCGAAGGCAAGCAGTCCCTGAGCGGCGGCGATCAGGTCGCCGGGCGCAACATCCGCGGAGTCCGCCGCTTCCACAAAGCGTCGGCCCGCTTCAGCCGGCACCCCCCGCTCCAGCAACAGGTTGCCCTCGGTCACCAGGCTTGAGGCGTCGGCCATTCCCAGCCGGCGGACACAGTCCAGCCGAACAAGCGCCTCCAGCGAACGCCCCTCGGACAGATCATCGGAGGCCAGCAGCATCCACAGGTCGCGCTGACCCGGCGCTCGCTCCAGCTCATCTCGGATCAGACTGCGCGCGCTCCCCACCTCGTCCAGCTTGATCTGCGCCTGAATGAGCCCCTGACGAACCTCGGTGTCTTCGGGACGCAGAGCCAGTGCTGTCCGATAGGCGTTGGCGGCAGCGCGCGCCTTGTCGGCCACAAGGTGGATGTACGCCAGCATCTTCCACGTTTCGCCCGCGTCGGAGGCGGGATCGGCCAGCAGAACCTGCAAGTGTCCCGCGGCTTTGGGATATTCGCCGTCCTCGAGATGGAGCAGCGCGAGGTTTCTCCGTGCCCGTGCGAATCTGGGCATGCGGCGCAGTGCATCGCGAAACGCCGCCTTGGCCGCGTCACGCCTGCCCTGTTCCAGCAACAGCCCGGCCAGCGCGAAGGGGACGGCGGCGCTGCTTTCGTCGGTCAGCGCCTCGCGCAACCCATCGATGGCGGCCTGCGGGTCTGCATCGCGCCGCTCTTCGGCTGATTGCAGAGCTTCAGCCTCCTTCCCCGTCACCGAGGGCTCCTCCGGCTGCGGGCGAAGAAACTCGCCGGCCGTGTCCGACGCCCCCCCCTCCCCTGCCTCGGCGGCTCGGGACAAGGCTAAAGAACCAGCCCAGAGAAGTGCGACAAGCAAAAAACAACAAAATATCAATCGTCGATGATCCATGCGGAAACTCATTCCAGTTCAAACTTCAAATTTATGCGGACCCGGACCGGCACCGCCTCGCCGTTGCGGCGTCCCGGGGTAAAACGCCAGCGCCTGACCGCCCGCAGGGCCGCTTCCTCGAAAACCCCTTCCGGCTGAGCATCCACAACCCGCGCATCGCCGACACGCCCGTTTTCGGATACCACAAACTCCACTTCCACTCGACCTTCGACTTCTCTCTGCCGAGCCCGGTACGGATACACCGGTTCGGCCCGCGCACGCAGCGACGGCCCGCGGTCCACCTCCGCCATCGACCAGGGGCCGGTCTTCGACGGCGCGGACGGCGCAGGACCGTCCGGCGCGGTGGGGCGCACTGAAAAATCCAGCGCGAAATCGCCGCGAAACTCTCCCACATCCAGTTCCGGCACCGCCTCGAGACTTGGAGACTTGACTGGTTGCGGACGCGGCATGTCCAACTCCGGGCGCGGTTCAACGGACTCGTCCGGCTGCGGCTCGGGCGGCGGAGACGTTGTTTTCGGCGGCGAAGGCGCCTCCACGTCCAGAGCAATCGTCTCAACGGGCACCATGCGGCGCGTCTCGATCGGCTTGCGGTCGGCCAGCTCGGCAAACGGCAAGGCGACAAACATCGCCAACGTCAAAAAAGCGGCGAACAGGCAGCGCATCCACCCCAGGCGCGCCGACCGCCGACCATCCTGGCGGGCGACCGGCCACGCCAATCGGCCAGTCTCCTTTTCTGTGCCGTCTTCACTCATTGTTCTCGCTGCGCGGCAATGCTTACCTGGTGTGCCCCGGCTTGTTTGCATTCGTCAATGACATCCACCACGACCCCCGTGTGCGCCACGCGGTCCGCGGTAATAATCACCGGCATATCCTGCTCCTTCAGATTTCGCGACACGACCCCCCGGACTCCATGGATTCCGATGGTTCGCCCGGCATGAACAATCTCGCCGTCCGGGGTCACCGCAATCAGGATGCTGTTCTTTTCCAGGTCCTCGGCCGCGGCGGCGGTGGGCTTCTGCACCTCCACGCCGGTCTCCTGCACGAAAACCGTGGTCACCATGAAGAAAATCAGCAGCAGAAACACCATGTCGATCAGCGGCGACAGGTTGATTTCCGCCGTCGAGGTGCGAGTCGTGAGTTCCGCGTCCAAACGATGCATTGCAGTTAACCTGGTTCCTAATGAGCAGCTACACTGAAACAAAAGAATATAGCCGCCCTTCCCGCGCGCAAAAGCCCAACAAGACAACGCTCGAAAAACGGGTATGGTACCACAACCGCAACCCGAAACACATCCGCCCATGAACAGCAATGCCTACTCCAAATTCCTTTCTCGGCTGACCGAAGAGATTCGGACACGGTTCGAGAACCATCCCGGCTGTCACGACTGGGACCACACCCGGCGGGTACTCGCCAATGCCCGCGTGCTCGCCGAGGGCGAAGCCGCGGACCAGCGCATTTGCGAAACCGCTGCGCTCCTCCACGACGTGGGCCGCCTGCAGGAGCTGGAGGACGAGGGCGTCACCTGCCACGCCCGCCTGGGCGCGGAGATCGCACCGGAGCTGATGCGCCAAGCGGGGATGACCGACGAGGCGTTCATCGAACAGGTGCGTCACTGCGTCGAGTCCCATCGCTATCGTCGACGCGAGACCACCCCCGAACCGCACACTCTGGAGGCCAAAATCGTCTACGACGCCGACAAGCTGGACTCCCTCGGCGCCATCGGTGTCGGGCGAGCGTTCCACTTCGCCGGGCGCATCGGCGCGCGCGTCCACAACTCCACCGCCGAAGCCCGCGCTTCCCAAAGCTACAGTCGAAACGATACCGCCTACCGAGAATACCTCGTCAAGCAGCAGCACCTGCATGAAAACATGCTCACGAAAACCGGAC
>CAZSBQ010000317.1:0-3506 GCA_964604795.1 uncultured Victivallales bacterium | reverse complement strand
GGTTGAGAGATTCAGCAAGTGTCAACTATAACACGGACAAGACCCCGATCACTGATCACTGATTACTGATTACTGATTACTGATTACTGTTCACTGATCACTGAAACCCACCTCAACCGAACTTGGAGAAGCCATTGAAAGGCAATCGAAAACACCGGGGGTTAAGTCTTCGGCTGACACTGATTCTGTATGTTGTGGCGCCGCTGGCCCTTTCGCTGGGCGTTAGCGGCTGGATTGCCCTGGCCACATGGGAGCGCAATGTGGAACAGCGCCTGCAAAGCGACCTGGAGATGGTCGCGCGCGCCATTCAGCTGCCGTTGAGCTACGCCATGGAACGCGACCGCGAGGGCGGAGTCGAGCAGGCCTTGGAATCGGCACTGTCGCTGGACAGCGTGTACAGCGCGTACGCCTACGATTTGGAGGGTGGTCAGATCGCCTCGGCGGGTGAAGTGGACCCCGAGCCGGAGCGCGACAAACTCACCGAGATGGCTTCGGAGGGCGAGCGCCGCGGCGAATACGGACAAGTGGGCAAGCGGCGCGTTTTTTCGTATTTCGTTCCGCTCAAGGATTCCCGGCAGCAATCGACGGGACTGCTGCAGCTGACGCGGCGAGAGCGGGACTTTCAGCGCTACATCAACCGCACTCGGAAACAGGCTCTTCTGTTGCTGGGCGCCGGGGTTTTCGTGATGACGGTACTGGTAGTCTTCGGCCAACACCAGGCGTTGGGGCGCCACTTTCGCCGTCTGACCGAGGGGATGCGGCGGATCGCGGCCGGCGAGTCGGAGCACCGCATGTCGCTGACCGGGCCGCGGGAGATCTCCGCGATTTCCGCCAGCTTCAACAACATGCTGGACAGCATCCAAAGCGCCGAAGCCGAAATTCGCCGCAACCGGCAGCAGCAGCTGCTCCTGGAGAAGCAGCTTCGGCAAACCGAAAAACTGGCTGCGGTAGGCCAATTGGCCGCCGGGGTCGCCCACGAACTCGGCACACCGCTGAGCACCATCAGCGGCACCACTCAGCGAGAGATGCGCCAGCCGCAGGAGGACGAGCGCACCGCCAAAGCATTCCAGCGAATCCGCTCTGAAGTCAACCGCATGGAGGTCATAATCCGCCAACTCCTGGATTTCAGCCACAAGCGCCAATTGCAGTACCGGACCCTCCGGGCATCCCAGGTGGCGGAGTCCGCCACTGCGGCAGTGACGGAAGAGGCGCGGCGCCGCGGCGCCCGCATGGAGACCGACGGCGATGCCGAAGCGCCGGCGTTCGAAGCGGACCCGATCCGACTCGAACAGGCGTTGGTGAACCTGCTGCGCAATGCGATTCAGGCCTGCGAAGCCGGAACGGTGCGGCTTGCCTGGCAGGTTGAGGGCAACCAGATGATCTTTGCGGTCGAGGACAACGGCCCCGGCATCCCGGAGGACGTGCGTCCCCGGCTGTTCGAACCGTTCTTCACCACCAAGAACGTCGGCGAGGGCACGGGCTTGGGGCTGGCGGTGGTGTACGGCATCGTCGAGGAGCACGGCGGGGACATCCGGGTTGGACAGAGCGATTTGGGCGGGACAAGTGTGCGGCTGTCTCTGCCGCTGACCAAGCAAAACGGAGGCGAGCAATCATGACCCAGGAGCACACCATACATGATGCCAAAATCCTGCTTGTGGAGGATGACGAGGGCCTGGGCGAGCTGCTGCTCGAGGAAGTCGAGGATGCGGGGTGGACCGGGCGGCTGACCCACACGGCCGAGGAGGCGCTGGCGATGACCTTGAACTGGCGCCCCGACCTTATCGTGAGCGACCTGCGGCTGCCCGGCGCCGACGGACTGGCGCTGCTGAACAAAGTGCGCTCCGAGATGCCGGAGACCACCCCCGACGTGCTCATCGTCACCGCCTTCGGCACCGTCGCCAAGGCCGTGGAGAGCCTCAAGGCCGGGGCGGAGGACTTTCTGACCAAACCGCTCGACCTCGATCACTTCAAGCTCAGCATTCGACGCACCCTTGAAAAACGCGCCATGCGCGCGGAGATCAAGCAGATGAAAACGCTGATGAAAGGCGAGGACACCTTTCACGGCATGTACGGATGCAGCCAAGCCATGCTGACCTTGTTCCAGCAGCTTCGCCAGGTGGCGCAGGCGGACGGGCCGGTGCTGATCCTGGGCGAAAGCGGCACCGGCAAGGAGCTTGTCGCGCGAGCGGTGCATTTGGAAAGCAGACCGGAGACGAGCCCCTTTCTGGCGGTGAACTGCGCCGGCATCCCCGAGCACCTGCTCGAAAGCGAGTTCTTCGGCTACGAGGCCGGCGCCTTCACGGGGGCGTCGAAATCCCGCCGGGGGATTTTTGCCGAGGCGGAGGGCGGCACGCTGCTGCTGGATGAAATCTCGGAGATGCCGCCGCCGCTGCAGGCGAAGATACTGCGCATGCTTCAGGACGGCAAGATTCGCCCGGTGGGCAGCAACACCGAACAACAGGTCAAGGTCCGCATCGTGGCGGCCACCAACCGGGACATCGAGGAGCAGGTGACAAACGGCACCTTCCGCGAGGACCTGTTCTACCGCCTGGAAACCCTGCCGCTGGTTGTGCCCCCCCTGCGCGAGCGAGGCGAGGACATCGACCTGCTGGCCGGTATTTTTCTGAACAAACAAGCCTATGCCGCGGAAAAGCAGATTCGCGGATTCAGCGCGAAAGCGCTCGACATGATCCACCGCTACCCCTTCCCCGGCAATGTCCGGGAGCTGCAAAACGCCGTCGAGCGTGCCGTTGTCTTCTGCCACGAGGGAGAAATCCTGCCCGAACACCTTCCCGCCCGCATCCGCAAGCACGTCGAGGAGCACGGCACGTCACCCGACAACACACTCGCGTCACCGCACTTTCCGATCAGCGACGACTCCCTGCCCTCCCTCGAAGAGGTTGAGAAACGCTACATCCGGCACGTGATGGAAAAGGTCGACGGAAACAAGCGGGCCGCCGCCTCCATCCTCGGCATCGCCCGCCGCACGCTCTATCGCCACCTTGAAGAGACATGAATCCGTGACCGCCCGATATTCCCCTACCCTGCGGCAAGGGAAAATCCAAGCCTGCCCCCACAAAATCGACGGCCTCACCGACTACAGAGTTTCGTTCATGCTGCCGCTGCGGTAGCCCTGCAGATCGAGAGAGACATACTGGAAGCCGGCGCGCCGGCCCGCCGCCAGCACTTGTGATCGGACGGGTTCGGACGCCAGACGCTCAATGTCGGCCGGTTCCACCTCGATGCGGGCCATTTCGCCGTGATGCCGCACTCGGAGCTGGCGAAAGCCGAGTTCGCGCAGGGCGGCCTCCAGGAAGTCCACCGCTTTGAGCTTCTCCTCGGTGATGCGGTCGCCGTAGGGAAAGCGCGATCCCAAGCAGGCAAAGGCCGGCTTGTCGGCCGTGGGCAATCCCAGGTGCCGCGACAGAGCGCGGATATCGTCCTTGGCAAGCTCGGCGTCGAGCAGCGGACTGAGCACCCCCTGCTCAATGGCTGCCTGCCGACCG
>CAZSBQ010000316.1:0-3535 GCA_964604795.1 uncultured Victivallales bacterium | reverse complement strand
CAAGTAGAGGGCGCGGCCTCCGCTTGGTACAGTTTGAGCTCGAACGGCGTTGCCGTTGCGGAAACTGGCGGTGGTACAATTGTGGTGGCTCCGCTTGGTTCTCGGGCCAACGGCCCGAAAACCGCAAGGAATTCGGTCGTTCAATTTGCGCGAAAATACGAGTTCCGGATAAAGAGTACGACGGAGATTTTCGAATTCATCCTTCATTGATGCGCGAGTTCGGCGTTTGTCCGCACTGAATTATCGGTCCATATCATCACGCCGTCCAGCAGATTTCCGGGGATGGGATCCTGGCTTTGGACGCACCAGCTATTGCGCTGCTGGTGCCATACATTGTTGGAGTGATACAGGCTGTCTTTGATCTCCACGTGTCCGTCCATCATGAGGTAGGCATTGCGCCAGCCGTCGATGTCTGCGTACAGCATTTCGCCGCCGGACCAGAGGCCGTCGCCGGATGTACGTGCAAACCGGTGGGGACTGCCGTCGTCCAGAGTCGCGCATGCGTAGGCCCCTCCCGGATGAAACTCGGCGGCTCGGTTCCAGGCGCCTCCGAAGCTGGCGTTGGGCCGGCGCACGCCCAGCAGCGACGACGACAGACCGCCGGTGTGCAGCAGGGCCAGTTCGCTGGACGGGTTGCCGAACACCCCGATCCGGAACGGGCGCCAGTCATACCCTCCGAAATAGCTGCCATTGTTCTGATCTTTCTGCGACCAGCAGGACGCGGCTTCATAGCTCACCACCGGTGTCCCATTGGGATTCAGCACCCATTCGTCTCCCGACATCCCCGGCGTCCAGTCCTCGCGTGGATCGGCGGGACATTTCAGGATCTTTGCCATGCCCGGCGTAAGGATGTCGGCTGCTAAAAGGCGTCCGTCAAATCCGAACAGCGACCCGTGCCAGCCTGACGCCGCGGACATTTGAAAACCGGGATGGTTGTCGACGATGGCTTGATTCAGTCCGCTCCAGTCACTTTGCGTATTGCCCGGTTCACCATAGGTGTAGCGCTCGAGCGGGCGCGGCAGAAACCCGTCGAAATCCAAGGTGTATATATTGAGCAGCAGGGAAATCTGCCGCAGATTGCCTGTACACATGGTAAGCTTGGCTCTGTCGCGCGCCTTCCCTAAGGCCGGCAGCAGCAGTGACGCCAGGATTGCGATGATGGCGATGACAACGAGTAATTCAATCAGGGTGAATGTGCGGCGTTTCATCGAGGTTCTTGGTTCTTTGTACTAGCGGAGACCCTGTGCGGAAAGGGGTTCCGCCTCCACTGTCCTTGCCTGCCTGTGTGTGCCGCACGCAGACAGGCCCGGGGACGATGGTCAAACAGGCCTTCCTGGTCTTCGGAATCTGAAAAAACCACTTTTCAGAGTGGACTCAAGAATGCTTGTTCCACGGTCGGGTGCGCCGCATCATCGCCAGTCCCGCCAGTGCCAGCAGCAGGACGGACGTTGGTTCCGGAATGGACGTCAGGGTGACAACGCCGCTGTCGGCATTGACATCCATTGAGAACAATGTGGCGTCCGGGCCGCCGAGGAGGAGGCCGTTGTCGATCAGGCTGCCGCCGCCGGTGACTGTGAGCACGTCAAACGTGGTGCCGAAGCTCGGGCTGAATTCATCCAGCAGTTCAACGCTGAGAACACCGTCCAGCTCGGCATCGCCGCCGGTGATGCTGAGGATATCGAACTCATCACCCGCGAGGAGTCCGGCCAGTTCGATTTCGATCGTGCCGGTGCTGGTCAGCCCGCTGGTCAGGGTCAGTTCTCCGGGTGAATTGCCCGGTGCGACCGTGCCTTCAGTCACGACCAGCCCGTTGATCGTGCCGTTGCCGCAGAGCGTGCCGGTGCTGCTGACGGTCAGCGTGCCGCCGTTGCCGGGGGTCAGTGAAAACCCGTCGGACACTTGCAGTGTGCCGTTGATCGTGTCCAGGGCGCCCTGCAGTAGGTTCGTGCCGTCGGTTGAATTCGTCACCGCAGCAGACGCGCCGCTCATATGCAGCGTGGTGTTGGCGGCGAGTGTCGTGAAGGGGATGGCGTTCTTTATGAAATCCACTGTCCCGCCGTTATTGATGAGGTTGAACCCCAGCGTGTCTGTCGGTGCAACGCCATTGAAGTAAATGGCGGATGCGTCGAAGTCGAAGTCGATTGATCCGCCGTTGGTGACCGCAAGGGTGGCGCCATCCTTGATGTCGATGGACCCGCCATACATTGTGGTTCCGTCCCGCTTGCGATCCGACACCTCGGAGGCCCCTGTGTGATCCAACGCAAGAACGCCGCCCGACTCGATGATAAAGTCCGCATTGTTATGAAGTGCAACCCGTCCTTCATCCTTGAGGAAACGGAACTCTGCGCCGTCCTTCACTGTCAGGTCCATCCCGCCATTTGACATGCGCCAGTCGCCGATTCCATTGTGAAGCACCAAACCGTTATTAATGAATGGAAGAGCCATCGAGTGTGTTGTATCGACCCCTTCAGCGGTGAAGATGAACTTGCCGTTATTGGTTAGCGAGCTGCCGGAAGCGCCGCCGAACCCGGCATCGTCCCAGACGAACCCGCCGGTTGTGGCGCTGGTGGTGCCATCGGCGGAATTCAGGGTGATTTCATCCTCAACGGCTATTTGCCCAACCTTCACCACCTGGCCGGTCCCGGTGCCGCTGTAGACACCTGTTCCGCTGACCGTGCCGTCGTTTTTGCGTAGCGTGATGTCGTTGAGTGTTACAGTGCTGCCGGCGGAGATGTCGAACGTGGCACCGTAGGCGGTGCCCCCTCCGAGAGCGAGATTACCGTTGATGACGTCGATCGTCGGATCCACAAACTGGTTGGCGGTCAGGGCGACCGAATCTGTGCTGTTCGGCAAGTCCACCTCGATGGTGCTGCCATAGACATAGACGCTGCCGTACAGAGGGGTGACAAATCCACTGTTGGTTTCGAAGCGCAATTTACTGCCCGTGTCGAAGATCATCCGAGCTGAATTTCCTCCCCGCAATCCGTATGCAGAAGCATGCGTCAGCGTTCCGCCGTTCAGTATCCGCACGGCCGAGGTGGACTGTAAGTTGAACGTGCGATCGCTGGTGGCATTGAATTCCACGTTTCCCGCAATCCGCACCTCTGTGTTGCCGGTGCCGAAACTGACATCCGAAGACCAGTAATCATCGGTCCCGCTCCAGGTGTGATGCCAGTAGGTTGAGCCGTCGGTTGTAAACGCATAGTCGGTGTCCAGCGCGAGGTCGCTCGTGCCGTAGGTTCCGCTGATGTCGACCGCTGCCGCCTGCGCCTGCCATGCGGTCATCATCATCATCAGGATCACTGCCGCCGTTGTCGCGATACGATGTGTTGCCGTCATTGTTTTGCTCCTCTGCTGTTGCGTTCTGTTGTGTGCCGTTGCCGATTTGTTCCGGTGTCTGCCTGTCATGTTCGCCTCCTTTGCTGGTTTCTGGTTCCTGTAAAATCTTGCGTCTGAGCTAAAGCCTATCTCCAAGCTCCTTTCATCCTTCATCCTTCATCCTTCATCCTTCATCCTTCATCCTTCATCCTTCATC
>CAZSBQ010000315.1:0-3587 GCA_964604795.1 uncultured Victivallales bacterium | reverse complement strand
CGTTGTGACGCAACCCCTTGGGGTTGAAAATGGGGGGGGGGCTTTGGTCCCAGGGTAGCGGGCCGGCGCCCGCAACCCTGGGCTATGGGAAGGAATCCCGTTGGGATTCGGAACCGGGGCACAACCTCAAAGAGTTGTCGGTTCTACAGGCAGGGATGCCTGTAGCACTTTGGGTGCGGTTCGCAATGGGCATCCCTGTTCGGGGAGTCACCAAGTGCCTGTCCCCAAGAACTTCCCCAAGAACTCTCACACGGTAGAAGCGTTCCTCGGTCCAACGCGCCCTGAAACGCCCCCTCAGCGGCCGGCGAGCCAGTCGGATTCGTGCCAGTGAATCCCGTATTCGGCGCGCATACTCAGTCCGTTGGAGGACAGGTAGAAGTTTTCCAGCTCCTTGTAGGCCCACAGCAGGCTCATGTACTCTCGCTCATCCGGTTCGCTGATGACCTCGACGGTGCCTCCCTTGCGGACCACGCGGGTGATTTCGAGAGTGTTGGCCACCTGGCGGAGGAGAAGAATGATCATCATGTAGTGAGTCGGCACCTTGGCGAGCTCGGACAGGTAGGCATACAGCCGATAGCGCAGGAAACTGGCGCGCGCCTCCGGGGTTTTGAGAAGCTTGCCGGCTTCTCGGCATTTTTCGCGAAAGCGATAGACCCCCAGCGGATCAATGAATATGTGATTGGCTTCGGCGTCGTATTCGGTGGCCGGGGCATCCTCGTCGCTCAGGTTTTCGGGCGCACGAAAACTGAGGCTGACCTCATCCATGTCCGGATACGGATGCACGAAAAGATCAGCCATGGCCGCCGGCAGGCGAGACTCGTTGACTTTCTCAACCAGTTCATTCAACGCCTCAATGGGATCAGCTGTCGCAACTTTCTTGCGACGGGTACCGGCGATGATGCGTTCAAAATTTTTCCACGTGGAAGCGAGCGTGCGTGCAGCCATGTTTTTTACCTCGCCAAAACCATAGCACGCATTTCCTCCACGTCAAACGCCTGATCCGAATGCTCAGGGCACTTCTTTTTTAAGGGCGAGCGATCCAATATTCCTGCCCAATCCGGGCGCGGCGCTGCAGGCAATCCTTCAAGTTGAAGTACTGTCCGACGGGAAGCTCGACCGCCGTGCGCTGGTACTCCAGCCGATAGGCGGCCCGATTGGGCTCAAGTGTTTGTTCGGTGTTCAGAGTCACGTCCCCCTCGGGGATCGGGCGGCGCGGATCGGTGCTGACGCTGCACTCCGCGGTTTCGGGGATGTGCCGCCAGCTCATGCCCGCAGGCGGCGGCGTCACCTCCACCTGCACGGTTTCCCGCGTGGGCGCCTGCCAGACAAGCGGATGCTTGCGACTGTCGCGTCCCACCACGCCGGACTGGTAGTCCAGCCAGGGGACTTTCAGGCTGGTCACTTCCGGGTGGACATGGGCCATGCCGGGCACTCGGTAGCGAAACGCAATGGTGAACAGCGGGGAATTTTGCCGCCAATCGTCGTCCGTTTCCCACCGAATGTTCTCGGCTGTGGGGTGCCGGTCGCGGATGTGTTTTTGAACGTCGTTGCGGATTTGCCTGCGCGTCATCCCCCGCCACTTGCGGAATCTTCTGGCCGCGGGTCCGCGACATACGAGTCTGTCCTCCACCTCGGCCGTCCCCTCGGCATCGAGCTGCACGCTCACGCGCCGGTCGCGCCCCCGCCAGTCGGGATCGGGCGGAGACAGCTTCAGCAGCCCGACACCGGGGAGCAGGCAATCCGAGCCGCCCAGTCGGGCTCGCGGCTCTCCGAATGCCGCCAGATCATCGCCGAGAACAAGAATGCGCCGTTCCCCACCCTCGCCGACCGCCACGGCGGGCGTGTCAAATCCATCCAACCGAGGTGTCTCCTCGCCCAGCGCCCCTTTCCCGCGCGGCCGAATCCAGCACCAGCGCACCGGCTGGTCCTGGTGCGCGCGCAACCACGCGAACAGCAGAGCCGTCCGGTCCAGGGGAGCGCCCTGCCGAAGCTCCAATGTCTGGCTCAGATCGCCGGGGCTGAACCCCGCGGCGGAAACGGGGACCGGATTCTCCGAGATCGCGCGGCCGACAAACCCCCAAATGGCCTCGACGGTGGGAATCACGTCTTCCGGAAGGGCGGGGATCTCCTGTTCTTCCAGCGCCTCGACAACCCGTGCTTGTCCCCGCTCGGCCAACTCCGCCCAGCTTGCGGTTTCCGCGGAGACCACCAGCCGCGGCACAATGTCCTCGAGCGGCGGCATTCGCGGCTCCAAAATCAGCCGCGGAGATTCAGCGCGGGTCCAGGTATGAATCACCTGCCCCTTCGCTTCCTCGCGCTGATGCGTGACGGTTCCCTCGGCATCGTTGCGCACCTCCCAGCGCAGCGGCACTTCGGGGGCGGCAACAATCCGCACGGACAGGTCGCGCATGGGCTCGACGCCCCCGAAACGGTACTCGCCACTGAAGGGCAGATCATGCAGCGGCGACGTGCGGTCGACCTGATACGCGAAGTCCAGCGTGGTCCCCGGCTTGCCTTCCGGCAAGGCAAAGCGCCACGCAACCATGGAGTCGTAGCGCGGGAACCGCTGGTGCGGGAATTCGGTGTGGATGGCGGTGTCGCGCAGATGAACGACCTTGCCGTCGGGCCGCACGGAAATGCCGTGAAGAATGCGCGCCTCCTCCGCCACCCGGTGAAAGGTGAGGCTTGGAATCGAAGCGTCCTCGCCGTGCTCGTTGAGGATGCGGACTATTTCGCGTCGGCGCGTCGTCCAGGTTCTGACGGATTCGAGCGTGACACTCGTGTTGCGATGCAGCGTCAAGGTTCCGGCGCCGGTTTGCCTGACTGCATCGGCTTTCGTCCCCAGCGCCGCCTGGAGCTTGGCATCGTCAATGTCCTCCGCAGTCTCCGCAGCCGACCAGCGACGCTGCTTCTGCAGCCTGATATGCACCACTTCGTCCTTCGAGTACTGCCGCACTTCGCCCTCCACACGAAAACGGACAGCCTCCCCGCCGCTCTTGATCAGCTCCCCCTGGTACTCGCGACCGTCGCGAAGAACAATCAGGTCCGAGCGCGCCTCCGCCACCGCCAACAGCGCTGAAACACCAACAAAAAAAGCCAAAACCGAAGAGGTCCGAATGTTCACAATCAACTCCTTTCCTTTAACTATGATGTTGACAAGGGACAGTGTAAATGCTTTTCCGCCATCGGCAAGTGCCCTGCCCACATATTCCCGATTGATTCGACTTGCGGCGCCGGCGGACGTCGACTGGGGAGAAGAACCTTTGTCAGGCGTCAGATGGATGAGGCACTGGCGCGAACGCCCCATGCTTTTCCCGTGATTGCATTCATACGTTCATTACGATAGCCGCAAATCGCAAAGAATCCGCCGCCTCGCCGCAAAAGCTGAAAATAATCGCCGCAGTTTCATCTCATTTCGGGTTTGTCTGGGCGAAACTTTGGCCATATAGTGTCCGCGGTGCTATATTTCAGTGTATCCATTAATGCATGCATGCCCGTCTGCGCAGTCCGTCACAAGACCACAAGCGGAGAGAACCTATGTCCACAGAATTTGGTTGGATCCGGTCAGTTGAGTTCGCAATGGCTTT
>CAZSBQ010000314.1:0-3619 GCA_964604795.1 uncultured Victivallales bacterium | reverse complement strand
GCTTTCCAGCCGGTGGTGTTGGGGATGAACGTGGCACTGGCTTTCCAGCCGGTGCATGGGGGGCGATTGGCCCGGTCCGCTGCCGCTTGACTTTCCCGCGTCCATCCTGTATACTGTCCCCAAAAGCGAACGGATGCGGCATCCAAACACGGGAAGCGGACCATAACTTTTTACGCACACAGCCTGGAAAACGAGCCACCCGAAAAGTGGCAACCCCTCGACGAACACCTCCAAAACGTCGCCGATCTCGCCGCAGACTTTGCAAAACCCTTCGGCGCGGCCGACTGGGCCCGAGCCGCCGGCCTGCTGCATGACGTGGGGAAGGGTACGCTGCCCTGGCAGGCGTACTTGCGGAAGGCCAATCAAATTGTCGACGAGTTGGCGAAGCACTTCCAGGGACGGATCGACCACAAGCACGTCGGTGCACGCGAGGCGGTCGCGTTGGCGGAGCAGGCGGGGAAGCTGCTGGCGTACTGTATTGCTGGACACCATGGGGGATTGCCCAACTGGTCTGGCGAAAGGGAATGGGAACTCAAGTCCAAGTTGGCAGAGGAGCAATCGGCATTCGAGTCGGTTGTCGATTCACCGACGATGCCTACAGCCCTTCCCTTCGAGTTTGATCAGCAACGGTGCGGCTATCAGCTCCAGTTCTTCGCACGCATGCTCTTTTCCTGTCTCGTGGACGCGGACTACTTGGACACCGCGCAGGCGATGGGCGGTGCAAGTCCGTCGGCACAACCAGAACTCGTCGATCTGATCGAGACGTTTTGGGCAAACTTCAATGCCCTTCGCGAGGCTGCGAATCCCGCGCTCGAGGTTAATCGACAGCGGGAGGCCGTTCTCCGGGACTGTCTGGCGAGTGCACCGATGGCCTCCGGACTGTTCTCGATCACCGTGCCGACGGGCGGGGGAAAGACGCTAGCCTCGCTGGCTTTTGCCCTCGAACACGCCCGCAAGCACGGCAAGCGGCGGGTGATCTACGTCATCCCCTTCACCAGCATCATCGAGCAAAACGCCGCCGAGTTCCGCAAGATGCTCGGAGACGATGCCGTCTTGGAGCATCACTGCAACTACATCCCCGACGAGGCGCACTGGCGCGAGCGCTTGGCGATGGAGAACTGGGACGCGCCCGTGATCGTGACCACCAACGTGCAGTTCTTCGACTCCTTTTACTCCTGCACGCCTTCGAGGTGTCGCAAACTGCACCGAATCGCCGACAGTGTGGTCATTTTCGACGAAGTGCAGGCCATCCCGGTGGAACGGTTGCGCCCGTGCCTGGAAGTTCTCCGCGAGCTGTCCGCAAACTATGGTGTGAGCAGCGTTCTGTGCACCGCCACCCAGCCCGCCATCGAGGAATCGCAAGACTTCCCGGAGGGATTGCCCGGTGTACGCCCGATCATTGCCGACGTGCCCGCCCTCTTCAACGCGCTGAAGCGCACAACCGAAGTGTTCGTGGGCACACGGGAAGTCGAAGATCTGGCGAAAGAACTCGCCTCGGAGGATAATCGGCAAGTGCTCTGCGTCGTCAACACACGCGATCAGGCGCTGAAGCTGTTCGAATCCATGAGCGAAGTCGACGGGACAATCCACCTCAGCGCCCGCATGTACCCCGAACACCGTCGCCGAAAACTGGAGGACATCCGCGAACGCATCGACGACGGACGCCCCTGTCGCGTGGTCAGCACGCAGTTGATCGAGGCAGGCGTGGATGTCGACTTCCCCGTTGTATATCGTGCCATGGCCGGCGTTGACTCCATAGCCCAGGCGGCCGGACGATGCAACCGCAACGGAAAACACCCCGAACCGCGACAAGTTTCGGTGTTCCGATTTCCGCCGCGGCTCGAGTGCCGATTCTTCCGGCAACAGGCCCAGGCCACCCGTAAGCTCGTGGAACGCTTCAAGGGAGAACTCAAATCCCCCGACTGCGTGCGGGCCTACTTCCTCGACTACTTCTGGAAGAACGCGCACCGAATGGATGAGGACGATGTTTTCGACATCTGCTCGAAGAGTGCGGGAGGAAATATCCAGTTCCGAGACATCGCCAAATTCCGCATGATCAACTCGGCGACCGAATCCATTGTGGTGGCTCTGGAAGAAAAAGCCGGCAACTTGGTGGACAGCCTGCGCCACGCCGACCACAAAGGTGGCATCCTCCGCAAACTCCAGCGCTTCACCGTCTCAGTCTACCCCAACCAGTTCGCCGACCTGTGCGGATGGTGCGAAGAAGTGTCACCCGGTGTACACGTGATGTGGAATCCGGACTTCTATGACGAGAATGTCGGACTATTTTGTAACATGCCGGAAGGCCAGGGATTGTTCGCTTAGGAGGCTATGCCTATGTCATACGGAATAAAACTCAAGGTTTCGGGCAAGTATGCGTGCTTCACGCGCCCGGAGATGAAGGTCGAGCGCGTCTCCTACGACGTGATGACGCCCTCGGCGGCGCGCGGCATTCTGGAGGCGGTCTACTGGAAGCCGGCCATCCGCTGGGTGATCGACCGCATTCATGTGCTCAAGCCCATCCGCTTCGAGAATATCCGGCGGAACGAAGTGGCAAGCCGTGTCGTCGCGTTAGACAAGAAGACTATGGAAGGAGACGCACCGGTCTGCCAGTATGTAGACGACAAGAACACCCGCCAGCAAAGGGCATCCATGGTGCTCCGGGACGTCGCCTATGTCATCGAAGCCCATTTCGAACTGGTGAAGGGCGAGGAGGACGCCGATCCCGGCAAGCACCTCGCCATCTTCGAGCGCCGCGCCCGCAACGGTCAGTGCTTCCACCAACCCTACTTGGGATGCCGCGAGTTCCCCGCCGCCTTCGCCTGGTGCGAGCAACCGCCCCCCTCGGAATTGGCGGGGGAGGCCGACCTCGGTTTCATGCTGCACGACATCGATTTCGCGGCGGACATGACGCCCCGGTTCTTCCGAGCCGTCATGCAGGAGGGTGTGCTCGATTGCCGCAGGGAGGTCGTGTCATGATCTTCCAAGCTCTGGTGGACCTTTACGACCGCCTGCACGCATCCGGCCGCGTACCCGATCCGGGCTTCAGCGAGGAGGACATCGGTTTCGTCGTCGTCCTGGACCGCGAGGGCAACATGGTGGGCGAGCCGGAGGATCTGCGGCACAAAATCAAGGCCAATGCCTATCAGTATTTCCCTTCGGTCGTGCCGTATAAGAATCAGGTGAACGTGCGAGCCAATGCTGCGGCGAAGACGCCAAACTTCATGATCGACAAGGCCGACTATATCTTCGGTATGTCAGGCTCCTCTTCAAAGCTGGCTCCAAAGCCGGTTTACCACGCCGAATTCAAGAAGCTGATCCGCACCGTCTGCGGCGACAGCCAAGATCCCGGCGTTTTGGCGGTGCGGGCGTTTCTCGACCAATGGGACCCCGCCAAGTCTGCCGAGCTGGAGTTTTGGGATGAGATTTCCGGACCGCAGGGCAAGTGGGTGGCCTTCCGGATGCAGGATGAGCGGTCCTTTGTCCACGAACGCCCCGAGGTGAAACGCCTTTGGACCGAGTACCTGGCCAACCGGGAGTTCCCCCGAGGAGTCAGCCTCCTGGACGGGCAGGTCCACGACCTCCAAACTCAATACGCCCAGTTCAAATTCGGCTCGGG
>CAZSBQ010000313.1:0-3629 GCA_964604795.1 uncultured Victivallales bacterium | reverse complement strand
TCCTCGGCGCACGCGGACAACGCGGTATGAACATGCAGATCGAGTCGGGTCATGGGGGCGAAGCTCCGTTCGCCGGCGCGGGCCGTCGGCTTAGGGAGTCGGAAAATACCAATTTACCATCACGCATCCCGGATTTGGGCGCGATCCAGGCAAATTGGCACCTTCCGACTCCCTTACTCGGGATCGTTGTTCCACGCCAGCTTGCCGGCCAAGGCCATGGCCAGTTCGGCCGACGTGCGCTCGCTGCCGCAGATGTTCACGCCCTGCGTCTGCGCCTTGGCGACCGTCTGCGGATCGGGGCTGACGCCGTTGACCAGCACCACGCAGGCCACGTCGCGAAGCTGGGCAACCGCCACAACGTTGACGTGTCCCTGGATGGTGAACCAAATCGAATCCGGCTGAACATGCGCGAGCACATCGCTCAGCAGATCGCCGCAGTACACCGAGGTCACCTCCGTATCCTCGCCTTCGACACGGTGAACCGGGCACAACTCCAACTCTTCGATGATCTCGCTGACTTTCATTGCCGTTCCTCCTTTGCTGGAGTTTATTATTTTTTCGGCGCGAGTTAGCCGATCTCGTCGCGGTAGTCTCCGGGTTCCAGAAAGATGTCGACGATGAGTTCGGTGCCGCTGTCCATGGCCGAGCGGATGGTGAAGCGGTCCGCGGTTCGCTTGATGTTGCACAGGCCCATGCCCGCGCCGAAACCGAGCGCGCGGATTTTTTCATTGGCCGTGGTGTATCCCGCATTGAGCGCCTCGTCCAGGTTCGGGATGCCCGGCCCCTCGTCGCTGACCACCACCCGCACGCGGTCCTCGAACCGGTGCACATCCATCGTCCCGCCCAGCGAATGGATGATCACGTTCATTTCCGCCTCGTAGCACACCACGGCGACGCGCCGACCCAGTTTGGGCGACAGCCCCTGGTCCTTGAGATGCTTTTTGGCGGAGGTCGAAGCGGTCCCGGCCAAGTCGAAGTTGTCGGGCGTGAGTTCGAAGTGCAGCGAGTCCGTGGCGTTCTCGTTGACCAGGTTAAGGGAGCGCTCCTGCTCCTCGATGCGCTCGGCGATGGTGTTCATCTTGACCAGCAGGTGGGAGAGAATGTCGCTGAAGGTGAGGATGCCGACCAAGCGGAGGCTGCTGGGCGATTCGACCACCGGCAGGCGTCCGTATCTGTGCTTGCCGAAGATGTTCGAAGCGGCGATCACGGAGTAATTCTGGGGGATGGTGACCAGGTCCGTGGCCATGTGCTCGCGCACAGGCTGATCGATCCAGCCGTTGTCGAAGGCGCTGATGATGTCGTCGATGCTGACCATTCCCACCAATTGGCCATTTTCAACGATGGGTGTTCCGGAGAACCGCCTGCGCTTCATGCAGAGCTGAATTTCGCGGAAGGTGGCGGTCGGCTCAAAGCAGACGGGATCGGGTGTCATGACCTCGGCCACCTTGATGTGGTACATCAACTCATGCACCAATCGAATCTGGCGTTCCTTCAGAGCCGGCATGATTGGAATCCCTCAAGTGGCCGAGACGGCTGCACGCCTCGAACATGGACAGGGGCGAAAGCAGCAGCGGGATGTCCGAGCGTTCGGCCAATCCCACCGCCGCCTGCTGCGGTTTTTTGCCGCGAACGATGACCACGCAGCACGCGCCGGTTATCTCCGCGGTTCGGACAATCTGCGAATTGGTCAGCCCGGTGATCAGCGCGTAGCCATCCTTTTCGAAGGTGAGAATGTCGCTGAGCAGGTCGCTGGCGGCAAAATCCTCCACGACGGCATCCTGCCGACCAAGTCCGGCAACCAATTCCGCCTCAAGGGCGATGACCAAATCCGAAACTGTCATTCTGCTCCTTCGAGTTAACCTGTTTTTGAACTCGTTGGGTTCGGTGATGCGTGCTGCTTTTCAGACAACCATAGACCATAGCCCAGCTCAGCCGATTTTCAATGCGCGCCCGCGGACGACACGCCCGTCGCCGACTTCGGTCACCCGAGCGTCGACCAAGCGGTTCGTCCGCAGCCCCGCTTCATCCAGACGCACGCGCAAATAATTCCCCGACCACCCCTCGGCGCCTTCCGCCTCCGAACACTCCTCGGTGAGCACCCGCACCTCGCAGCCGACCTGCGAGCGGGCAAACGCCGCCGCCCGAGCCTCGGCCAAATCCAGCATTTCGCGCCTGCGCCTGTCCACCGTCGACTTGTCCGGACGCGCGGCAAACCCCGCCGCCGCCGTCCCCGGTCGAGGCGAGAAAGGAAACACGTGCATCAACCCCAGCGGAAGCTCAGCCAGTCGTTGCCTGCAGATGTCGAACGCCCGCTCGCCCTCCCCCGGAAACCCGACAATGACATCGGTCCCCAAACAAATGCCGGGGACAGCCTCCGCCGCCCGCGTCACCAGCTGCGCGAACTCCGCAAACCCGGTTCGCCGGCCCATGCGCTCCAGCACGCCGTCATCGGCATGCTGCACGGGCAGATGCAGAAAGCGGCAAATCCGCGGCTCGGACGCCATGCGCTCAATCAGCGGCTCGATCTCGGGGCCGGGCTCCAAGGAACTCACGCGCACGCGAAACCCCTCGCCCAGGGAAAGAATCGCATCGATCAGCTCGGTCAATCCCCCCGCGGCCGATTGATACAGCGAGGTATGCACCCCCGTCAGCACCAATTCCCGAACCCCCGCCTCCACCAGTTCGGACACCTCGCGCAGCACATCCGCGCGATCGCGCGACCGGGGCGCGCCGCGCACATGCGGCACAATGCAGTAGGTGCAGCAGAAATCGCAGCCCTCCTGGATCTTGACGCTCGCCCGGGTTCGCCCGCCCGGAAACCCCGTGGCCGACTCGACAAACCCCTCCTCGCGCGGCACCGGGGCAATCACCTGCGGCGCGCCCGCCCGCGCCGGGCGAAGAGGATCGGGAAGATGACGCGCGATGGCGGTCTTCACGGTATTCGGCAGCACCAGGTCCACCGGCAGATCGCCCGGCGACTCACCCGCCGCGGACTCCGCGGCGCAGCCCGCCAACACCACGAACGCATCCGGATTGGCCCGCCGAGCCGCACGCACCGCCCGCCGCGTCTTCCGCCCAGCCTCCGACGTCACAACGCAGCCGTTAATCACCAACAGCTCCGCAGGCTCGCCCCAACCCACCACGAAAAACCCCGCGCGCCGCAGCGAATCGGCAATCAAGTCGGTATCGGCGCGGTTCAGCCGACACCCCAGCGTGTAGACCGAGGCGCGCCGCCTCTCCTCGGATTCTTTTCGTTTGTCTGCATCCATGCCCGCGGACGATACCCCCTCGCCGAAGAAGTGCAAGACAGTCCCAGGAAAAACTCAGTGTACATAATCCAACCCCTCAGCAATGGCCTTTCTCAATTTAAGCTTTACAGTACTGCATCGACAATCCTAAACCAAGACCAACCCACGGAGCCGACATGCAATTCCTGGACAATCTCCACAACCGCCGACTGCTGAAAAAACACCGCGTCGAGTGCAAAGCTCCGCCGACCATTTTCGGGCGCCTGATGATCGCCTTCTTCTCCGCCACCCGAGGCACCTTCCGCATCGGCGAAAACGTCGTCATCAACTCCAGCATCGAAAGCAACCCCGTCGGCGGAACCCGCACCATCCTGCTGATCA
>CAZSBQ010000312.1:2167-3636 GCA_964604795.1 uncultured Victivallales bacterium | reverse complement strand
CCTCGGACCCCAAAAGTATAATGCTGCATTCACAAATTGCCCGTCCCCAAGGTTCTTTAAAACCCCGAACAGGAGTGCCCCGATGGACTTTTATGATGTCGTCACCTCCCGCCGCAGTATTCGTGCGTACCGCGACAAGCCCGTGGAGAAAGAAAAATTGGGCCGCATCCGTGAAGCCGTGCAGCTTGCGCCCACGGCCTGCAACCGGCAACCATTCCGGTTTCTGGAGGTGAGCGGCGACGCGCCGAAGGAGGCGGTGCTCTCATGCTACTCGCGCGATTGGCTGCGGACGGCACCGATGCTGATGGTTGCGGTCGGCCTGCCGAGCCAGGCGTGGTCGCGCTTCAACGGCAAAAGCATTCACGAGGTGGATGTGGCCATTGCCATGGAGCACCTGGTGCTGGCCGCCACCGCGGAGGGTCTGGCGACATGCTGGATTTGCGCGTTCGACCAGGAGGCGCTGCGCGAGGCGCTCGGACTGTCGGCGACGGAAATTCCCGTCGCCATGACCCCCCTGGGGTACGCCGCCAAAGAGCCCCCCGCCGTCCCCCGCAAGCCCGTCAACGAGCTGTTCGAAGTCGTGTGCCGATAATTTCAGATTTAATGCCATTTGGCACGCCCCCCTTCGGAGCGGGAAAGCAACAGTACGGACCGTTAAGAAATTGAAGCAGCAGACGACACCCCAATCTTCAGCTGCAATCAAACGGATTTCGTAAAAAGACGCGTAGCCATCGAGGTGCAATTCGGCAAGTATGCGTTCGCAGCGTATGACCTGTTTGTCAAGCACCTTGCATTCTACGTTGGTGATCAGATCGATGTCGGGGTCGAGATATTACCCATGAAGAACCTTCAATCACAAATGAGTTCAGGCGTTGCGTACTACGGAGGGGCAATTATACAACGTTATTCGTCAGGGACGCGGGGTTCCGGCTGTGCCTCTGGTACTGATCGGCATCGAACCGTAAGCGGGCGAGTGCACGCTTGCCGCTTGCGGGCGGGGTTTGAACATGGATAGTACGGCGCAATCGATTTTTTTGACACCCGGAGGACTTGATGAACGGAACTGCATGGATACTGCATGAACCTCGTTTCTCCGCGGACGAGGCGCGAGCATGGGAAGGCCTGCTCACGCTCGGCAGCGGACGGCTGCATGTGCGCGGCTCATTGGAGGAAGGCCTGAACTGCGCGCCCCAGAACCGGGACTACATGCGGATGCCGGGCAATGTGACTGCGGAAACGTTTCCCGAAACGCCCGCGCGGCACGGCACGTTTGTACCCGGCATCTACGCGCCTCACCCAATGCTTGGCCGGGAAATGGTCAATCTGCCGTGGATCAACGGCTTGTCGGTTTGCGCGGACGGCGAGAAGCTGGACATGCTCGACAGCGAGATTGCCGACTATGTTCGCGAACTGAACATGCGCGAAGCCACCCTGTCGCGCTCGCTGCTGTGGAAGCCGCGCTGCGGCGG
>CAZSBQ010000312.1:0-2067 GCA_964604795.1 uncultured Victivallales bacterium | reverse complement strand
CAGCCGGGATATGCGAACTGCGGACTGCGCAAGCATTCTGGCGGAGGCGGAACAGCTCTCCTACGAGCAGCTGCACGCGGACCATGCGCGCTTTTGGGCCGGCCGGTGGGAGCAGTGCGACATGGAACTCGACGGAGATGAACGAACGCAGCAGGCCCTGCGCGCCAATCTCCACCACCTGCTGCGCTGTCATGTTCACGACGACTCGCGTGTCGCCATCGACGCCAAAGGATACGCGGGCGACGCCTATTTCGGTCATTTCTTCTGGGATACGGAGATGTACCTCCTGCCCTTCTACCTCTATACCGATCCGGAACGGGCGCGGACGTTTGTTGAGTACCGGGCCGGCACGCTGGAGGGCGCGCGCCGCAATGCCGCCGCCTACGGCTATCCCGGCGCACGGTATCCCTGGGAGGGCGACGACACCGGCGACGAGCGCTGCGTTCCCTGGGAGTACCGGGACCACGAGGTACACGTCACCGCCGATGTCGTGTACGGATGGCAGCACTTCGCAGAAGCCGCCGATCCGTCATTTCTCGAGGGACGCATCGCCGAAGGCATAGTCGAAACCGCCCGCTACTGGCATGCCCGCCTGGACTGGCGCAAAGGCGACGAGCACCCAAGCCTGCTCGGGGTCATGGGACCGGATGAATACACTATGCTCGCCTCCAACAATGCCTACACAAACTGGATGGTGGCCCGCAATCTGCAGCTGGCCGCAGACATCGGCGACCGCGGCGGCGCCACGCGGGACGAGCGCCGGGCGTTTGCGGAGGCCGCCAAAGGCCTGCCCATTCCCAGACAGGCAGAGCTGGTCCTCCAATGCGAGGAGTTTCCCCGCTACGCCGAACCGGACTTCGACAAGCAGTGGCCCGACCGCAAAGGGGGCTACGCCCAAGCCGTACCCCAGGAACGGCTCTATCGGACAAAGTGCCTGAAGCAGGCCGATGTTCTGATGCTCATGATGCTGTTTCCCGACGCGTTCACCGACGAGGAAGTGCAGACCGCCTGGAACTACTACGTGCCCTACACCACGCACGACTCGTCGCTGTCGGTCGGCATCCATGCCATTGTCGCGCTCCGCCTCGGAATGCCTGAGGAAGCCTATGACTACTTTCAAAAGGGACTGTACAAGGATGTGGACACCACCGGCGACGGTGCCGCGGAGGGAATCCACATCGCCGGTTGCGGATGCAACTGGATGGTCATGGTCCACGGATTCGCCGGCATGAAATCCGCTCTGCAGAGCGACGTGCTGAGCTTTTGCCCCCGCTTGCCTCCGCAGTGGCAAAAGCTGTCCTTCCCCATTCTCTGGCGGGGCATTCCGACGCGCGTGACCATTGACACGCAAAGCTGCACCATAGAAAACCGCGGCAGCGTTGTCCTGGCCGCGCAGGTCAACGACGAGGTCCGCGACATCGATCCCGGAAGCCAGGAACACTGGCGGCTTGGGGGAACAGTGAGCAGTAATCAGTGAGCAGTAATCAGTAATCAGTAATCCTCCAAAAAGTCATTTTCCCCGATTCCGAAGGCCTGGAAGGCCTGTTTCATCGTAGCCCCGGGCCTGCCTGCGTCGCATCGCAACATAACCGATAACCGATCACTGATCGCTGATCACTGATCACTGACAACTCCCTACCCTCACAGGAGAAACCATGATAAAAGGCGTGATATTCGATCTCGACGGGGTTTTGGTGACCACCGACGATCTGCATTTTCAAGGATGGAAACGGCTTGCCGATGATGAGAGCATCCCGTTCTGCCGCGAGGACAACCAGCGTCAGCGCGGCGTCAGCCGCATGGAAAGCCTGGAAATTCTCCTGGAAAAAGCGCCGCGCACCTACAGCGGCGACGAGAAACACGAAATGGCCGAGCGCAAGAACAACTACTATCGGGCCATGCTCGAGCACCTCGCGCCGGACGACGTGCTGCCCGGCGCCCGTGAAATCCTGCGCGAACTCCGCAGACGAGGCATCAGCATCGCCGTGGCCTCCGCCAGTCGCAACACTCCCAAAATCATGGAGCGCACAAACTTGCTGGACGAGGTGGACGCCGTGGCCGACGGCA
>CAZSBQ010000311.1:0-3670 GCA_964604795.1 uncultured Victivallales bacterium | reverse complement strand
CGCACCCAGGATGGCCGCAGTACGTAAGCAATCCAACCAAATTCTGTGGACATAGCCTGGGAGGGGCATGGCTTCGATTTCGTACGCTGAAACGGCCACGGACCCGCTAAGACATTTCCAGAAGGTGTTCCGTCAAGGCCGGCGGCGTGTAGAAGATGCCGTATTGCGCGCGCAACTCCTGGGGAAGAAGCGAGGCATATTCGGCTGTGAGTCGATAGGCGGCTTCGGTGGAGTAAGCGTGGGGCAGTTGCGCGGCAAGGGCTTCTGCCTGTATTCGGCACTCCAGAGTGGGGACTGTATGCAGGACACATTCTGGCGGTGGGAGGATGCTTGGAGGGGACGGCGTTTGACGACGACAAACTGCCTCCCAGTAGAATTCGAGTGCGCGGGCAATCAAAGTGCGTGCGCTGTTCAGTTTCCCATTGTCGGTTTCATGGAAAGGAGTGCGGGGAGCGGGTTGGTTGATTCGTTCATCCATGGGCGTAAGATACTTCTGAAAAGGCATGATGTCAGCGTATCGCTCCCCTTGCTCTGTTACACGCAGTGCATTGCAGTGGTATCTGTATTATATGCGCATTGCCTGCGGAATCAAGGCATTGCTTCATAAGGCCAAGGTTTGTCTTTCTCTGCCTGCACGAGAAAGCTGTGACTGCGTGAAGCCGTGAAACGCGATTTCGAGTATTGCGCACATGTGCCTCAACGGAATTTGAATCAGGACTCACGGACGGTCCCTCTACCCCGAAGGCGATGCGTTCGCCGGTGCAGGACACCTGCCCCGCCATTCGTACAACGGCGGGGCTCAAGGGGACTTTCGCCCTCTCAGGCGGACGGCACGCGCGGGACGCGTTGGGGGCGGGATCACGCCGCTCTCCTCTCTCAGAAAGGAATTGCCCTGGTCACCGATTCATACTTGTGGCAAATCCATGACAACAATGTATATTGGCGGACATTATGGCACAGAAACCCATCAATGACGCATTGCGGCACGAGCGGATCAAGCCGCGCTTGGCGAGCAACGACAAGGACGGGATCATCCGTGAGATGATTCAGGTTCTCGTCGACGCCGGCGCCATCGATGACCGGGAAGCCGCCGAAACCGTGGTCTTCGAGCGCGAAGAGACCATGAGCACCGGCATGGAAAACGGCATTGCCATCCCGCACGGCAAGACCGACACGGTCGACTCCCTGGTGGTCGCTCTGGGATTGAAGCCCGAGGGTGTCGAATTTGAATGCGTCGACGGGCAGCCCGCCACCATCATCGTTCTGATCCTTTCACCCGCCAGCCGGACCGGACCGCACATCCGCTTCATGGCCGGCATCAGCAAGCTTCTGCACGACGAATCGGTCCGGAATCGCCTGCTGGCCTGTGAAACCGCCGATGAGATTTTGCGGGTTCTGACGGGACGCTCCACCTGAGTGCGGGAGCCAAGAGGTGCAATGAAACACTTCAAACCACCAATCGGCGTTTCGGTGTTTCTGTTCACCCTGTTGCTGACCGGCACGGCGACGGCATCCGAGGGCGGAGTCGGAGCTGCGGGCATGACCGAGCGCATGGCCCACCTTATGCTCCAACTGGCGGTGATCATTTGCGCCGCCAAGATCGCCGGCTGGCTTTGCTCCCGCTATCTTCGCATTCCCAGCGTGCTCGGCGAACTGCTCTCCGGCATCATCATCGGCCCCTACGCTCTCGGCCCCATGCTCCACCTGTTTTCGGTCCCGGCCGGCAATGGCTTCCCGGTCAGCCCCGAGCTGTACGGCATCGCCACTCTGGCGTCAATTCTTCTGCTGTACCTTGCCGGGCTCGAGACGGATTTGCCCATGTTCGTGCGCTACTCGCTGGTGGGGTCCGCAGTTGGCGTTGGCGGGGTCGTGATTTCCTTCGCCTTCGGCGACCTCGTGGCCGTCTGGTGGGGATTGGCGGACAGCTGGCTTGACCCCAACGCGCTCTTTTTGGGCACCATATCCACCGCCACCTCGGTTGGCATCACCGCCCGCATCATGAGCGAGCGCAACCAGCTGGACTCCCCCGAGGGCGTGACCATACTCGCCGGAGCGGTGATTGACGACGTGCTGGGCATGATAGTGCTGGCGGTGGTTTTGGGCATAGGCAGCGTCGCTCAGTCGGGTGGCAGCATTCCCTGGGGAAGCGTCGGTTTGCTGGCCGGCAAGGCCCTCGGCTTCTGGATCGGCTGCACGGTGGTGGGTCTGCTTGCG
Source organism: uncultured Victivallales bacterium (assembly GCA_964604795.1). Lineage (GTDB taxonomy): Bacteria > Verrucomicrobiota > Lentisphaeria > Oligosphaerales > CAZSBQ01 > CAZSBQ01. The sequence goes on along the minus strand of CAZSBQ010000311.1, from coordinate 1,456 downwards.
GCGAAGCGCGTGGGACGAGTTCTGGAGTTCTTCGGATCGCGGGAGATCATGGCTTCGATATCGCTGGGACTGGCCCTGCTGCTGGCCGGTCTGGCCGAGCAAGCCGGTTTGGCGATGATCATCGGCGCCTACATCATGGGGCTGTCCTTTTCCCGCGTCGACTTCGCCAACGAGCTGCGCCACCGGCTCGAACCCATGTACGCCACGCTGGTCTCCGTCTTCTTTTGCGTAATGGGCATGATGGTCAACATCCAAGCGATGGGGGGGGTACTGGCGTTTGCCCTGGTGTATTCCGCGATCGCCATTGTTGCCAAAGTTGTCGGTTGCGGCTTGCCGACGCTGTTCATGCGGTTCAACGGGCTGGGGGCGCTGCGGGTGGGCATCGGCATGCTGCCGCGAGGCGAAGTCGCCCTGATCATCGCGGGCATCGGTCTTTCGAGCGGGCTCATCGGCCAGGACATTTTTGGCGTCTCGGTGCTCATGACCCTGATCACAACGGTGATGGCGCCCCTGATCATGGTCCACATTTTCGACGATCGTCCCGGCCACGCCGACACCACCGAAGAGCAGCGCGCGCTGCCGCCGATCACTTTTTCCCTGCCGGGCGAGGACGCCGCCAGCTTTGTGCTGGCCCGCATCCTCGAACTGTTTGAACAGGAGGAATGCTACATCTACCAACTCTCGCCCAGCGATCCCATCCACCAAATCCGCAAGGACGACATCACCATTACCGCGCGCCGCGACAAAAACACTCTTGTTCTGCATGCCTCCGACGAGGAGGATTACGAATACGCGCGCCTCATGGCGCTGGAAGCCCTCGCCGGACTGATCCACATGCTCGAAAATCTCCGCCAGATCAGCAGCAACCAGGACCTGCGCTCCCAAATCCTCGCCTCCGAAACCTCCTGACCGCAATCCCCGAGCAACCTGGACGGGATCATGATCCCTCGTGGAAGCGCGCCAGGAGGGTTTCCGGATCGGCGGGCGGCGGCGGCAGGGGCTGGCTGTCGGGTTTGGACTCTTGGTCGAGTTTTGCCTGTTTGATCCAGAAATCGGGGTGGGATTCGGCCAGTGCGATGATTTTGGCGTGGCGGACAATGCGGTCGAGACAGCCAATGTGTTCGCCGAAGAAGAGCGCCCCGGCGGGGGTGTCCTCGTGCTCGGCCACTTTGCGCGCGAACAGGGATTTGGCCTTGCTGCTGCTGTCGGTGTAGTCGCCGTGAGCAGAGAGGATGGATTGGGCGAAGGAACTGAAGTCTTCGATCTCCGGATCGAGCGATTGGGCGACTCGTTCGAGAACCTTGGAGGCCTTGTCCAGCAGGCGAACCAGGCATTCGAGGGATTCCTCGTCCAGGCGCGCGGACGGCAAACGATGGCGGCGGGCGGTGATGGCGCTGAAGACTTCGATGTGGTCCTGGACGCGTTCGAGTTCGGAGATGCATCGGTCGAGGTGCTG
>CAZSBQ010000310.1:0-3687 GCA_964604795.1 uncultured Victivallales bacterium | reverse complement strand
CGAGTTGCGGAGTGACATCCTGAATCGACACGCCGAGCCAGCCGCGCGTGACTTCGCCCTTTTCCCGAATGGCTTTCATGACGGACTTGGCCATGTTGACGGGCACGGCGAATCCCACGCCGAGCGAACCGCCGGTGCGGCTGAGTATCGCGGTGTTGATGCCCACCACCTCACCGCGCATATTCACCAGGGGGCCCCCGCTGTTGCCCGGATTGATGGCCGCGTCGGTCTGGATGAAATCCTCGTATTCGGCAATGCCGACGTTTGCTCGACCTCTGGCACTGATGTTGCCGACCGTGACCGTATGGGCCAGGCCGAAGGGGCTTCCGATGGCGAGGACAAACCCGCCCGTGTGAAGGGTGCTGGAATCGCCCAGTTCGGCCGTCGGCAGGTCTTTGCCGTCAATCTTGAGAATCGCCAGTTCCGTGGGGGGATCGGTGCCGACGATCTTGGCGCTGAACTGACGATCATCATGCAGTGTAACCGTCAGTTCTTCCGTGTCCGCCACCACGTGGTTGTTTGTGAGGATGATCCCGTCTTTGGAGACAATCACCCCCGAGCCGAGTCCCCGGCGCCGAAATTTCCGTTCGGGTGCGTTGAAGTCGAATCCTTCGGGCATCTGCCGCTCAAAGAAGCGTTCAAGCATTCCCATGCCTTCGGACTCTACAACGCGAACGCTGGTTATGCTCACCACGGCTGGTCTGACTTTTTCGGCGATGCGCTGAAACTCCTTCCCCATGGCGCTTGCATGGGGTGCGAGATCGGCCGATTGCGAGACCGCCGTGCACACCAGCACCGCCAGCGTGGTCAGCGCTGTCGAGACCGCGCGGCGTGTGGGGGGCAATTTCGTTGTTGGATGCTTGCGAGTCTTCATTTCAATCTCCTTTTTCCGGGGACATAGGGTTGCAGTTCATTGGTTCGCCAATACGTCGAGAGACGCCAGTCGGCGACCATTTTCACCGACTGACGTCACCATTGCGGGTTGGACTACGGCTTGTAGTAGTTCGGGCCGAACTCGACATCGAGATTGTTGCTCACGGCAATGGCCCCCCCCTCGAGAGCGTTCTCTCGGGCGGCTTCCCGTTCGCCCCAGGTGTCGACTGTGCCGGTTAGGATCGCGACACCGTCGTCGACGCTGACGTTAATGTCTTCCTGGTCTACGAAGGGGCTCCAGAACAGCTCGTCCCTAATGTCGCGTTCCAGTTCCCAGTCACTCTTCAACCCGGTTTGGTCGCCGGGCTCATACCAGTCGTAGTCGTACGGATACGGCTCCGTAGTGTATGGGCCGTAGCGCGTGGCAGAGGGGGCATTCACCACCAGATGGTTGTGAACCCTGGCTACCCCGGTCTGCCGGCTGGCGATGTCGTCGGCCCTCGACTTCTCGAAGGTGGAGTTCACATTGCCGTACAGATAAACCTCTGCATCAGTGACAGAAACCGTAATGTCGTAGCGATTCAGATACGGATCGCGTTCGATCGCATTTTCCGCGCTGCGCTCAATGCGTGCGTCGCTGATGTCTTCGGACCGCACTTTTAGCTGATTTTTGACACTCCACACACCCACGACGCTTCGCGCATCCCCTGCGGCGGCCAGACGCGCCTTGAGATTGTCGACCTCTCCGCGCAGCGTGACAGTGCCCTCGTCGACCTCCACGTCAACCGCCTGGCTGTTCACGCGCGGATCATAGAGGAAGGTCTTGTGCACCGCCTCCCGAATCTCCGTTTCCGAACGGGACACGTACTTGTCTTCCCGCAACGTGTCGTCACGCGCCCACATCCTGACATCCAACGCTTCGCTGTCGACGGATTCAACGCCGGCGACCCACGCTTCGGTCGTGGCGCGATTCTTTTCGGCCACACTGCCGACGGTTCCGCTCAGGCGTACCTGCCCGTCATCCACCGAGACCTTGATCAAGGCGTCGTCGATATAGGTGTCCCAATCCAAGGCGGCCTCGATTTCGTTCTTGATCTCCTGGTCGGTGCGGTCGGCTTCATAATCAACCGTGATCGCGTTCTGCAGACCGGTGACCCCGCGCACGCCCTTGGCGACGCTGGCAGCCAGCTGCTTTTCCTGCCAGGAGTCCACGGTCCCGGTGAGTGTCACTTGACCATCGTCGACCCCCACCGTGACTTCCCAGGATTCGGTTGCCGCATCGGCAACCAGCGCTTCCTGGATGTCTTCCTCGATCTCGAAATCGGCTCGGACCGGCATCTGCACTTGGACAGTGTTGACGATCCCTCTAACGCCTTTGACCATGGAGGCGATTTCCTCCGCGCGCTGTTTGGCGAGAATGTTGGCCACTTCGCCGCTCAGCGTAACGACGCCTTCTTCGGTCTCGACATCGATATTGTCGCTGATCACCGCCGTATCTTCCATCAGCTCGTCGGAGACCGCGTTGGTGATCTCCTGGTCGGTCAGATTGTTTTCCTGTCCGATCACCGGCAATGCCGACATGCCGAGAGCGAGGACTATACTGGCAATACTGCTTAAGGGTTGACATTTAATACGTTGTTTCATGGTTGATCTCCTAGTGTTGGATTTCAGTGCGCCTCTGGAGGCGCCGTTTGGTTTCCGGCTGAACGTCTCCTCTTCACTCGGTTTTCAAAAGATTTCTCTTCGAACATCACCTCCTTTCATGGATGCAGATTTGCGTTTTCGACTTCAACAACTCTTTCCGAGCGTCCTCGTCCGGAACGCCGCAAACAAAGAAAGCTCGCGTTGTTTCCACTATTAAACACGCGAATTCCGCAGTCTGTCATGAGGATTCGGCTGATTCATCAATCGGAGAACCCTTAAAGCGGGGTCAGAGCAGTGCCATTGTCACCGGGAGAGACTTCTCGTGGCCGAGGGAGAGTTCAGGTGCCAAGAGTTTGCAGCACTACAGAGATCCCTGCCTGCAGCAAGAGTTCGGCAGTACTACAGGCATCCCTGCCTGTAGCAAGGGTTCGGCAGTACTACAGGCATCCCTGCCTGTAGCAAGGGTTCGGCAGTACTACAGGCATCCCTGCCTGTAGCGGAGACCATATTCAGGGCACAGGATCGATTGACGCGTACGGCGACGCTATGGGTCCCCCCCCCCAGCCTCACCCTGGGGTGCGGGGCGTTTTGTTGCCCGAGGGGTGCTGTCCATGAGACTTCGCTCGATTCTGACTACCCGTTCTCCGCGCCTTTCATCTCGCCTGACTTTCGCAGGTGCCAGCGTGCGATTGCCGGGCCTGCAATTTCGAAGATCACTGTGGTGGCGATGACCAGAGGCAGAAGAGAGTCCCCGTATTGCGGCATCTTGTTTTGTGCGAGCAAAGCGAAGCCCAGCGCCACGCCGGCTTGGGGAAGAATGCAGTACCCGATTCTCCTGCGGACCACGCGGGGCGCCGCCGCTAGCCATCCGCCCGCGTAGCCGCCGACGATCAACCCCGCGGCACGCGCGATCACATAGGCTAGGCCAATCCAACCCAATTCGGTCAACACGTCCAGTTCAAAGCGAAGCCCCGCCAGCACGAAGAACACCGCCAGAAAAGGTTCGCTCACACCTTCGATCACGTGAAACGGACGAGCTTCGTCGCCAGCTCTCCAAGCCAAAAAGGCGCCCAAGCTCATGGCAGTCATCAGGTAGGAGGCATGGACGGCCGTTGCGATCCCGGCCGCCAAAAAAACGAAACCGGCCGCTTCCACTAGGGTGGGTTCCCC